>CAZSVJ010000007.1:0-31417 GCA_964610185.1 uncultured Occallatibacter sp. | reverse complement strand
ACGAGCAGGTTGCGGATGTTCTGGTATTGCGGGCTGACGCCGAGCACCAGCGTATCCTTGACCACGCCTCCGCCAAAGTTGATGCGGTCGTGCATCTCAAGCACAGGCGAGGCATACACCACACCAGGCAGCCCATTCACCACGTTCTTTTCGTCGTCGATGGTAAGGGAGTCGTTGTAGAGAACACGCTCCGCGGCCGTTGCACCACCGCCGGCGTATTCCAGCTCGACGGAGTTGGTCTCGATCTTTTGGAGTTCCTTCAAGATGTATTGCTTGCCGGTCATTCCGATGGTGACGACCCAGATGAGCGAGGCGGTGCCAATCACCATGCCCAGCGCGGTCAGCGCAAAACGCATCTTGCTGGCGCGAAAGCTTTCCAGGGCGAGCTTGAGAATCTCGCTGACGTGCATGGTGCGGCCGGCGCTCTTGAGCGTCTGTTGGAAGGCGTGCTGGCGGGCCTTGTCGGTCGCAATGATTGGATTCATCTGGTCCTTCTAAAAGGATGCGCCATGGCCGCTTGGGGTTCCTAAATTCAGGCTGCGAAAAGCGTAAGTTACAAATGCCCGATGCTTCAAAAGCACCCCTGACACACCCTCTATAGCTTACGCGAACATCCGCAGGCCTCCCGGCCGCACGGCAATCATCCAGCATTGCAAATGGCACACCTTCGCAACTAGACTGGTGATGGCCGCATGTGAATTGCACGGAGCGGTTCGACTCAAAGGTCATCGACGATCCAAAGCGACACCGGAATCGCCGCGAATTCTGGAGATCGCCGGGAAGTTGCTCATGCGAAAGTGGCGGAATTGGCAGACGCACCAGACTTAGGATCTGGCGGAGCAATCCATGGGGGTTCGAGTCCCCCCTTTCGCACCAACAATTGAATTTGAGCATCGAGCTGCACGGAAGAACCGCAACGAGCGGAAAATCGAGAAACAATTTGGATTTCAGGAACGCCAGGGGCGGCGGACTGTCTTTTGGGGTGGTATGACCACTGGACCTTTGGAGGCGTATGATCGTTTTGCAAAGTAAGCCAACCGCCTTCGAGGAGCTCCATTAATGCAACAGAAAACGACGATCCTGCACCTGCTTTCAGTGCTGGCCCTGATGGCCGGCTTCGCGGTAGTTCCCGCCAGCGCGGCCGCTTCAGCCGACTTATGCAACCCCAGCAAACACGGGGCCAAGGGAGACGGCGTCACAAAAGATACCGCCGCGATTCAGGCTGCGATCGATGCGTGCGAAGCACACGGCGGCGGGACGGTTCGACTTGTTGCGGGAACGTATCTGAGCGCTCCAATCGTGTTGAAGAGTAACATCGCGTTGCAACTCGATAAGGGCGCCACGCTGCTCGGATCCCCCGACCACGCGGACTATCCGGCGATGACAATGTTTCATCTGCCTGACCTGCAACCGCTGGTCAGCGCGGCCAATGCCGCTAACGTTGCTATCACAGGCGAAGGCGTGATTGACGGCAACGGTGAGAGCTGGTGGCAGATGGCGCGTTCCGTTCGCGATGCGGGCATATTAGGGACGGGCCACCCGCGGCCGAAGCTGATCATTTTCGACCATTGCAAGCATGTGCGGGTGGAGGGGGTTACGATTCAGAATTCGCCGATGTGGCAGTTGGTTCCTTACTACTCTGACGATGTGATCGTTCGTAACGTCAAAATTCTGGCGCCGGCCCGCTCGCCAAATACAGACGCCATCGATCCGTTTTCGTCGTCGCATGTGGTGATCGATCACGTTACTGCCGACGTGGGCGATGACGACGTTGCCATCAAGTCGGGACCGATCAATTCACCGGGACCGGACGACCCGAGCCGCGAAATTACGATTACCGATTGCACATTTCTGCACGGGCACGGGCTTTCGATTGGCAGCGAGCTTGCCGGGGGCGCCGAGAACATCACCGCCGAGCGGATTCACTTCGAGGGCACCGATAACGGGATTCGCGTCAAGGCCAATCGCGATCGCGGCAACGATGTTGGCCATCTGACCTTTCGCGAAATCGATATGAAGGACGTGAAGAACGCGCTGATTATCAGCGAGTATTATCCAAAGGTTCTTCCCCCCGAGGGCGAAGCAGCCCAGCCGATTACCAGGCTGACGCCGCGCTTTCACGACATTACGCTCGAGAATGTGACGGCCACCGGAAGCGCCGTGGCGGGAGCGATTGTGGGGCTGCCGGAGTCGCCCGTTACCGGCGTGGTTCTGCGCAACGTGAAGATCGGCGCGCAACATGGATTGACGATCGGATACGCCGAAGTTTCTGGCTCGGGCGTGGTCATTAAAGCCGCCGAGGGACAGGCAATCGATCAGGAAGCGGGCGCAAGAGTCTCGCTGCGCTGACCGATGGGCGAGTCTTGGCTGGGAGCCTCTTAGCCGCGGGACGGGGTTCGCGGTACTGTGGGGTTGTTTTTTGTGGGCCTGAAGTAAATCGTTTCAGCTATCGCGAGGTTCGACGACATCCCACACTGAGCCGGCGTGGTTTTGCAATCTAACGAGCACATTATCTTTCATTTCCATATTGAAATCGAAAAAACACGCGTATTGAAACATAATGAGCCGCCGATTTCCCATTTGACATTTCAGGTCTTGTGCAGGAGACTAATCTTTGCTTGATCGTGGTCAGACCACAAGTTCGTTTCTAATCAATGGGTAGTCAGTCCGTGAGTTCGCAATGTTCCTGAGCTCAAGATTGAAGGAATAAAGAACTTGGGCGAAACAAAATCTCTGGAGGCTCCAATGAGAAAACTAGCTGTAGAAAGACGGTCGCATACAAGCACGTTGTCGAATAGACCGCATCGCGTGTTGCTTCGCGGCCTGGGCCTGGGATGGCTGGTTCTGTTGGCCATTGCCGTGATGTCGGCATTTAGCGCGAAGGCGCAGATTGGCGGAACAGCGACAATCGAAGGAACGGTCACCGATTCCACTGGTGCGGTAGTTGTCGGCGCGAAAGTAGCTGCGCGAAATGTGGCAACGGGCGCTGAGACAGTTCGCACCACGACAAAGGCCGGCCTTTACACGCTCTCACCGCTCGATCCCGGCGACTACATCGTCACAGTGACCGCTCCGGGCTTTGAGAACCTCACGCAGGAAAACCTTCACCTGGACGGACTGCAGGTTCTCGCGCTCAACCTGACTCTGAAAGTGGGATCGGCGACCTTAACCGTCACTGTCAATGACGAGCCTCCGCCGCTGGAGACAGCCAATGCCACGCTGGGTTCCGCAATGGAAAGCCAGGTTTACCAGTCCCTGCCGCTGGAGATGGGCGCTGTCGGCGCGAACGATCAGCGCAGGGCCACGGATTTTGCCGCGCTCATGCCGGGCGTGACCGCCAACGAAACCAAGAACAACGAGACAGATGAACCGATGGTGATCAACGGCAACCAGAATTCCTCTGAAATGTACCTCGAAGGGATTCCCATGACCTCCGTTTCGGTGGCAGGCGATCCACGGTACATCTGGTCCGCTTTTTCCGTCGAAACCGTGGATCAATTCCAGCTCAAAACCTCTGCCTACTCTGCCGAGTATCGCGGGCTTGGCATAGAAAACTACACCATCAAGCGCGGCGGCAACCAATTTCACGGCACACTCTACGACGTGTTGCGCAATACTGCCTTTGACGCCATTGGTTTCCTTCCGGCCAAGAATGCCGTGACCGGCCTATATGCGACCAAGCCTCAGCCCGAGCACATGAATGAATATGGCGTCTCCCTGGGTGGCCCTATCTGGAAGAACAAAATCTTTTTCTTCGGTAACTTTCTGGGCTACCGCTTTATAACGGCGACTAACCCGGCCTATTACACCGTCCCCACGACGCTCATGCGCTCCGGCAACTTCTCAGAATTGCTCAATCCGGCCCTGGAATCGACCGCGCAAACCATCTACGACCCGATCACACAGACCTGTGTGTCAAGTTCAAACTGCTCACGCACGGCCTATAAGGCCGGTTCCGGGGGTCAACTCGCCGGAATCAACGGGCAGACGGGGGCAAACGTGATCCCGGCGAATGAGATTTCGCCCATCGCCCAGGCGATGGCGCAGTATCTTCCCCCCGTTTCCAACTCGAGTATTACCAACAACTATCTGGGCTCCGTCAATTGGGGCCTGAACAACTGGACCCAGTCGGAACGCCTGGACTTCAATCTCTCCGCCAAACAAAACTTCAGCGTGATTGTCGGCGCCGGTCGCCAGGGGCTGATTGGCACGGTTCAAGGTTCGGCTACGAGCACCAACCTGGAGCCGCTTCCCTACCAGTCCGCCAAGATTTATAGGCCCATCACCAAGGACATCATGTTCGAGCACACCTACGTGATCAGCAATTCAATCGTCAATCAGTTCAAGTATGGGGCAATGCAGTACTACTCACCGGCCATTAACCCGACCTTGCTCAACCCCGCTTTCGCCGCATCGGCATTTGGCATCACTGGACTGCCGGTTGGGCAGGCCGCATCGAGTTTCCCAACCGTCAAGTTCAGCGAAATCACCCAGTGGGGGCCGTCGGCCTCGGCGGGCAACGTCACAAACAACTACGTTCTCCTGGATAACGTCCAGTGGATAAAAGGCAAGCACGCGATCACGATCGGCGGCCAGTATCAGTGGCTTGAGTACAACTTCCTGGCCGACCAAACAGGAACGAGCCCGCTGACTCTGGGAACCGCTATCAAGGAGACTGAGGGCTTCAAAGCGAACAGCGTTACGGCCGCTAGTAACACCGGTTGGGACTATGCCAGCTTCATGATTGGCGCAATGGACTCGTCGACGTATTCCGAATACGCCCCGATCGCGACTGAGACCGGTACCCGCTTTCATCCGTTTGCCGTCTATGCGAACGACGACTACAAAATATCCAGCAAGCTGACGATCAATGCAGGTTTGCGCTGGGATTACTTTCCGCCGTTCCACGAAATGCAGAACCGTTTCTCGTTCATCAATCCAACGGCCACCAACCCCTACACCGGCTCGCTGGGCGCGCTTCAGTTTGACGGCAGCGGTACGAATAGCTGCAATTGCGTCACTCCGATCTCGAATTACCTCAAGAACTACGGCCCTCGCTTGGGCTTTGCCTATGCAGTCAACGACAAGACTGTCGTTCGCGCTTCTATCGGCATGTACTACGCGCTCGGCGGCGGAACGGGCGGCACCGCAAACTCAACCCAGCCCGGCACCGCTCTGGAACTTGGCTACTCAGCGGCTCCCAATCCTCCCAGCCCCGGTGTGGTTCTGCCCGCGTTCTATCTGAACGGTAACCCGGCATTAGCCGCAAGAGCCGGCCAAAAAGTCTTGACCTACTCCAACGACCCGACCAATACAACCTTCGGAGGCGTCGGCTATTCTATAGCCGCACCGCCGATCTACGATCCGGGATACGGAACGTTCTATTCAACTGCCACGCCCACCACCAGTCCGGACTATATCTCCTCGACGCTCGGCTACCTCGATCCCAAGTTTGGCGGCAGGGCGCCCGAGTTTACCGGATGGTCCTTCGGCTTCCAGCGCAGCATCACCAAAGATATGACCGCTACGGTGAGCTACGTCGGCAACGAGGGGCACCACATTCTGGGCACCGGCACCACCGAGCGCGGGATCAACGGCAACCTGATGGACCCCAAATACCTGTCACTGGGGGCCAACCTGACCGAGACCGCCACCCCCGCGAACCTGGCCGCGAACGGACTGAGCTTGCCCTATCCGAGCTTCCCAACAACCCAGCCTTTTACCCAGATGTTGAAGCCCTTTCCACAGTACTCCGGCATCACGGACGAAGTTGATGCGGTCAGCAATTCCAACTATCACTCCTTGCAGCTTTCCATCGTCCAGCGCGAGGCTCATGGATTGACTCTGATGCTCAACTACACTTTCAGCAAAAGCCTCGACAACGCCGGAACCTTCCGCTCCGGTTATGCCATCCCCGCAAATGTCAGCGCCGATGGAAAGGCCTATGCGCAGGGCAAGGCTGATTACTCACTCAGTACCTTCGATCAGCGCCAGGACGTGACCGGAACAGCAACGTATGCATTGCCTTTCGGGAAGGGACACATTGGAGGCGGCAACGCATTCGTGAGCGCGCTTGCCGGAGGATGGCAGCTCGCGGGCATTTTCACCTACATCGGTGGAAACCCGCTGGCAATCGTCCAAGCCACTTGCTCCGGCAACTCCGTGGGCGAGCAATGCATGCCCGTGCTGACGCCTGGCTTCAGCGGTTCCGCACGCCAGAACGGCGGCTGGGGCCACGGCGCAACCAGGCTTAACTTGAGCTCGACTCAATACATCAACCCGGCGGCATTTACACTAAGCGGCACCGGCTGCACGGCGCCTTGCCCGCTGACGAATGAGTACGTAATTGGCAATGCCGCCCGCACCGCACCCTACGGCCTGCGCGGACCCGGCAATTACGACATCGACACCACGATTCGCCGCACGTTCGATCTGTGGAATAGAGAGAACGTGAAGTTCGTGTTTGAAGCCAGCGCCTTCAATGCCACCAACCACGTCTGGTTCGGCACCACCTCCGGCAACAGTGCGGGCGGCTCGATCGGGCAATCCTTTACCGGCAGCGGCACAGCCTTTGGCGCCGTGACCGGTCAGGCTAACAACCCTCGTCAATGGCAATTCGCGGGGCACATCAACTTCTAAGACACTATCGCGGCGTGTTCGACGGAAGAGGGGCTGGGGGAACCAGCCCCTCTTCCGTTGTTGCCAGCCATTCCAGTTCGGGTGATTTGACGCGTGGTATTCTGAGCGCCCGGAGACAAAATGAGTAGAAGCAGTAACATCGTTTGCTTGATGCTGTTGGCCGCAATGGCGAGTGGGAGTTTTTCGTGTGCGCATGGGCAAGAAAAGCTCTGGTCGGTGCGGGCAGCGAATGCGGCAATGGAGCGCTGGCCGGATGGACGGTTCGCGCCTGCTGGCGCGCGCTGGACCTGGAACTACGAACTGGGAGCGCTGCTGCGAGGCATGGATGCCCTGTGGTTCAACACCGCCGATAACCGCTATTACACATACATCAAGAGTTCGGTCGACCAGTTTGTGGGCACCGATGGTTCAATCTCCACTTACAAGGCGGAAGAGTATCAGCTGGACAGCATCTTGCTCGGGCGGCAGCTCTTGCTGTTGTACGGGGTGACGCGCGATGAGCGTTATGCAAAGGCCGCAACGCTGCTCTACGAGCAATTGATGCATCAGCCGCGTACGCCGTCAGGGGGATTCTGGCACAAGCAGAGATATCCGAATCAGATGTGGCTGGACGGGCTCTATATGGCGGAGCCATTCTACGCCGAGTATGCCGCAACGTTTCATCATCCCGATGCGTTCAGCGATATTACCAAACAATTCGTTTTGCTCGACGAACATGCACGCGATGCGAAGACCGGCTTGCTTTATCACGGCTGGGATGAGTCGAAGCAGGAGCGCTGGGCCGATAAGAGGACCGGAGACTCATCGCAGTTTTGGGCCAGGGGCATGGGCTGGCACATGATGGCGCTGGTAGACACGATCGCGTTTTATCCCGAACAGGATACGGGGCGGAAGGAGTTAGTTGCCGAACTCAATCGGGATGCGGCCGCGGTTGCAAAGGTGCAAGACGGCGATTCAGGGCTGTGGTATCAGGTGATGGATAGAGCAGGTGCGAAAGGAAACTATGTTGAGTCCTCGGCCTCTTGCATGATTGTCTATGCGCTAGCTCGGGGCGTGCGCCAAGGATATCTTCCGCAGAGTTATCTGTCCAATGCCGAGCGAGGATACAAAGGGATTCTAAGTCACTTCGTTCAAAGTGGCCCTGGAGACTCGGTGTCACTAACTGGAACGGTGAAGGTTGGCGGGCTCGGTGGCGAGCCTTACCGCGATGGGAGTTATGCCTATTACCTCAGCGAAAAGGTGGTCACTGACGATCCCAAGGGAGTGGGCCCGTTTCTGCTGGCAAGCGTGGAGAATGAGAACGCTCAGAATGCAAAGCTGGGGCGGGGCGACACGGTATTAGTGGACGCATGGTTCAACAGCCAGAAACGGCTCGATGCATTTGGCCAGCAGGATTACTTCCATTACAAGTGGAACGACGAGAGCAACGATGGCTATTCGTTGCTCGGCCATATCATCCACAACTTCGGCGCTCAAACTAAGACGCTCTACAGAGAGCCGACGGTTTCGGCGCTCCACCAGGCTCAGGTTTATATCATTGCTTCGCCGGATACGCTTCAAAAGAATCCCAACCCGCATTATGTGAATTCCCAGGACGGAGCGCAGATTGCAGAATGGGTCAAAGGCGGAGGCGTGCTGATGTTGCTTGCCAACGATCCGGCCAACACCGACCTGGACCATTTCAATCTCATTGCGGACCGCTTCGGCATTCACTTCAACAGCGTGCTGCGCAAGCACGTGCTGGGGCATGAGTGGGAGACCGGGAAGCTGGCGGTGCCGGGCGGCGGTTCGATCTTCCACGATCCCCATACGCTTTTCATGAAAGATACGTGCAACATTTCGGTGCAGGCTCCGGCTGTGACGGCCTTCGAGGACGGTGATGGAATTCTCATGGCGACAGCGAAGTACGGCAAGGGCACTGTTTTTGCAGCGGTCGATCCGTGGCTCTACAACGAATACACGGACGGGCGTAAGCTACCCACGACCTTTGATAACTATGCGGGCGGCAAAGAATTGGTTCGCTGGATTATTGCGCAGATTCCGCGCCGGCCTTAGGCGGCGCTCATCCTCGCCGTTAAGAGGCGCAGCACTTCTTCGCGCCAAAAGGAGTTTGAATTGCGATTTCTACGTCTCGTTTCGGTTTGCGCGGTACTTCTGGTGCTTTCTCGCCCGATGTCTTTTGCGCAAGACGCGCGGAAGGTCAGCGAACCGCATATTCCCGCGGCATGCATCACTCTGGAGGCCAGCATCGCCGCTGTTCACGGGGTGATTTCGCCCGGCGATGAGCGGAAGCTTGATACGGAGCGGATTCAACATGCAATGGACAACTGCGTAGCGGGCAATGCGGTTGTGTTGCGCGCCAAGGGGCAGAAGAATGTCTTTCTGACCGGGCCCCTTCAGTTGCATTCAGGCGTAACTCTAGTGGTGGATGCGAATACGTCCTTGGTTGCTTCGCGCGATCCGCGCATTTACGACTTGACTCCAGGTAGTTGCGGTGTGGTGGCAGAAAAAGGTCACGGATGCAAGCCGCTGATTGTGGGCAACGGCGCCGTGGACAGTGGGATCATGGGGGAAGGCTCCATCGATGGACGGGGCGGGGCCAAGCTGATGGGTCAGGATGTGACGTGGTGGGATCTGGCGCACCAGGCGAAGATCGAGGACAAGCAGCAGAGCGTTCCTACGCTCATTTCGCTACGCCATGCGGACGGGTTCACGCTCTACAAGATTACGCTGCGCAATTCGCCTAACTTCCACGTCGGGGTGAACGAGACGGATGGTTTCACGGCGTGGGGCGTGAAGATCATGACGCCGAAGACGGCGCGGAATACGGATGGAATCGATCCGGGATCATCGCGCAACGTGACGATTGAGAATTGCTGGATTCACACCGGAGACGACGATGTTGCGGTGAAGTCGAGCAAGGCGGGGCCGGCTCAGAACATTTCGATTCTGCACAATCACTTTTATTCCGGGCACGGCATGTCCATTGGGAGCGGAACCAACGGCGGCGTTGACCACATGCTGGTCGAAGACCTGACGATTGACGACGCGGACAACGGCATCCGCATCAAGTCCGACCGCAGCAGAGGCGGGCTGGTGCAAAACCTGACTTATCGCGACGTTTGCATTCGCGATACCAAGAACCCACTGGTGTTCACGCCGCTGTATACGACCTTCAGTGGAGATCAGCTTCCTATCTACCGCGACGTTGTTCTCGAGAACGTCCATGTAGTTACGGCAGGGAGTTATACGTTTCTCGGTTTGGATGCGGAGCATAAGTTAGGACTAACGCTGGACAATGTTTTTGCGGACGAC
This sequence comes from uncultured Occallatibacter sp., assembly GCA_964610185.1. Taxonomy (GTDB): domain Bacteria; phylum Acidobacteriota; class Terriglobia; order Terriglobales; family Acidobacteriaceae; genus Telmatobacter. The sequence continues at coordinate 21,463 of CAZSVJ010000007.1, read as the reverse complement.
CAGCTGCACTCGACTTGGCTGGTCAAGGATGCGGAAGTTACGATTGGAAGCAAGCGCGGCAATCTGGAGCCCAAGGGCGAAGATGTGACAGTACAGCAGACGGCAATCGGCGCGCCCGGCAAGCCGCTTGACTGCGATGCGCGCTTTGTTCCTTTTCCCGCGCTGCCAACGGCTCCGGAGATGGCTGGGACGGTTCCGCCGGAAGATGAAACTTTGTATGTGGCGGCGGATGGAACGGGCGATTTCTACTCCATCCAGCGCGCGCTCGATGCGGCTCCCGCGAGAGGAGGATTGGTGCTTGTAGCTCCCGGCACTTATCGCGAAGTGCTGACGGTCGATAAGAACAACATTCAACTGCGCAGCGCCAACAAGGATGCAAGCAAGACAGTGGTAGTGATGGATAAGAGCGCGGGCGCGAATGGAGGGACACTTCATTCGGCTACCGTGAATGTTACGGCGGACAATTTTGTTGCGGAGAACATTACATTCCAGAACGATTTCAACGCGACGCACCAACAAATTCCGGCAGGTTCACAGGCTCTAGCGCTGCTGGTGACCGGCGACCGCGCTGTTTTTCACAATGTTCGCCTGCTGGGCAACCAGGATACCGTGTATGCCGGCAACCGCCCCTGCGCTGGCGACAAGCAAGTCTGCATTCCATCGCGGCAATACTTTTCCGACTGCTTCATCGCCGGGAATGTTGATTTTATTTTTGGGGATAGCAAGGCCGTCTTCGATCACTGCGAGATTCATAGCACGGCACATGCTGGGGGATTTATCACAGCTCAGTCGAAAAGCTATCCCGAGCAAGATTCGGGCTACGTCCTCACCAAGTGCAAGCTCATTGCCGACGCGGGGGTGACCGGCCCTGTTTTTCTGGGGCGGCCCTGGAGGCCTTATGCAACGGTGGTCTATCTCGACACGGAGATGGGCGCGCACATCGATCCGGCAGGCTGGCGTGAGTGGCACCCAGGCGAAACGCATTCACTCGACACCGCAAATTATTCGGAGTTCAATTCGACGGGGCCCGGCGCAAATCATGACCATCGCGACCCGCATACGCATTTTCTTTCTCCGGAACAGGCCAAGCGGTTTGAGCCGTCGGTGTTTCTGCGGGGAAGCGACAACTGGGATCCGACGTCTCCCGCCCGGCCGGAGTAATCTGGAATGACTATGAGTCCAAATCCGCAGCAGCCACACTTGAACGTTGCCCAAACTTCCGACTACCGGGAATCCTATGCCAACAGCGTGCAGGTGCGCGTGAGTGTGTGGGATTTTCAGCTTGTGTTCGGCCTGGCTCTGAGCGAGAGCCCCGACCAGGTGACCATCCGCAACCACCAGTCGATTTTCTTAAGCCCGCAGCAGGCCAAGGCGCTTTGGAACGTGCTGGGACAGAACATTTCCCAGTACGAGCAGGCTTTTGGAGTGTTGAACCTGGAGCCGCAGAGCCATAATTTTCCGCAAGGGCCGGTGAATTGATTCCGTAGTCTTCAAATTGGTCCCAGGAGCCATCGCTTGCGTTTGAGAGAATTGCTCGCGCCGCGGCTAGACGCGCCGTTTCCACTCTGGATGATTTTTCCGGTGGTGTTTGCGGCACTGTACGCCAGCCACTTTACATTGCTGCGGCTGCCCTATTACTGGGACGAGGCAGGCTACTACATTCCCGCGGCCTGGGACTTTTTTCGCACCGGATCGCTGATCCCGGTCACGACGCTCACCAATGCGCATCCGCCGCTTGAGAGCATCTATCTCGCGTTGTGGTGGAAGGTCAGCGGGTTTTATCCCGAGGTAACTCGGGAGGCAGTGCTGATGGTGGCGGCGATGGGGCTGTTGGCGGTTTGGCGGCTGGCCGTGCGGCTGACGGGCGTGGGCTTGGTGGCATTCTGGACCGTGGTTCTGACAGGGCTCTACCCCATTTGGTTTGCGCAGAGTTCGCTGGCTCACGCGGATATTTTTGCCGCGGCCTGCACGCTGTGGGGGCTGGTCTACGCGCTGCCGGAGCGAGATCGCGAGCCTTGGGCTGCCGCGCTTTGGTTCTCCGCGGCGGTACTGTCGAAGGAGACCGCCGTTGCCGTACCGCTGACGCTGGCTCTGGTGTGCATCGTGGAGGGGTTGCGGGCCAGGCCGCCGGCACGGCTGAGGCTGTGTCGGGAGGCGGCGTGGCTGGCGAGTTGCGTGTTGCCGCTGGGGGCCTGGTACGGCTGGCACTTTGCAAAGACGGGCTTTCTGTTTGGGAATCCGGAATTTTTGCGTTACAACGCGCAGGCCAACCTTGAACCGCTGCGCTTTCTAGCAGCATTTGGGCATCGCATTCTGCACCTGACCGCGCATATGAATCTGTTTGTGCCGGTGCTGATCGCCATCGCGGCCCGGCTGCTGCTGGAGCCGCGGCTGGACGCGGAAGGGAATGAGCGGATGGGCATCGGCCGCCCGGCATTGCGGCGGATTCTTCTGCTTCTTCTCGTCAATGCACTGCTCTTCAGCGTGCTGGGCGGAGCGCTGCTGACACGCTATCTGCTGCCCATGTACCCGCTAGTGCTGCTGCTGGTTGTGTCGACATTTTACCGGCGGGTTCCTTTCTGGCAGGGGTTGGCGCTGCTGTCGGCGGCGGCATTTGTGCTGGGGTTGTTCGTCAATCCGCCGTATGGGTTTGCGCCGGAGGACAACCTGGCTTATGCGCACGCGATCCGGCTGCATCTGGCCGGTATCGCGCAACTGAACAAGCGCTATCCGGGAGCCACGGTGCTTTCGGCCTGGCCGATGACCGATGAGCTGACGCGGCCGGAGCTGGGCTATCTGAAGAAGCCGTACGACGTTTACCGGATCGAGGATTTCACGGCACCGCAGATTGCGCGCGCTGCGGCAGAGCCGGAGAAATACTCGGCGGCGCTGGTGTTCTCGACCAAGTACGACCCGCCGAGGCCGCTCCTGAGCCTGGGCCGGCGGAGCGAAGCGCTGGACGAGCGGTTTTTCGGCTTGCACCACGATCTTTTGCCTGAAGAGATTGCCAGAGCACTGGGCGGAACACTGGTCTGGAGGGGCGCGGATCAGGGGCAATGGATAGGGCTGATCCGGTTCGATCGTGTGTTGGACGCGTCGATGCGGATGCCGGGTTGGCCGCGATAGCCGACGCTTGCATGGTTTACGACCTATAATCAGCCTGTCGTGCATATTCATTTTTCATCTCGATTTAGCGGGATTTGGCGGGCGGCTGCCGGCGTCTGCTTTGGCCTTGCAACCGGGTTGGCCCTGATTCTTCAGGCTCGGCCATTGCCTGCTTATGGCCAGGCGGAGGGGTCAAGCGCGAACCCGGCCGACAGTCGCGGGCGCATCCTGCTGGTGCTGCCGTTTGACAACCGGAGCGGCCAGCCGAGCCTGGAATGGGTTCGGGAGGCGGCGCCGGAGATTCTGGGCAGCCGGTTTGCGTCGGCGGGATTTGCGCCCATGAGCCGGGCGGACAGGCTGTATGCGCTCGATCATCTGGGCATGCCGCAGGGGTTTCATCCTTCGCGCGCAACGGCGCTGAAGCTGGCGCAAACGCTGGATGCGGACTCAATCGTGGTGGGCAGTTTCACGACTGACGGGGTTGGCATTGCCGTGCAGGCGCAGGTGGTGGACGTACCGAACCTGCGGATGAGCCAGCCGGTAAATGCGCGGGGCGAGATGAGCGACCTGATCGGGGTACTCGACTCGCTGGCGTGGAGGCTTACCCGGCAGATCGATCCAGCCTTCAACGGTTCCGAGGAAACGTTTGTGGCCGAAGGGGCAGGGATGCGCCTGGACGCGTTTGAGCAATACGTTCGCGGCATCACCGAGCCTGACCAGGCAGAGCGGCTTCGCCACTTGAAGCAAGCGGTGGCGCTCAACCCGGCGTACAGCCAGGCCTGGATGGCGCTGGGACGCGAAGATTATAACGGCCAGCAATACGAGGATGCCGCCGCGGCATTTGCCAAGGTGAGCAGCGGCGATCCCGATGTACTGGAAGCGGGCTTTTACCGCGGGCTGTCGCTGCTGTTTTTCGGCGACTATTCCACGGCGGAAAAGGTGTTTGCAGGCGTGGCACGCATTTTGCCGCTGGCCCAGGTGGCGAATAACGAAGGGGTTGCAGTGAGCCGCCAGGGCCACGATGGCATTGCGCTTTTCAGGCAGGCGGAGACCGCAGACCCCAACGCGCCCGACTACCACTTCAACCTGGCGGTGAGTCTAAAGCGTCATGGAGAGAACGCGGCAGCTCTGGCGGAACTGGCGCAGTGTCTGCGTTTGCGGCCCAACGACGCCGAGGCCCAGGAGCTGAACAAGGCGTGGACAGGGCCGGTGAAACAACCGGCTGGCTTGCCAGATTCGAGTCCTGATTCGAGTCGTGATTCGAGTCGGGGCGCGGATGCGAAGGCAGATCCGCTGGAGCGGATTGCGCGCAGTTTCGACGCTGTAGCCTTCCGTCAGGCGGCGCTGATGATGGACCAGGTGGATACAGCGCGGCAAGCTGCCCTGACGCCGCAAAAACGGGCGCGGGAGCTGGCCAGCCAGGCGAATGATTTTCTTGACCGCGGGCTGTTGCTTGAAGCCGAGCGGCTCTATCAAGCCGCCGTTGCGGCCGATAGAAGCGCGGCGGTTGCGCACGTGGGGCTGGCCGAGGTGTGTGAGCGGACGGGAGATGTGGCGGGCGCGCGAAGGGAGGCGCATACCGCGCTGGAACTGGAGCCCTCGGCCGATGCGTACCTGGTGCTGGGCAGGGTGGATCTTGCGGCCAGCCGCCTGAACGAGGCTGGCAAAGAGGCCGCGGAAGCCCTGAAGCTTGAACCTGCTAACCGCGCGGCGCAGGAACTGCGCCGGCAAATCGAGTCCAGGGGAGTACCGAAGCAGTAGGACGGCAGGAAAGGAGCAAGCCATGCGCAGGAATTCAAGGGAGATTGCGGCTGCAATCGGATTGATTGCGGCGGTGGGACTGGCGGCGGCGGCTCAACAGCCGTTGCCCCAGCAACCGCTTGTGGACAAGGTGGTGCTGTCGGACACCATCCAGCCGGTAAGCGCGGGACAACTGGAGCGGGCGATTGCGAAAGCCAATTCCGATGGCGCGCAGGCGCTGCTGGTTGAACTGGATACGCCCGGCGGTTTGCTCGACTCCATGCGCGCCATGGTCAAGGAGATCCTCGGTTCGCGGGTTCCGGTGATTGTGTACGTGGCTCCGGCTGGGGCGCGCGCGGGGTCGGCGGGATTTTATCTGCTGGAGTCGGCGGATGTGGCAGCTATGGCCCCTGGCTCGAACGCCGGCGCGGCCCATGTGGTCGCGGAGCTCGGCAAGATCGACGATACCGAGATGCAGAAGATCGAGAACGACGCGGAAGCTTTGCTGCGCTCCTCTGTGACCGCGCGCGGCCGCAACGCCGAGGCTGCCCTGGCTGCCGCGTCGTCGTCGCATTCCTACACTTCGCAGGAAGCCTTGGACCAACACCTAATCGACGTGATCGCCAATAATGACACTCAACTGCTGGCTGCGCTCGATGGGCGCACGATTACACGCAACGACGGGTCGAAGCTGGTGCTTCATCTTGCCGGGGCGCGGATTGAATTGCTGAAACCGACGCTCCGCGACGATCTGTTGGGTTGGCTTGTAAATCCGAATATCGCCCTGCTGATGCTGGTGTTTGGGGCGCTACTGATTTATCTCGAGTTCAACACGCCGGGAACCATCGTCCCAGGAGCGCTGGGCACGTTGATGGTGCTGCTGGCGATTTTTGGCTTGGACTTGTTGCCGATCCGATTTACCGCCGTGCTGCTGCTGGTGGCGGCGCTGGCGTTCCTAATGCTGGAGGCCAAGTTTGGCGGTCACGGCGCGCTGGCCATTGCGGGAATTGTCTGCCTGACCTTCGGGACGCTTACGCTGGTTGCCGCGCCGGTACCGGAAATGGAAATCAGCCCGGCGATCGCGATCGGGGTGAGCGCGGGGTTTGGGTTGATTACCGTTTTTCTTGTTCGGCTGGCGATGCGCGCCCGCAAGTTGAAGACCCGGCTGGGTGCTGAGGCGCTGGTGGGCAGCCGCGCCTCGGCCATGGAACCGCTTACGCCTCAGGGTCATGTTCTGGTGGAGGGTGAGATTTGGCTGGCCGTGGCTAGTCAGCCCGTTGTCGCCGGAACCCCGCTGCGCGTAACCGGGAATGAGAATTACCTGCTGCATGTGGTTCCGGCTGTGCCAACCGGAATTTCGCAGAGCGCGGCATAGAGTTGACCGCGGGATGTTGATCGCAGCGTCGGGGCTCCGCTCTAGTACAATCCGTGCTGAGTGAGGGGAGTGAAATGGGAACTGTATTGCTGGTTGTAATCGCCATCGTTGTGCTCTACCTGATTAATTCCATCAAGATTCTGCGCGAGTACGAGCGCGGAGTGATCTTCCGCTTGGGCCGCGCGCTGCCCGTGCCGAAGGGGCCTGGCATCATCCTGGTGTTCCGCCCATTCGATCAAATGGTGCGAATCTCCCTGCGGCAGGATGTGCTGGAGGTTCCGGCGCAGGATGTGATTACCCGCGACAACGTCACTCTCAAGGTGAACGCCGTGGTCACCCTGTACGTGGTGAACCCGAACGACGCCGCCATCAAAGTGGCCAACTATGTGTATCAGACCTCGCAGTTTGCGCAAACCACGCTGCGGTCGGTGCTGGGCGAAGTGGAACTGGACGAGCTGCTGAGCCATCGCGACAAGCTCAACCTGAAGATTCAGACCATCATCGATCAGCGGACGGAGCCGTTTGGCGTGAAGGTCATCTCGGTGGAAGTGAAGCAGGTAGACTTGCCCGAGCAGATGCTGCGCGCCATGGCCAAGCAGGCCGAGGCGGAGCGCGAAAAGCGGTCGAAGATTATCCACGCGGAGGGCGAGTTCAACGCCGCGCAAAAGCTGGTTGACGCGGCTGCGCTGCTGGCCACGCAGCCGATGACCCTACAGTTGCGCTACCTGCAAACTTTGACCGAGATTGGCGTGGAAAAGAATACGACAATCGTCTTCCCGCTGCCCATGGAGCTGTTGACGCTGCTGAATAAAATAGGGTCGCTGGGAACGGGAACGACAGCTAAACCGTAACGGCTATTTGAAAGGGCGCGGCCAAAGCAGTGCCCTTTCAAGTCCCCGGGCGAGATCGAACGAGTAGCATTTCTGAAAAAATGCGTGAATCCGAGGACAGGGTATGACGGCGCCATTTGTCGAACCGCGGGCTGAGCCGGCGCCACCGCGCGATCCCGAGCTAACGTTAAGCTCAGGAACGCTGCTGGCAATCTTCTTCGGCCTGGTGGTGCTCTGCGGGCTCTGCTTCGGTTTGGGATACTCGGTTGGTCACCGCGGCTCACAGCAGCCTGTGGCAGCCGCACAGCCCGTCGATAGCGCGCAACCGGTCGTGCAGGTAAGCGCCGCTACGCCCAAGCCCTCGGCGAACAAGCAGAGCGCGGCAGCGGCTACCACGGCTCCCGATGCTGGAGACGGGCAAGCCGGCGATCCGGCTGCGGACGCGCAAGCTGCGGCAAGTTTACAGAATTCTCAGCCAAGTGCCGGAGCCGGGGCGCCGTCTGGATCGTCTGAAACCACTTCAACTCAGGTGCAGCCGGCTCAGGGGACTCCGGCTCAGGTCCGGCCCGTTGTGCCGGCGGCGTCAACAAATCCTCAGCCAGCAACCGGATTCGCTTCCGGCGCCAGGGTGCAGCCGGCGCTGCCTTCGCAGGCGGCGTTTCTGGTCCAGATTGCCGCGGTCTCCCATCCTGACGACGCTTCGGTCCTGGTGAATGCGCTGCGCAAACGGGGTTACACGGTGACCGCCCAGCGCAAGCCCGAGGATGGACTGATCCATGTGTGGATAGGGCCGTTCGGCAGCCGCGATGAGGCCAACCGATGGAAGCAGAAGCTGCTTGACGACGGGTATAACGCGATCGTGCAACCGTAGATTCGTTTTGTTTTCAGCATCGCATCCATTCCGGCAGGCCGGAGGCGATGGCTGCACGAACGGCTTCAAGCAGATCGTCGCGGCTGGCAAAGCCGGATGGATAAATCGGCGCATGGAAAACGATGTGCGCCGTCCCTGGGCGGATGCGCAGGCTGCCTTTGGCCATCATGGTTTCAGTGCCGTAGATGGAGACGGGAATGCAGGGCGCGCCGGTTTCCATGGCCAGGTAGAACGGGCCCTTTTTGAAGGGCAGCATGCGGCCGTCTTTGGAGCGCGTGCCTTCAACAAATGTAGTGATGTGGACGCCTTTCTCCAGCAGGCGGCGCGCCTCGGCGATGCTCTCCTGGGCGCTGTCTTTGCGGCCGTCGCGGTCCACGGAAATAAACTCTCCCTGCCGGAACGCGGTACCGAGGACAGGAATCTTCATCAGCGAGCGCTTCATAAAGGCCGAGGTGCGGCCGGGAATGCGCGGAATGAGCGCGGGCGGATCGAGATTGGAAACATGATTGGCCATGAAAATGCACGCCGTGTGCGCCGGCACCAGCTCTTGGCCCGTGGTTTCGACGCGGATTCCGGCCAGAAAATAACCGGCGCGAACCATAAACTGCGTGGCGTTGTAGAGCGGCATTACGTTGCCTGTAATCGCCGACCAGGGAATGAACAGGATGGCCGAAGGAACGCCGAGGATGACCATCGTGGTGACGAAAATGAGAGAGGAGATCATGCGGGTTTTTCAAGGTTGAGGCTGGCGGAATCGGGGCTGATCTCTCTCAGCCGCGCCGGCAGTTTTTCATAAATGCCGTCGAAGCTGCCATTGGAAAGGATTGCGACCACGTCTCCGGGCGCGAGTTGCGGCGCGATGGCGTTGACGATGGCTTCGGCGTCCGAGTAAAGGCTGGCCTCGGTTCCGAGAGCGTTAAGGGCGCCGACCACATCTTCAGGGTGCAGGCGCTCATCTTCCGGAATATTCTGCTGCATGTAGACGCCGGCCAGCAGAACGCGGTCGGCGAGGCGCAGGCTGGCCACCAGATCGGCTTGAAGCACCTTGCGGCGAAGCGTGTTGGAGCGAGGCTCGAGCACGGCCCATAGGCGCGATTGGGGGTAGGCAGAACGCAAGGCGCGCAGGGTTTCGCGAATGGCCGTGGGGTGATGCGCGAAGTCTTCGATGATGGTGATTCCGCCGATTTCCGCGCGTATCTCCAGCCGGCGCTTGACGCTTTTGAAGCCGGCGAGCGCGGACTTGATGGCTTGCTTGTCGATGCCTTGATTCGATGCGAGCGCGGCGGCAGCGGTGGCGTTGAGCGCGTTGTGTTCGCCGGCTAGACGCGTCTCGATGTCGGCCCAGAACTCGCCATTGTGCCAGATCTGCCAACGCGTGAGGCCGGCTTCGTGGCGCAGGTTCCGGATTTGCCAGGCCGCGCCCGCTGAGAAGCCATAGCGCTCGACGCGGCAAAAGGCTTTAGCCACGCATTCGGTTACATTGGGGCTGCCGTCCCAGGCCACGATCACTCCGCGGCGCGGAATGAGATTGACCAAGCGCTTGAACGCCGTCTTCACCGCGTCAAGGTCTACGTAGATGTCTGCGTGATCGAACTCGACGGAAGTCAGGATCAGCGCATCGGGAAAGTAGTGCAGGAATTTTGGGCCCTTGTCGAAGAATGCAGTGTCGTATTCGTCGCCCTCTACGATGAAGGTGCGCGTGGGCCGAAGCTGAAAGCTGGTCGCGAAGTTTTCCGCCACGCCGCCGATCAGAAACGATGGTTCGAGCGCGGGATTCTCCTTCGATGCGAACTGATAAATCCAGGCCAACATGCTCGTGGTTGTTGTCTTGCCGTGAGTGCCGGCGACAACCAGAGACTCGCGCCCATTGAGAAACTCCTCGCGCAAGAGAGCGGCCATTGAGGTAAAGGGAATGCGCTGGTCGAGAACACGTTCGACCTCCGGGTTGCCGCGTGAAAGGGCGTTGCCGATGACCACCAGGTCCGGCGCGGGATCGAGATTGGACTCGGCGTAAGGCTCAAGGATGGGGATGCCGAGCGACTGAAGCAGATCGCTCATGGGCGGATACGCGGCCTTGTCTGAACCGGTGATGCGGTGACCTTGCAATTGCAAGAGGCCGGCCAGCGAGGCCATCGCAGTGCCACAGATGCCGCTGAGATGGATGTGACGTCTTGTTTCCTGTCGATTCATCGCGCGACCGCCGGTTCGAGAAGATTCAGCATCGGCTCATTGCTTACGCTCAGTTCGGCTTCAACTCCGAAGGTCAGTGTCACGTTTTGGCGCGAGACGTGGCCGCTGCGCAGCCCAATAGCGATGGGGCCGTCAAGGTCTTGAAACACGTGAAGTATTACCTCCTCGAGCAGGTCCGGGGATGCTCCCGGCGAAGCGCAATCGAGCATCTCGCCGAAAACAATGCCGCGCACGCCGGCGAGTTTGCCGGCCTGGCGCAGTTGCCACAACATGCGGTCGATCTGATAGGGCTTGGCGCCCGTGTCTTCGAGAAACAGCAGCTTGCCTTCGGTTTGCGGTTCATAGGGAGTGCCCAGCAACGAGACAAGAATGCTGAGGCAGCCGCCATACAGGATTCCGCGCGCCGTGCCTTGCGCTTCGCCGTACTTCAATACGCGCAGGCCTTCCGCGGCGCCAAGGCTATAGGGCTGGCCGCTCAGCGCCGATTGAAAACTCGGCAGATGGACACCATTCTCTTTTGAAAAATCGGCCGCGACCATGGGTCCGTGAAACGCGGGCAAGCCAACATAGTCGAGCAGACGGAGTTGAATGCCGGTCAGGTCGCTGTAGCCGAACAACGGCTTGGGATGCCGGCGGATGAGATCGAGGTCGAGCCCGTCAAGAAGATAGTTGGAGCCGTATCCGCCTCTCAAGCAAGCGACCACGCGGGTGTTTGGGTCGGCAAAGGCCTCATGCAGATCGTTCAATCGCTGCGCTCGGGTCCCGGCGAAGTAGAGCGGGCCCTTTTGAAGTGCGTTGTGACCGAGGCTGGGCGGAAAGCCGAGAGCACGTAAGCGCCTCATCCCTTGTTCCGCGCGCTCAAGCTTGGCGGAAGCTGCAGGCGCAATTACGCTGATGCCGGCTCCCTTCTTGACGGAGGAGATTTTCAGCAACGATTTGGGCTCGAGAGGCGCTGTCATTTGTAGAATGTCTCGCCTCGGGCAATCAGAGTGGCTGGGCCAATGAGAGTGAGTTCTGTGCCGGGACCGTCCCACAAAACGGTCTGCGCGCCGCCGGATGCAACCACTGTGAGTGGCGATTTGCATCCATGCAAGGCAATCGCCGCTGTGGCTGCGGCGCTGCTGCCGGTGCCCGATGAACTCGTTGCTCCTACGCCGCGCTCCCAGATGCGAATCTCAATCTCGTGCTCGCTCACAATGCGAACGAATTCGACGTTCGTCTGGTGCGGAAAATCTTGGTGCCTACAAACCCCCGCGCCAAGTGTCTGCCAGTCGTAGCCATAATTGCTGGTGAATTCAGCATCGTTCACCGCAATGACGAAATGTGGATTGCCGGTGGAGACCTCGACGCCTTTCACCCACACGCAGTCGGCTAGATTGACGGTTCGCGGCGCAAAGGTGGGAGTGCCCATGCCGGTACTGACTTCCACGGTGAATCCGGAGCCCGTATTGATCGCGTTCACGCGGCAAACGCGCAGGCCGGCATCGGTAACAATCTCCAGTTCATCGCCGGGCTTGGAGCCGAGAGCCTCGGCCATCCACGCGGCTACGCAACGGGTTCCGTTGCCGCTGATTTCGGCAACCGAACCGTCGGCATTGTGCAAGCGGATGCGGCCGGAGTTGGAACTGGCTCCGATGTCGTTCCAAGCAAAAAACTCCACACCGTCCGCGCCGATGCCGGTGTTGCGCGCGCAGAGATTTCGCGTGAGATCTGCCCAGTCGTAGCCGGCGGCGGCGTCCTGAGTCACGATCAAAAAGTCGTTGCCGCAAGCGTTGGCCTTGGTGAAGGGAATCAATCTTCCTCCGGATCGCGGAAGGTGAACAGCTTTTCAATGGCTTGCCCGGCAACCAGATCTTTGCTCATGCGCTCATGTTGACGCCTAACGGCGGTGAGAGGGAAGGAGATGCGTTGGAGCTCCCCGATGGCGTCGGTTTCAACGCCGGTGAGGCGCTGGCCGGCTTTGTCCATTGCTCCCAGGATCGACTGGAGCATGCGGGGCTGATCCTGGCCGCGTGCTTCATAGGTAACGGTGTAGGGCTTCAGGTTGGCATGTCGTTCGAGGAAGCCAACCACCTCCAATGAAAAGACGACGATGACAGCCCCGACCGATGCCGCGGGATAAAGGCCCGCGCCGCAGGCCATGCCGATCGATGCGACCACCCAGATGCTTGCTGCGCTGGTAAGCCCGTTGATGCGGCTGCGATTGTGGAGGATAAGACCCGCGCCCAGAAAGCCAATGCCCTGCACAATGTTGGAGGCCACCTGCCCTTTGTTGGGGCTGTTGTCGCCGGCCAGGACCGCGGAGAGCAGTGTAAAAAACGCGCTGCCCATGCAGATGAGCAGGTTGGTGCGAACGCCGGCGGCCTTGCGGTTAAACTCGCGATCAAGTCCGATGACGCCGCCAAGCAGGCAAGCCAGAAGCAGGCGGCCGACTGCGCCGTTCACGACCCCGACTTGTTCCAGCCAGTTGAAGGTTAGGGGCTGAGCGAATTGTGCCAATGCCATGCTCATGAGATTTCCATGCCCGATGCTACCACCGAGCAGGTTGGCTTGTTGAGTTTTGCTCGCTGCGGCAGAGCAGAACCTGTATCGGAAATGTAAAGTGTGCCGGATGGCTGGCCGGGAGCAGAAAAGCGCCTTACGATCGTCAAGCGTGCGGGATGAGCCTTGACGGCCTGGTCAATCTCGTCGCCATCGAACGCCAGGACCAAATCCGCATGGGCGGCTGGGGCGGCCAACGCTTCTTTATAGATTTCCAGATCGCTCTCGTTGATGGTCTGGCGCAGCGGAATTCCGGTGAGGGCAACGAGTTCCGGATCGACCGAAGTTTCCATCAGAATCACGGAGCCAGGGCGCTGGGCGATGAGCGCTTTCAAAGCTTGAGGAATCTGGCTCTCGTAACTTCGGCGTGCCTCAATGTTTTTCGTGCTTTCGACGTAAACTAGTGGGCGCTCGCGCAGCATCTGCAAGAGATTCAGGTTGACTACAACCATCAGAAAGGCCACGGCCCAATTAAGCCAAAGGGTCAGCCTTTCTCCGGACAGATGGCGGGGCTTGAACTTGAGCATGATTGCGCGGATAAACTGCGCGCCAAATCCAACGCCGAGCGCCAGGGCAGGCAGCAGCTCCATTCCATAACGCAGGTTGTACCAGGAGTGAGGCCACCAGACGGGGAGAAAAATTGGGACCGATCCATACGCCACCGAGTATGCATAGAAGGGAACTGGAAGCCATAGCAGCAATGCCCAGGCAAAAGCGCGACTGCGCTCCGTTAGCCATGCATACGCCGTGCCAAGGACAGACAAGGCCAGCAGGACGTTGCCCCATGCAGCGGCGGCAGCGTCGAGTTCCGCGGCTTTCATAAAAAAGATCAGGGCGACCCAAGGATTGTGCCAGCCCGGATGCGGCGGAAACCCGGGCACGGAGGTGCGTATCTCGATAGCTTTGGCAGAATAGGGGCCGCGCAGAAAGTACAGCCAATCGCCGAAGGCTGCGGCGTTGTAAACAAACCATGCGACCGGCGCGGCGACCACCAGAATTGATGCGAGCCAGAAGGCGCGCGACCTGAGGGCTCGGCGACTGGCAAGGACGATGCCGATACTTACCCATGCCAGCAGCGCGATCACCCAGCCGTCATAGCGAGTAAAGATGGCGGCGATGAGCGCAGCCGCGATGAAACAGAGCAGGCGGCGGGCATGCAGGGGATTAGCGTCGAGGCCGGCGCGCCATTCCACCAACCAAAGCGCGATCCAGATCGTCTCGCAAAGAAAGAGTGGCTCGGTCATGGCCGTGGTCTGCAGGTAGAGCAGATTGGGATTGGTGGCGAAGAAACACAGCGCCAACATAGCGCAGGGCCGCGGGAGCCAGCGGCGGGCGAGTCTGTAGAACCCTGCGCCGGCGGCCAGATATGCAAGCGCCGAAGGAATCATGCCGGAAATTCCGTTGGCCCACCAACTGTAAACCTGAACAAAAGGAATCTGCAAAATGTGCGGCAACGGCAGCCACACCGAGCCCAACTGCGAAAAGCGCGGTTGGTGTGAGTCGAAGACGCGGCGCGCGATATGCAGGTGGGCAACCGCGTCGCCGTAGTTGAGCATCGCCTCGTGTTGCCAGCTCCAGATTACCGCCGCAATCGAGCACGCCGCGCAGAAGGCCAGTACTGAGAGCGATTCTCTGCGCGAGATCGGGCCAGCCGGAATGGACTCTTCAGTCAAGGTGGGTCAACTCGCGGAACAGAATGAAGCGGTCGTCAATCTCCTTGCGGGTGAGGGCTTGTAACCGCTCAGTGCCAAAGCGCTCGACTGCAAACGAGCCCATCACGCTGCCGTAAAACATGGCGCGCCGAAAAGTGGCCGGAGTGAGTTCGGGCTGCGACGCAAGGTAGCCGAAGAAGCCGCCGGCAAAGCTGTCACCCGCGCCGGTCGGGTCAACCACTTCTTCGAGCGGCAGAGCGGGCGCACGGAAGATGTGTTCCTCATACTCGCTCTTCTTTGAAAAGCTGTGGCTGCTGAAGAAGGCCGTGGCTCCATACTCGCCGTGCTTGACCACCAGCGTATGCGGTCCGAACCTCATGACCGCGCGCGCAGCATGCACTAGGTTGTTGTTGCCCGCCAGCATTTTGGTCTCGGTGTCGTTGATGAGCAGAATGTCGAGCCCCTTCAGCACTTCGAGCAGCGCCGCGCGATGATCCTTGATCCAGTAGTTCATCGTGTCGCCGGCCACCAGCCGCGCGTCCGGCATGGCCTCGCGGACGCGCCGTTGCAGCACCGGATCGATGTTAGCTAGAAACAGAAATTCTGAATCGCGATAGGCGTCGGGAATCTTCGGCTCGAAGGCCGCGAAGACGTTGAGCTCGGTGGTGCGGGTCTTGGCCTCATTGAGGTTTTCGAGATACGAGCCCTCCCAAAAGAAGCTCTTGCCGGCGATGCGCTCGATGCCGCGCGTGTCGATGCCGCGCGCATGGAAGACGGCTTCCTGCTCCGCTCCAAAGTCCTCGCCGACGACGGCAATTACGCGCACATCGGTAAAAAAACTGGCGGCAAGAGAAAAATGCGTGGCGGCGCCGCCCAGGCAGCGCTCACGCCGCCCCGCCGGTGTCTCAATTGAATCGAAGGCAACGCTGCCCACTACGGTAATCGCCATTTTTGTTCCTCTCTTGCTAAGTCTGTCTAACTCCGTTGCACTAACTTAGTAACTCGCCAGCCCGCTAACTTGCTAATCCACAAACTCGCTAATACATTACCAACCGAGATACTTGCCAAACAGCAGGCCCACTTTCTCTTTTGCTGAAGCGGGAATCGCAGCGGGCTGGGTGAGCACGGCGTACTTTGCAGCCGAGGCGCAGGCGCATGTGCGCTCAACAGGCATCGCCGCCACCGCTGCTTTGACAACCCTGGCCGCATTGTCCGCGTTCTTGTGCAGCACAGCAACAATTTCCTCAATGGTTACCGAGTCATGCCCCTCACGCCAGCAATCGTAATCGGTGACCATCGCTACAGTGGCGTAACAAATTTCGGCCTCGCGGGCCAATTTGGCTTCCTGCAAATTGGTCATGCCGATCACATCCGCGCCCCAACTGCGATAGAGATGCGACTCGGCCTTGGTAGAGAACTGCGGGCCTTCCATGCAGACGTAGGTTCCGCCCAGCTTGCCCACCACGCCGACTGTGGCGCAAGCCTCGGCCGCCGCCTTGGCTACCGTGGCGCACACTGGATCGCCGAAGGCTACGTGGCCTACGATTCCCTCGCCGAAGAACGTGGAGATGCGATGAACTGTGCGGTCGATGAACTGGTCGGGAACGACGAATTCGGTGGGTTTGTGCTCCTCCTTGAGCGAGCCGACGGCCGAAACTGAAAGAATGCGCTCGACGCCGAGCTTCTTGAAGGCATAAATATTGGCTCGGAAGTTCAGCTCCGATGGAAGAATGCGATGGCCGCGCCCATGGCGGGCCAAAAAGGCAACCCGCCGCGGTGGGCGACCCTCAAGCTCGCCAAGCACAAAGGCGTCGGACGGG
Source organism: uncultured Occallatibacter sp. (assembly GCA_964610185.1). Lineage (GTDB taxonomy): Bacteria > Acidobacteriota > Terriglobia > Terriglobales > Acidobacteriaceae > Telmatobacter. The sequence continues at coordinate 5,339 of CAZSVJ010000007.1, read as the reverse complement.
TCGCCGAAGGGCGTTTCCACGCGCTCTTCGTGTACATTTGTGAATCCGGGCATGGAATAAAGCCCGCTGCCGCCGATGATGCCGATCTCCGCCTGTGCCAATGCCGTCTCTCTTTCACGATCCGTTTGCTGGCCAGCAAAACTGTCGCGCAGCAAACATCTAAGTATAAAGGCAGGGCGCGGGGCCGATTCGTGGATTGCGTTTCAATACAAGTTGGGCAGCGCCAATTTCCGGTAGATTGGATGCAGGACGCATTCGGCTGATTGGCCGCCGAGAGGAGTAATCGCGATGGTCCGCACAGAGAATTCCCGACCCCTCTATATTCGGATTCACCCGCGGGATAACGTCGCCATTATTGTGAATGAGGGCGGCTTGCCTGCCGGTACGACATTCGATTGCGGCCTTGTTTTGGTAGACGAGGTGCCGGAGGCGCACAAGGTTGCCCTCGCCGACCTGCGTCCAGGCGAACCGATCACCCGATATGGCGCTGTGATTGGATATGCGAAAGTCCCGATCGCGAAAGGATCGTGGGTGCACGAGGAAGTGATGCGCTTGCCCGAACCGCCGGATCTGAATTGCTTGCCCATTTCAACCGCGGTTCCAGAGCCTTTGCCGCCGCTTGAGGGTTATACGTTTGAGGGCTTTGTGAACGAGGATGGCTCGGTCGGCACCAAAAACATCCTCGCCATTTCGACAACGGTCCAGTGCGTCGCGCCGACGGTGGATTACGCGGTAAAGCGAATCAAGGCCGAGTTGCTGCCGCGCTATTCCTATGTCGACGATGTGATCGCCATCAACCACGGATATGGATGCGGAATCGCGATCGATGCGCCTGGAGCGGAAATTCCGATTCGCACTCTTCGCAATCTGAGCCTCAATCCTAACCTGGGCGGCGCGCCGCTGGTGGTGAGTCTTGGTTGCGAGAAGTTGCAGCCCTCGAGACTTATGCCAAACGGCACATTTCCCATGATGGAGACAAGGCCGTTTGTTGTCCGGTTGCAGGACGAGCAGGGCTTCGAAGCAATGGTGAAGGCCATTATGCAAATGGCGGAAGAACGTCTCGTCATGCTCAATCAAAGACGAAGGGTCACTCGGCCCGCGGCAGATCTTGTGGTTGGTCTACAGTGCGGCGGCAGCGACGCTTTTTCAGGAGTGACGGCCAATCCCGCGCTCGGGGTTGCGGCCGATTTGCTGGTGCGAGCAGGGGCGACGGTGATGTTCTCTGAGGTGACTGAGGTGCGCGATGCGATCGGCCTGTTAACAGCGCGCGCCATCAATGCAGAGGTCGCACAGGAACTGATCGACCAAGTGAATTGGTACGACAAGTATCTGAGCCTCGGCGGCGTGGATCGAAGCGCCAATCCCTCTCCCGGAAACAAGAAGGGCGGGCTCACGAATGTTGTCGAAAAGGCGCTCGGCTCCACGGCGAAGTCCGGGACAAGCGCGCTTGCCGGGGTTTTCGGTCCTGGGGAACGCGTTACAAAGAAGGGGCTGATCTTTGCCGCAACGCCGGCCAGCGACTTTGTATGCGGCACCTTGCAATTGGCTGCGGGAATGAACGTGCATGTTTTTACCACCGGCCGCGGAACGCCATACGGGTTGGCCATGGCGCCGGTGATCAAGGTTTCGACGCGCACTCCGCTAGCCAGGAAATGGCCCGACCTGATCGATGTGGATGCGGGCGTCATCGCTACCGGCTACGCAACCATCGACGAGTTGGGCGAAAAGATTTTCAAGCTGATTCTCGACGTTGCAAGCGGACGCAAGACAACATGGACGGACCGATGGGGCCTGCACAACGAGTTTGTTCTGTTCAATCCTTCACCGATTACTTAGGCGGCGGATCGGCGCCCCTGTTACGCTTCGCCGGCGGGCCGCTCGATTTCGACGTGAGAGAGCTTCTCGACAAAAGTGGCGATCGCCGAGTGATCGAGCTCGCCCTTGCCATCGCCCATCAACGAAAGCAGCATTTGCTGGACCAGCGCGGTGAGCGGAAGAAACATCTGGTTCGCTTCCGCGGTTTGAAGCGCATTGCGCAGATCCTTTTGATGAAGCTGAATCTTGAATCCCGGCTTGAAGTTCCGCGCAATAAGCATTGGACCCTTGGCATTGAGGACGGCGCTTCCGGCGAGGCCGCCCTTCACCGCGTTCAATACAACGTCCGGATCGAGGCCGCAGCGGGTAGATAGAGCCAGCGCCTCGCCCATTGCAGCAATATTGCAAGCGACCATAATCTGGTTGGCCAGCTTGGTCACGTTCCCCGCTCCCACGCCGCCGGTGAGCGTAACGCTCGATCCCATGCATTTAAGAAACGGCTCCGCTTTGCGAAAGTTTTCCTCGCTGCCGCCGGCCATGATGGCGAGCGTACCGTCGATGGCCTTGGGCTCGCCGCCGCTCACCGGTGCATCCAGAAAACCCACGCCTTCGGCGGCGCAGACCTCGGCGACTTTTTGCGAGACCAGCGGATTGATGGAACTCATATCGACAATCAGAGATCCTGCCTTGCATCCTTCCAGGATTCCACCCTCGCCGAGGACGACCTCTTCCACTTGCGGGCCATCGGGCAACATGGTGAAGATGATCGATGTGCGCGCGCCCACATCGCTGTTCGATGCACCGCGTTTGGCTCCATCGGCGACGCAAGCGCCGAGCTTTTCGGCGTTGCGGCCATATGCAATGACGGTGTGACCTGCTTTCAAAAGATTCTTGAGCATTGGACGGCCCATGATGCCGAGACCGACAAATCCCACGGTGGCCATTTCTCTTCTCCTTTGCGCGGAAGCTGGTCTCCCACCCGCATTCTGGTTGCGGCGCGCGTGATCTAATTCTTGCGGAACCGCGCAGCCACATTTTCCGCGCCGCGCGCCAGTAGGCCTACGTCGCTGCCCGCCGCAACGAAGTTGAATCCTCTTTCAAAAAGAAGCTCCACGTCGTCGATGTTCGCAGCCAATGTTCCGGCGGACTTGCCCGCGGCTCGAATCCGCTTGGCTGCATCTTTGATTGCCGCCTGCACCTCAGCGTGTTGCGGATTGCCAAGATGACCTAAGTCCGCAGCCAGGTCGCTGGGGCCGATGAAAATTCCATCGACACCTTCGACAGCGGCGATCGCCTCGAGTTCCGCAAGAGCGGCCCTCGTTTCCAACTGCACAAGCACGCAAATATCGAGGTGTGCGTTCTGATGGTAGCCCCTGATGCGGCCGTAGTCGTTGGCGCGCGGCACGATAGAGACTCCGCGAATGCCGAGCGGCGGGTAACGACTGGCGGCGACAGCTTTGCGCGCCTCTTCGGCATTTTGGACGAATGGAACCAGGAGCGAGCGGGCGCCGACGTCGAGAGCCCGCTTGAACATTACGGCGTCATTCCACGGCAGGCGGAAGACGGGCTCCGCCGTGCCGCCACGCATCGCCTGCAACTGCGCGAGCAGAGACGGAATATCATTGGGGGCGTGTTCGCCGTCGATGACGATCCAGTCGAAACCCGCGCCGGCAACGATCTCCGCGGCTATCGGGTTGGCAAGACCGCTCCACAGGCCAACCTGCCGTTCGCAGCTTGTGAGCGCTTTCTTGAATGCATTGCGAGGCAAATTCCCCGGCCATTCCGGCATGGCTCATTCTCCTTCATCCATTGAAAGTGTAATCGGTCCGAAGCAGGCGCGCTCAGCGATTGCTTGCCGGCACCGAAGGGTCGACCAGGTTAAGGCGCTTGATCTCTCCCACAAGCGGACCATAACTTACGATCGCGCAGAGTGCCGTGAAGCTGACGAAGATAAGCGCGTCATCGAATGAGCCGGTCTTCTGAACGATGTAACCGATAATGATGGGAGTGGTAATTCCCGCCATGTTTCCTATCAGGTTGAAGAGCGCTCCGTTCAGGCCGACCATGCCCTTAGGAGAGGTATCGGAGATGACGGTCCAGCCCAAAGCACCGACGCCCTTGCCGAAAAAAGAAATCGACATGAACAGCAGCATGAGAGCCTGCGCTTGCGCATAGTTGCAGGCGATCATGGTCATCGAGAGTGCCATCCCCGCCATGATCGGCGCCTTGCGCGAGAAGGTGAGCGAGTGGCCTCTCTTGAGAAGTCGATCCGATATTGCGCCGCCGAGAATTCCGCCAAAGCCGCCGCATAGTCCAGGGACAGCGGCAGCAAATCCCACCCGCAGAATCGACATGTGGCGCGCTTCCGCGAGGTAGATTGGGAACCATGTCAGAAAGAACCATGTGAGCGTAACAATGCAGTACTGGCCGATGTAAACACCGACCAGCATGCGATGGCTGAGAAGCATTCCGATCGCGGCCCAGGTGAGCGGACTGCTCTTCACTTTCGCATTTGTCCCCTGGTCGGTATTCACCAAGCCGCCGCCGGTCTCAATGATTTCAATCTCGGCATTGGAGATGCGAGGATGCTGTTTTACTCCATATATATTTTTGAACCAGATCAACGTCAGGACACAACCAAGCACGCCCATGAACCAGAAGCAACTGCGCCAACCGGAGACGTGAACGATCCATCCAAAGATCGGCGCAAAGATCAGCAATGCAAAATACTGCGATGAATTGAAGATTGCGGAGGCCAGCCCGCGCTCGCTGGTTGGAAACCACGATGCAACGATGCGGCCATTTCCAGGGAAGACGGGAGCCTGCGCCAATCCGGATACAAGCCTCAGAGCGAAGATCGCGGTGAACGCGGCGCTTGCGGCCAGGTATCCCGCAAGGCCTGTCAGGAAGGCGCAGACGGACCAAAGGAGAATGCTGAAGCCATAGATTCTCTTTGACCCGTAGCGATCGAGCAACCCGCCTGACGGCAACTGGCCCACGACATATGCCCAACTGAATCCGGATAAGAGTAAACCCAACTTCAACGGGTTGATGGAAATGTCTTTTGCCATTGCGGCGCCCGCAATGGAGAGCGCGACCCTGTCGCCATAGCTGAAGCAGCTGACCGCGAACAGGATGGCGATAATCAGATATCGAATTCGTGTCTGGCTGTCTTCAGGCAATGTCCATTTTTCCGTTCAGGCGGCTGAGTTGAGAGATTGAAGCAGGCCGCGAATGTAGCCGTAGCAGAATGCAAAGGATTGCAGGGAGTCCGGGTCTGCCGTCGCTTGCGGGACATGATCGGGCATTAGCATGTAAGGATAGCCAACCTCCTTGTAGACCCTGAGCGCCTTCACGAAATCGATGTCGCCTTCGTCCGGGAAGACTTCCATAAAGTCGTCGCGGCGGCCGCGAATGTTGCGGAAATGCACGTTGAAGATCTTCTTGCGCGTGCCAAAGTAGCGGATGACATCGAAGATCTCGACGCTCGGATTGTGCAGGGCTTCAGAGATAGTTCCCTGGCA
>CAZSVJ010000006.1:20653-31960 GCA_964610185.1 uncultured Occallatibacter sp. | reverse complement strand
CTCAACGTGCTGATCAACAACGCCGGCATCATGAGGCACGAGAGACTGCTCGGGCAAGACTATTTGGCCAATGCCGAAGCCACAGTCGCCACCAACCTTCTCGGTCCCATCCGGCTCACGGCGGCTCTGCTTCCGCAGCTCAAACAGCAGCCCCATGCCGCCATCATGAATGTTTCGTCCGGCCTGGCGTTTGTGCCTCTAGTGCTTACGCCCACCTATTGCGCCACCAAGGCCGCCATCCACTCCTATACGCAGTCGCTTCGGTATCAACTCAAGGCCACCTCGATCGAGGTCCTCGAGCTCATCCCTCCCTACGTGCAAACCCACCTTATGGATGGAGCCAACGACCCCCTGGCGATGCCGCTCGGCCAGTTCATTGCCGAGGTCATGGAGATACTGAAAACCCAGCCAACGCCCGCCGAAATCTGCGTGCAAAATGTGAACCGGCTGCGCCTCGCCGCGGAGCAAGGCAGGTACGACGCCACATTCAACGCCCTCAACGCCGCCAGAGCCGATAGGTTTCTCTGACCGAATGCGGCCTTGGCAGTCGGGTGGCCCAAGTCTGGTGTTTGGGCACTGACATACACGACTGAGAGAGTGTGTTCTCCAAATTCGAGAATGGTTCGCTGATCTTCGAAATGGTGCCCTAGAATTGTCCCGATGGCCTATCGGTAGCCTTGCTTTTCTAAAGTGGTCATAGTATTGTGGTCATATTGGAAGGGGTATCTCATGCAGAGAATTCCGGCCGCGCAATTCAAATCGAAGTGCCTCGCGGTGATGGAGCAGGTTGCCGAGAGCCGTCGTCCTGTGGTGGTCACAAAGCACGGAAAACCGGTTGTGCAAATCATACCGGTTGATTCCGATGAAGACGAGATCTTCGGATTCATGGCAGGAAAGGGCCGCATTGTTGGAGACATTGTGAACACGATCCCACTTTCGGATTGGAACCTGCCTGAGTGATTCTTCTCGACACGCATATCGCCATCTGGCTTGCATTTGAACCGGACAAACTGTCAAAACGGGCAAGAGAAGCCATCCGCGCCGCCCGTATTGAAGGCGGACTTGCGATTGCGGGAATCACCCTCCACGAGATGGCCTGGCTTGCCGAGAACGGGCGAATTGAAACTAAGCTTAGCGTCGAATCTTTCGTCGGCCAGTGTGCTTCCAAGATGACGGTACTTCCCATTACGCCGGAGATCGCGGCGCGCGCCGTCAGCTTCCCCGATTCGTACCCGAAAGATCCTCAGGACTGCTTGATTGGAGCAACGGCGCTGGTTGAAGGGATTCAACTCGTCACTCGTGATAAGCAAATCAAGAGTTCAGGCATGATTCCGATCATCTGGTAGTGAGCCCACTAACCCGGCGCGTCCCCGCTTCGCTTCCTGAAAACGACGTTCAACTCCCGCCGCCAATGCTCGGTTACCGCGATCAACTCCCACTCCACCCGCGGAGAAAAGTAGCGCAGCACCGGCTCGTTGGCCGGGTGAATCCGCAGTGCCGGCGCTGCCAGCAGCAATCGCGGAGCAAGCGGCGAAACCTCCGCGCCGGTGAAGTAGCCTTGCCGCTCGAATGCCGACAACGGCCTGCCGCCCTCGTTGCCCGCGCCCGGCTCGCGATCGTCGTTCAACGCGCGCACGCGAATCCAGTAGTCCAGCGCCTGCAGAGGCAGATGCAGATCTTCGTCGGCCTTCAGTTCGATCACCGCCAGCCTTCCGTTGCGGTCGAGCGTCAGCAGGTCGAGCAATCCGCGATCTCCAACCGAAAGTGTCGGCACCTGCGTATACAGCATGTCTCCGCGCAAATCCGGCAGCAGGTCGGCGATCCCTCCGCGCAGCCGCGCCTCAAGCCAACGCTCCGGCTGCAACCGGAATAGGGGGTCGTTGTGCGCGCCGTCCGGTTGCCTGCTTTGAAAGAGGCGCGCAAACAGGTCGCGGCAAAGCGATTCATTCTCCGCGGTCAGCGGCGTCTCGTTGGCTCCCGCGCCAAATGTCACCTCGTTCGATCGATCAAAGGAATGCGCCGCAACCCCGTGCCGCACCCGCGCAAATTCCAGCCCATGCAGCAGCAGCCCGACCTCGGTCGCGGAGCCGGCGCGCACCTCCACCCGCTCCCTGGCCGCCGTGGGAACCAGCCCCAGCAGACGGGCTACTCCGGCGTGGCAGCGCTCAATGGCCGCGGGAGCCGAGAATGCATGAACCAATCGCGAGGCCAGATTCCCTGTGTCGCGAAAATCCACCAGCGCCAGCTCTTCGCTGCGTTCGTCGAGCGTAAAGAGCTGAAAATCCGCAGCCGCATGATTCAGCCATGCCATTCGCTCCGCGGTTGTCCGCCACGCCCCGGCAGGCACAATCACCTTCAACCCGCCAAAGTGCCTTCGCCCATCGCCTTTTCGGCGGCAATGGTCGAGCCAAAGAATGCCCAGTGTCAGAATCCCATCTACCGTGGCCGCCGATTCCGCCTCGCCCACGCCGATCACCGCATCCGCCGCCGTTCCGCGCAGCAGGCGGCCACGAACATACGCCGGACCGAAGCTGTGCTCCAGGTCCATGGCTGACCGCATTCCGTCCAGTTTGGAGCCGATAAAGCCTCGCGTGAGAACCCGCTCCAGCAGCCGCTGGTAGTTTCTGCGCCCAGCCTCGCGGGCCGTCGGCGTGCGCCGGTCGCTGCTAGGCACCACTTCGAGCGCCTGTGGCTTAGCCGCGCCCATGCGGCGAGTGGTCAGGCGCAGGCACTGCGCGCGCTCCTGCACGTCCACGACCGTGCGGATCAGATTGCGCTCCTCGCTCCACAATTGCAGAAGGCAACGGCCATGTTGCTCGCTCACCGCGTAGTGGGCCGTGCGCATATCGAACAGAACGCGGCCATCCTCAAGCACTGCGGCTGCCGGATGGTCCGCGAGATAAGCTTCAATGCTTTGAGTCAGCCTTTCAGCGGAAGCGCCGTCGTCGCCGCTGGCCATGCCCAAGGCCTACCAGCCCTGACGGGCGCGCAGACTGGTGATGTGTGCGGTGTGGTGGCGCGAGTGCCAGTCATAAAGAGCCAGCGCATTGGCCAGGCTCTGGCGGCCCTGCTCCGGGTGGATGTAGCCTTTGTGGAAATCCGTTTCCGACATCGATTCCAGCAGCGCAACCCAGCGGCTATGCAGCGCCGCGAGCAGCGAGAGCGACACGTCGACGGGCAGCGAGCTATCGGCCAGCTTGGCCCAGGCGGCCTCGTCATAGGGCTTGATGGTCGGCCAATCCTCTGTGAGAGCGAGCTTGAAGCGGATGTAGCTGTTGGCGTGGCTGTCCGGTACGTGATGCACCAACTGGCGCACTGTCCAGCCGCCCTCCCGGTAGGGTGTATCGAGCTGGGAATCGCTCAGCCCGGCCACGGCCTTGCTCAGGCGCTCCGGCAGCATGCTCAGGGTATGAATGTGTGCGGCGCGAATCCCTGCCATGCTGCTTGCGGGTGGGCTGAAGCGGCCAATCGGATACCGCAGGTCTTCCAATTCCGTCTCGGTCATGGCTTGAACTTTACCATGCTTTTGTACAGGGATTCTGCCACTGACCTTCCATGCTCGGCCTTTTAGTCAAAATGGAACAGGCCAGAGCAGCCTGGTCCCGGCGGTGGAGCTGCTTCGGGACCAGGTCCGGTTTAGGCGTGATGGTGATGGTGATGGTGGTGGCGGTGATGATGATGTCCCGTGGCAGCGAACACCGGGGAGGCAAACACCATCAACAGCAAAGCGGCAGCAAGTATCTTCTTCATGGGAAGAATCTAGCACGAGAATTGCCCGTATGGAAGAGTACGAATTGCCCCGCATCAAGACAGGAACGGGGGCTCCGCAAGAGGCACCGAGGCTTCGCGCATACGCGCTGGCACAGATTCCGGCGTAAACTGAAGATACGATGACCAATCCGGCCGCTTCCCCTCGTAACAGTGAGAGCACCAGCCACAAACGTTATTTTTTTGACAAATTCGGGCTCACCGAGCGCCTCCTGGAACGCTGCCTAGGCGAAGCCCTTGCGGCCGGCGGCGACTATGCCGATCTTTACTTCGAATCGGTCACGGCGACTTCTCTAGGCGTCGACGAGCAGATCGTCAAATCCGCTTCCCAAGGCACCAGTGCCGGCTGCGGCATCCGCGTGCTCTCGGGCGAGCGCACCGGCTACGCCTACACTGACAATCTGAGTTCCGACCGCCTTCTCCATGCCGCCCGCACCGCCGCGCTCATCGCATCAGGGCCGGCCACGCAAACCGTGCAAGGCTTTGTTGAAGCGCCCGCCGCCGATCTCTATCCCGTTCCCCTCGGCGGATTCGATCTTGACCTGGCCGCTCGCCTTGAGCTGATTCTGAGGGCCGATCGCGCCGCGCGAAATTTTGATCCACGCGTCGTCCAGGTCCGGGCTGGTTACTCTGAAGAACTGCGCCGCATCCTCATCGCCGCCAGCGACGGAGCCTTTGCCAGCGACACACAGCCCCTTTGCCGCCTTAACGTATTTGTCATCGCCAAGCACGACGCCATCACCACCAAGGGCTCTGCGGGCGGTGGCGGGCGCTCCGGCCTGGAACAATTCACAGGGTCCAAGAGCCCTGAGAGCCTGGCTCGCGAAGCTGCCCGCGGCGCAATTCTGCAGCTAGGCGCCGTAGCCGCCCCAGCCGGCGAGATGCAGGTGGTCCTCGGCCCCGGCTGGCCCGGAATCCTGCTGCATGAAGCGGTAGGCCACGGTCTTGAAGCCGACTTCAACCGCAAAAAGACCTCGGCTTTTGCCGGCCTGATCGGCCAATCGGTAGCCAGCCCCAAGGTTACTGTAGTCGACAACGGGACCATCGCCGGACGCCGCGGCTCGCTCAACGTCGACGACGAGGGCTCAGCGACTCAGGAAACTGTCCTCATCGAAGGCGGCGTGCTGCGCGGTTATCTAACCGACAAGCTCTCCGCGCGGCTCACCGGCGCGGCCAACACCGGTTCCGGCCGCCGCGAAAGCTATCAGTCCATCCCCATGCCGCGCATGACCAACACTTACATGCTGGCCGGCGACGACGCCCCTGAAGACATTCTGCGCTCTGTCAAGCGCGGCCTCTACGCCGTCAACTTCGGCGGCGGCCAGGTAGACATCACCAATGGCAAATTTGTGTTCTCCGCATCAGAGGCTTATTTGATCGAAGACGGCAAAGTCACCGCCCCCGTCCGCGACGCCACCCTAATCGGCAACGGCCCCGAAGCCCTGAAATACGTGTCAATGGTGGGCCACGATTTAAAGCTAGACGAAGGCATCGGCACCTGCGGCAAAGACGGCCAGTCAGTCCCCGTAGGCGTAGGCATGCCCACCATCAAGCTAGACAAAATGACCGTCGGCGGTACGGGAAGGTAGAGGTCGGTGCAGCCCGTCAAAATCACCGATTCTCGTTTTCCTAGAAGTGAAACATCCAAGACCCGTAACGACAAATAGGGGCTATGGCAGCCTGACGTACTCGGCGTCGTCTCCGCAAATTGGGCATGGTCCGAACCGCGCCCCTTCGCGATGAAATAACTTCCTGACTTCTCGACCGTTATAAAAGCACGAAGAACAGCTATAGAACCCGTCCTGCGGACATTCATTCCAGCGGTCAAACCCGAAGCTCTTTCCAAAGTACTCAGACAGGAAAACTTGCAGTTGCGAACAGGCTGCAGGCGAGAGCCGCACCACAAGTCGCTCAACGACCTCCTCGTCCGGAAGCAGGTCGCGGTGGATGGCGGTGATTTTGAGAAGATCAGCGAACGATTCGCCGATTCCAACTGCCTCTGGAAGATAGAACTTGTGCATGTTCCCCCAGGAACGAATCCTTTCGAGCCTCTCTGGTTGGCGCTCAACCTCGGGAAGATCACGGATAGCGGTGACCGGTGCCACAATCGCCTGGTTTCTCTTTTTGTCGATTTCGCATCCCCGGGCGAGAATGAGCACCTGCCGCAGTTGACATGACGCGACCACAAATTCTCTAGACAGGAGATTCTGAAAACTGTCCGGGACGTCGCGGCGAGCCCTGGCCACTAGGTGAGCGGGCAGCTGATCAACAGGCCGACCGTCCGGCCGAATGGGCCTAAGGATCGCCCATTTGTGCATCTCGGTTCCTGATCGAAGCGTGGGCCAACTTGGAAAGGGAACGTTCCGAAGAACGTCCCCCTGGTAGTACTGCGTCGGATCGGGATTTAGGTCGTAAAATCCGTCAGCTTTCGGCATCTAGATGTGAGAGTGGACCCTCCTGCGAGAGCCCGGGTCATCGGAAAAGTCGTACTCTTCGGGCCCTGCCAGCATTGTTATAAACTCTTGACAGTCTGCATCCCCGGGCATCGACGCCTGCGGCAATGACAATGCGTCGAGATGAATCGCGTGTTCATTCAGTTGCCGAAGCTGATCGCGCAAGGTGTCGAGGCTACCTGCGATAAGGGGACGAAACGGCCCCATGTAACCCCATCCGTTCTCGATAAAGTTTCCTTCGTCCTGAATGAGGTCCTGAAGCAGCAAGGACATCTCTCGGCAGTCTTCCCGATCCCATTTCTCCTGCCGGGCGGCCCCGAGTTTGGCGATCAGCTTCGATTGTTTGACTACGAGCCTCTTCAAAGAAGGCATCAATACCGTCGCCGCGACAAAGACGAACTGGAGCACCTTCAAAACTTCGTAAAGACGCGCAGCGTGTTCGTTAAACTCGTTTGCGACCTCTCTTGCCTCGTAGACCGTCGCATTGGCCAACACCCACACGTCACTCCCCTGAGACGAGTAGCATTCGGCGGTCGCCATAGAAATTCCCCTCCTCGCGAAGCGTGCCCGAAACCCGAAGTTTCGGACTTCCGTCAGTTGGACTGCGCAGCAGGCACTGGAGTTGCATGAAGCGCACAAAGTCGCACAACGCCGATAGACAGAGTGCTCAAAGTACACCCCCGCATGACGCCGGGGACGAAATCCCGGTTCAAAGTTGTGAAACGCATCTTGCGGTTGCAATTCCACGGCAACCCAGTTCCTTCAGCCGTTAGACGTCTCAAAGAATGCAGCCTGTGTAGACACAGGGGGGAGACGCAAGCCAACATATGCAACCATCGGGAGATTTTGGGCACTGGCAAGATGCCCGCAAATCCTCGGATTTCCTTTGTAGCTCAAGAGCCCTAGCGCTGGCAAGGCGGTAATCGGTCTTGGCCACGGGAACACCTGGATTCAATCGCAGTGTAGCACTCAAACGTGTTATCCTCCGCGAAATCTCCACACCTTCGTACTCAGCGAATCCACATGTGATCGATGGCCAGGCATCCCAGGTCCGGTCATCGCGACGGATTCCGCACTTGATCCTCCGGTTTAGCCGAGAAACGCGCGTCACACGACTCCACTCATGCGACACTTGAAGAAGGGGAGAACCGCATGACGATCCCGTTTGAAGTGATCAAGGCCGAGATGCTGGCCGATCCTGAAGTTCAGCGTGAATACGACGCTCTCGCTCCCGAATTAGAAGCCCTGGCAAAATCGCTCGCCGCGAAGCAGGCCCGAGCCACTAAATCCCCCACCTCACGCCGCGTCCTCAAGACTAACCCTAACCTTGCGCCCCAGCGCCGCCGCGATATTCACCAGCGCATCGACCGAAAATCGCGCAATCCGCCCGCGCAATAGATCGTTGATCCTCGGCTGCGTCACCCCGCAGCGCTCAGCGGCCTCTGCCTGGGTCCAGCCATTCTGCTTCACAATCGCGGAGATTTTTTCCATCAGATGATAGCGCACTTCAAGGTTCGCGGCCTCCGCCGGCGAATCGGCGATCGCGTCCCACACATTGGCGAATACTTGCCTTTTCTTGGTCACCAATCCCCCCGCATGAGTTGTTTGAACCGCTTCCTGGCGATCTCTTTGTCCCGCTCCGGAGTTTCCTGCGTCTTCTTCTGAAATGCGTGCAGCACGTACACTTTGTCACCGAGCCGTGCTGTATAGAGCACCCGGTACGTCCCCGAGCCCGCCCAAACTCGAATCTCCACCACGCCTCTGCCTATGTTCGGCATGGGCTTGAAATCCTCGGCCAAGTTCCCGTCCTGCACCCTTCTCAACTGATAACCAACGGCCTGACGGGCGTCCTTGGGGAACTCGCTGACCACTTTCAAGGAATCGCCAAGAAACTCAAGCGCCTTCATCTCCCGATTATATCCATTCTAATATGAGATGTAAATGACCTGCTGGATTCTGCGGCGCAAAAAACATCGTCCGGGCAAGGTAAACTCATAAGAGGAGGAAACCGCCATGACCTAGTTACGCTACTGCGTACCTGGAGTTCATTATGAGCCGTTCCTACCGTCGCCCCTATGCGGCGATCACGGGCCTTGCTAGCGCAAAATGCGACAAGCAATTGGCCCACCGCGGCGTCCGCCGCAAGCAGAATCTGGCATTGAAGGTCTGTCCCGACTTCGAAAACTTGCTTATTCCCCATCGTCTCGAATGCCACTGGAACGACACCTACAACTGGGGCCGCGACGGCGCTCAATGCTACCTTGGCTCAATGTGCTATGCGCAAGACGGCTACAGCCAAAGATACTACCGGAAGATGCTGCGCAAGTAGCCGGCCGCCTCGATTTTGCGGCGCAGCCTATGCCGAAAAATCCTCTCGCACCAGCGGCAATTCCAGCTCGATCCGGTCGTGAACCACCTTAGCAGCAATCCGTCCTCGCGGCCCACGTTCCAGCCGCACCAGTCCGTAATTCGCCATGGTCTTGAGTGTGCGCGAGAGATTGGACTTCTTTCGCCCAGTAAGTTGCGCCAATTCCTCCAAAGAGCCAGGCGCTTTTCCGGCGATGACGCTCAAAAGATCGCGGTTCCCCGCCGAGAGCACCTTGGCGAACGACTCCGTCGAAGGAAACCAGACCCTCGGCTCCTGCGGCGCGAGCTTCCGCTTCCCGCGAGCTATGGCCATAGTCAGCGCCTTCATCTCGTCGTAGCTGGCAATTCCAACCTTCAGCGTGCTCATTGGCTTCACCCTCTCTCTTTCAGAACCGCGTCAACCTCTGCCCAGAAATCTGCGAGCAGCGTAGCGGCGTCGCTGTAGTCATACGGCCTCACTGTTCGAATACGATGGCGATGATCCTGCGGATCGCCACGCCTCTGCTTGCCCACCGGATGAGCATTGTCGAATCCCACCAGCCGTTCGCGGCTCCGTCCATGCAGCGTAAGCGAGTAATCCAGCCCGTGCGGCTTCTCCGGCGTAGCCGGAACCTGTGTGACCACAAACCGAACCCAATGGGGTCTGCAACTAGCGTGAGGCCGTCAAGGTCAAGCAGCGTATCGAGGGCCGCATCGCGCTTCTGCATGACATTGCAAGGTTATCATAATAAGATAACTATTGCAACCCTTGTTTCGATCAAACTCAAGACCATATCCTGTCAACGTGCCGAACATCAAGCCGTTTTGTTACTGTTGACCCATGCCTCAAGCCGCGACCCTGCCCGATCAAGCCACGCTCGACCTCGAATCCCTCACCGCCGATGTGGTCGCTCTGGCCATGAAGGCTGGAGCAACCGACGCCGAGGCAGTCGTCCGCGAGGGCGACGAGTTCAGCGTCAACGTCCGCATGGGCGCAGTGGAGACGCTGAAGGAATCCGGCTCGCGCGGCCTCGGTCTGCGGGTTTTTCTGGGAACGCGCTCGGCTTCAACATCCACCAGCGACTTGACGCCCGAAGGCATTCGCCAGCTCGTCGATGGGGCAATCGCGCTGGCAAAAGTTACGGAAGAAGACCCCTTCACCGGCTTGCCTGAAGCCGCCGAATTCGGTTCCGTTGCGGACGATCTGCACCTTTACTACGACGACGTCTATTCGCTCTCGGGGCCGGAGCGCATCGAGTGGGCGCGGCGGGCTGAAGCGGCTGCGCTGGCTGCCGACCCGCGCATCACCAACTCCGACGGCGGCAGCTTTGACGCGGCCACCGGACGCAAGGTGCTGGCCAATTCGCGCGGCTTTATAGGCGGCTATCGAACCAGCTACGCCGGTGTGGCTGCCGCTCCGCTTGCCATGGACTCGAACGGCCAAATGCAGCGCGATGCCTGGTGGTCGTCCGCGCGCCGGCTCGCCGACCTCGAGTCGCCTGAATCGATTGGCCAAGAAGCAGCCCGACGCACGCTTCGCCGCCTCGGCGCTCGCAAGGTTCCCACCCAGCGTGTACCCATCGTCTTTGCGCCGGAGGTAGCCCGCTCGCTGATCGGTTCCGTATTCGAAGCTGCATCAGGCGACTCGATCTGGCGTCACGCTTCTTTTCTGGCTGGGCGGCTGGGCGAGCAAATCGCCACATCCACGCTGACCATCATCGACGACAACGCCATGCTGCTGTCGTCAGGCGTAGGCGGCTTCGGCAGCTCGCCCTTCGACGGCGAGGGACTGCCATCGCTGCGCACGCCGGTCGTCGAATCGGGCATTTTGCGCAACTATTTGCTCAACACCTACAGCGCCCGCAAGCTGGGCATGAAGTCCACGCACAACGCATCGCGCGGGCTGGCGGGTACGCCGGGCATTGGCGCTGGCAACCTCTATGTGGAGGCCGGCACGCTGACTCCGGATCAGATCGTCGCTGACATTCCGGCTGGCCTCTTCGTCACCGGACTGATGGGCTTCGGCGTCAACGTGGTTACCGGCGACTACTCGCGCGGCGCAACCGGCCTGTGGATTGAGAACGGCGCGCTCACTCACGCCGTTGAAGAAGTGACCATCGCCGGCAACCTCGCCGAGATGCTCATGAATGTAACCGCCATCGGTAACGATTTGGTCTTCCGCAGCGCGGTGGCCTCGCCCACACTGCGCATCGACGGCATGACCATCGCTGGAGCTTGACGGAGGGTGGCCGTGCTAAGTCAGTCGCTCCCTTTCGACCCGTCCGATCCCAAAGCAGCGCTCGCACAACTGCCGCAATCTCCGGCTGTCTTCGCGCTTTATGGTGCTGAGGCCCATGCCGAGCCTTACATTGGCCGCACTCCCAACCTGCGCGCGCGCCTTGCCCGCTTGCTTCAGCCTTCAGCCAAACATCCGCGTCGATTGCAATTGGCCGGCCGGGTGCGCCGCATCGAATGGCAGCTTACGGGCTCCGAATTCGAATCGCTGTTTCTTCAGTTTGAGTTGCTTCAGCAGGTCTTCGGCCCCAAGGCCCTGGAACGCCTGCACCTGCGCAGCCCCGCCTTCGTTCGCTTTCTGGGCAACAATCCCTATCCGCGCATCACTGTCACGCACCGTCCCAGCCAGCGCGAAGCCGACTGGTCATTCGGCCCATTCCAGTCGCGGACAGCAGCAGAAAGATTTGCCGACGAGGCTCTCAAGCTCTTTCTGCTGCGCCGCTGC
>CAZSVJ010000006.1:0-20643 GCA_964610185.1 uncultured Occallatibacter sp. | reverse complement strand
CCGAATCCGAGCCATCCCGGCTGCGTTTATTCCGAAATGAAAATGTGCCTCGCGCCTTGCTATCAAGGCTGCACCGACGAGCGCTATGGTGAAGAAGCTGCCGCCGTGGAAAGCTTTCTCGCCACACGAGGTGAAAGCCGCCTCGTCGTTCTCAAAGCTCAGCGCGACCAGGCTTCAGCCAACCTTGAGTTCGAATCCGCCGCCGCTCTTCATGCGCAAGTTCAGCGTGTTGATTCCGTCCGCTCGCTCGCCGCGGAGCTCGTCCGTCCGCTCAGCCAACTGCGCGCGGTTATTCTGCAACCCTCCGCCAATCATGACGAGGTCGCCGTTTTTGTTTTCGAGAATGCCCGACTTCGCGGGCCCGCGGCATTCTCTACCGTCGGCATGAGAATTCAGAACGAGCAGTCAGGTTCCAGTTCGCTCTTTGCGCAACCGATGGCCATCGAACCGGTTCTCGAAGTTCCACCAGCCGAACGCGTGCAATCTGATACCGCAGTCGAAACTGGCGCAGCCGCGCCCGCAAAAATCCAGCGCAGCATGCTTGAAACCCGCATGGAGGCGGCGCTGGCCGCATTGGCAGAATCCTCCACGCAACCATCGCCAACCATCCGCCAAGGCCATCTGGCTTTGCTCAAGCGCTGGTATTACCGCCCTGAAGCGCGCCGCACCGGCGAAATCTTCTTTCCCGATCCGGAAGGTCGCTGGCCCGTGAAAGCCCTGCTGCGCGGCGGGGGCCGGGTCGCCGCAAAGATGCTGGCGCTCAGAAGCCAACCAGACTGAGCCGACTGGCTAAGTCTCGATCTCAAATTGGGAAATCCCGAGCCGGGAAACGCATCCTGCGGCAATCCGTCGCAGAAGCAGAATCGCGTGCAAATGAGAACTTGCTCGCCTTAAACTGAGCGCATGAATCGCCCTCGGCATCCCTCTTCCGCCGCGCAGCATCGGGTGCCGAGGCAAGGGAAAATGCCGCCTAGGTCAAGCACTTTGCTCCAGACCATGCTCGGCAACGCACTCCGGCAGCACCAGCACGGGCAGTTTGCCGACGCCGAGCGAATCTACCGCCAAATTTTGGCCATCGATCCCAATCATGCTGACTGCCTTCATCTGCTCGGAACGCTGGCTCACCAGGCCGGACGGGATGACGTTGCCGTCGAACTGATTCGCAAAGCCATCGCCATCGATAAGAACCAATCTGCCTATCATTCCAATCTCGGCACTGTTCTTCAGGCCCTCGGCAAGCCAGAAGAAGCAGCGGACAGTTATCGGCTGGCGCTGGCTCTCAAGCCGAACCTTGCTGAGGCGCATATGAACCTGGGCACGGTTCTTCAGGCGCAAGGGCAACTGGACGAGGCTGCGAATTGCTTCAAGCGCGCGTTGGCGCTCAAGCCGGATTTGGCAGAGGTCCACGTCAATCTCGGAAACATCCTGCAAGCTCAAGGCAAGCTCGATGAGGCTATGGCCAGCCATGAACGTGCGTTGGCTCTTAAGCCTAACCTTTCCGAAGCCCACACTAATCTAGGGAATGCTCTCCAGTCACAAGGCAAGTTAGATGAAGCTGTGGCAAGTTATCGGCGAGGATTAGCCCTCAAGCCTGACCAGCCCCAGGTTCACGGTAACTTGGGAAATGCGCTCCTCGCTCAGAATAAGCTGGATGAAGCTGAGGCGAGTTATCAGCGGGCGCTGACTCTCGATCCAAACTATGCAGAGGCATGTTACAACCTGGGTAACCTTCGCCAAGCACAGAACAAACTCAATGAAGCCGCGGCATGTTACGAACGCGCCCTCGCGCTAAACCCTAAGTTACCGGAAGCGCACTATAACCTTGGAAACACGCGGCAGGCACAAGACGATCTAACTGCGGCAGCGGGTTGCTTCGAGCGTGCGTTAGCTCAAAAACCGGATTATGCGCAAGCCCATTACAACCTTGGCTGTGTCTTGCAAGGCTTGGGACAGCTTAACCAGGCGCTCGGGAGTTATGCGCGAGCTATCGAACTTCAACCGGACTATTCACAAGCCCGCTTCGGTCATGCACTCGCTCAACTGCTGAACGGGCAGTTCGATCCAGGTTGGAGTAACTACGAAACCCGCTGGCAATCTATCGATCACGAAACGCCGATGCGTGCCTATCCAGAGCCGCTCTGGACTGGCGAGCAAGTCGCACCAGGAAGGTTGCTGTTGTGGGGAGAACAAGGGATCGGCGATGAAATCATGTTCGCCGGTTTGCTGCCCGACGCCATTCGCACCGGCAGCCGCATCCTGTTCGATTGCGACCCGCGACTCAAGCCGCTCTTTGCGCGGTCTTTTCCCGGCATTGAGGTGGTGAGCGAGTGGGATAAAACCGAGCGCCCGACATTGACCCAATCAAGAGGCCAGGAGATTTCCGCTCACCTACCCACCGGTAGCCTGCCTTGCATGTTCCGGCCCAGTGAAGCTTCGTTCGCCGCCACTATCTCGCCGTATCTCAAGACCGACCCGGTGGAGCGCGACCGGCTTCGCGGCCGCTATGGCGATGGCCGCCGCCTCATTGGGCTGGCCTGGCATACAAACAGCGCCAAAACCGGACGCAAGCGCTCCATTGATTTGGAATCTTTCTCGCCACTCTTCGCTTTGCCGGGGATTCGCTGGGTCAGCCTGCAATACGGAGATTTCGACACTCTGGCACAACAGGCAGCCGAGGCTCAAGCGCCCTTACTCATTGACCGCAGCGTCGACCAATTCGCCAACGTGGATCTTTTCGCAGCTCAAATTGCGGCCATGGATCAGGTCATCACCATCGATAACTCGACGGCGCATCTGGCCGGAGCTCTTGGCGTTCCCACATGGCTCATGCTGCCCTTTGCCGCCGATTGGCGTTGGCGCGAGGAGCAACAGACCAGCCCGTGGTACCCAACCATGCGCCTCTTCCGCCAGCCCCGAATGGGCGACTGGACTTCCGTCGTGGATGGCGTGCAGGGTGCGCTGAGCAAACTCATTGGCCCGTGAGTCAGCGAGCACTTCAGGCTCTGAACATCAACTAAACAAGTTCATCGATTCGAACGTCGAGATTGTTCTCCGCGGCTTGGATGTTCGATCCGCTTGCGTTAGCGCCCGCAAGATTTAAAACATAACCTGTGTATTCGCCGCTAGCCTCCTGCACGCTACCCGTATACTGCGTTCCCGCCACGGTTGTGGAATACGCGGTAAACAGCGAATCCAACTCAGCGCTGGAGCCTCCGCTTTGAGCTTGCGCCACCCGGGCGTGTGACCCCGAAGCTGGCGCCGCTGGTGAAGCCGGAGTGGTGCCGGAAGAACTGGTTCCACTCGAAGGGTTCGCGAGCGCCGGCAATGCTGCTGCTCTGGAGACGGAACCAGCCGAGGTTCTGTCAACCAATATGGGATTCAACACATTTGTGGTTTGAGAAATGGGTGAAATGCCGCCGATCTGCATAGCTTTTCTCCTTCTCATGAAAAAACTACCTTGAATAGCTTATCGGCAGGCATGTCGGAGACTTGAATCGCATGGTCGCGATTGCGGCGCGGAAACGCGGTTTGACGCATTGAGGCGGCTATGCCGGAAGAGAAGCGGGCGGATATTGCGCCTTGGCTCTTTGCATTGAATGCATTGCCTTGGCAGGATGGCAACATCTCTTCCTGTCACGCTACAATTCTTCTTATCCGAGTGGGACGCAAGGTTTCAGTCGAGCAGTATTTATGTAGCGAAACGAGGCACCCATGAGTCGCGCTGAATTCCGGTCGTCTCTCCTGCCGCTGCTGTGCCTGCTGCTGTCCGCAACCGCGCTGGGCCAGTCTCAAAGCGCGGACGCCGGAAAAACGGCGACTCCGATTCTTATCGAACTTTTCACATCCGAAGGCTGCTCCAGTTGCACGCCCGCCGACGCCTGGCTACAGCGGCTGGATGCCAATCAACCCATTCCCGGAGCTCGAGCCATTGTGCTGAGCGAGCACGTGGACTACTGGAATCACGATGGTTGGATGGACCCGTTCTCTTCGCCGCTGTTGACCGAGCGCCAGAACGAATATGCGCGCATCATGGGGCTCAGCAGCCCTTACACGCCGCAACTGATCGTAGACGGAAAGAGCGAATTGGCGCTGAACGACGCGCAGCAGGTAAGCAATGTCCTGCTGCAGGCGGCCAAAGCCGCACCGGTTCCCATCGCCATTGGCGTCATTCATGTTGAAGGCGATCCGCCCGCTCTGCTTCGCGCCCACATTGTGGTGGACGGCGCCGCGGAGAATCGTAATGCCGACGTCTTCGCAGTCCTGGCTCTCGATCACGCGGAGTCACAGGTGCTGCATGGAGAAAATGGCGGTCGCCGCCTGTCGCACGTTGCGGTCGCACAGGAAATTGTCAAGATCGGCAAGCTGGAAAAGGGCAAGACCTTCACCGGCGATTATCAAGCCAAGCTCAAGCACGGTCTGGACCCGAAGAATCTGCGGCTGATTGTCTTCGTGCAAGAGTCCGGTCCTGGTCAGGTGCTTGGAGCGGCGCTCGAAGAGCTTAATCCATCGAGATAAGTGAGCAACTTGACAGCCGCGACGCGGGGCATGAGGCTGGTTTCATGCGTATAGTGTCTCGCCTCTCCCTTGCAGCCGCTCTCGCCTTCGCGATCCTGGCTCCGCCCCTCGCGCATTCGCTCGAAAAGCAAACCTCGCCGGTCTACCGCGCGCGCCGTGTAGCGCTGGCCGCCAAGCTCCATGGCGGCGTTGCCGTGCTGTTTGCCGCCGAAGAGCCGGTGCTGGACTTCATGCCCTATCGCCAGGACGAGGACTTCTATTACCTGACTGGCTGGAATGAGCCCGGCGCTGCCCTCCTGATTGTGGGCGATGCGCCGCAAGCTGAGAAGCCGCGAGCGTACAAAGAGATTCTGTTTTTGCCCACGCGCGATCTGCGCATGGAAAAATACACTGGGGCCAAGCTGGACGCGGCTTCGCCGGGCGTGGTCGAAGCTACCGGGGTGGACTCGGTGCAGCCGATGACGGAACTGGCGGCGGTGCTGAACCGGCTCATCGACAGCGACAGCGACCGCCGGCTGATCCAAGGCCGTCCCGGATTGCCGCATGTATGGGTGCAGCCTGAGTCTTCTCAAGCCAAGGCGCTGATCGGCTTTACCACCGCGACGCTGGGCCAGGACGCGGCTGCGCCGACGCACGACGTCACCACTCTCACCCAGCAACTGCGCGTGGTCAAAGACGCGGGAGAGATCGAGCTTTTGACAAAAGCTGCCGCCGCATCCATCGAAGCGCAGCGGGTGATGATGACGTCGGCAAAACCTGGTGTGACAGAGCGCGCGCTCGCCGGCAAGATGACGGCAATTTGGATGGCGGACGGATGCGAGCGCCCGGCGTATGCGCCCATCGTGGGCTCAGGAATCAATTCGACGATTCTGCATTACTCCGAGAACACGCGGACGCTCGAAGACGGCGACATCCTGCTGGTCGATGCGGCGTGCGAGTACTCGATGTACGCCTCCGACATTACGCGGACGGTTCCGGTGAACGGCCACTTCACGCCACGGCAGCGGGAGATTTACAACATCGTGCTGGGTGCGCAGCAGGCGGCGATCGACGCTTTTGTCGTGGGCAAGTCGAAGATTAACGACCGCGACCGCCGCGACCCCGATTCACTTGACAACGCAGCCTACAATTACATCAACACCCACGGCAAAGATTTGCGCGGCCAGCCGCTGGGCCAGTATTGGTTGCACGGCCTGGGCCACATGATGGGCATCGACGTTCACGATCCGGCCGACTATCCGGCTGTTCTCAAGCCGGGGATGGTCTTCACCATCGAGCCGGGGGTTTACATTCCCGAGGAGAAGCTTGGAGTGCGCATCGAGTGCGACTTCCTAGTCGGCGCCGACGGAAAGCTGATCGACCTTGACGCCGCTTTGCCGCATACCGCCGAGGATGTGGAAGCCGCTATGCAAGGGAAGTAATGGACCCGCGCGACGGAGTGGAACCCGATCAGTTGGAGATGCTGGCTAGCGCCTTTCATGATCAGCTACTGGCCTGCCTGGAAGAATGCGCGCGAGGGCGCAGAGGCCTGTTCTCCGCATACGAGCACCTGGACAGCGAAGGTGAGGATCAGTCCTGGCCCGAGGCTGCGCGGCTGCGCGAGTTAGCTCTAGCGTTGCAGCCGATCTTTGCCCAGCTGGAAAAACAGAATGCGCTCTGCGACGAGTTCCTTGATCTATGCACGATTCACGGCGAATCGAATCCCGGTGAACGAAAGCTGGCGCGCGCGTTTCTTGACCGCATCGCCAAGGGCGAAGTGGGAACCAAGCCGCCGGAGGAAAAAAGGCCGTGGTGATCCTGCACGCATTTGTGGCGCTGCTGGCCGGCTACGCTACGGTGGCCTTGCTGATCGTCTTCATAGCCGCGCTGCTAACTCGCTTGACGCCGCGATGGGCCGGCGTGAAGGACAGGCTGCGGCCTGGCTATGCATTCGCCAACCTTAGCTACTCCTTTATGGCAGCCACGGCAGGCGGCTACGTGACAGCGGTGATCGCCGCCGGAAATCCGCTGCTTAACGATTTGGTGCTGGCGCTGGTTGTGCTCGCCATGTCCGCGCTCAGCGCCATGCAATCGCGCGGCAAGCAGCCCATCTGGTACGCACTCACCATGGTTGCCATCATGCCGCTGGGGGTTCTGGCTGGCGGCTTGCTACGGCTGCGGGTGTTGGGAATTCTGTAGGGCGACAAACAAACGAGTCGAGCGCAGGTTCCTACCGGGCTAAGGGAAAAAGACGCTTGGCAGCAGCCAGAATGCCGCTATAGAATCTCTCAGCCGGTTCCGGCGAGACTTCATGAAACGAGGAAAGAACGAATGAGATTGCGTCAAGCACTCCCCTTGCTCACCGTTGTTGCCATGCTGGCGCCGGCTGCCGCTGCGAATGGCGCGCCCCTCGCGGGCTTTGCGGCCAATGAGAATCCCGATGTGGTCGAAGTTCGCCAATACGCTTTGACGTTGGAAAAGGCACAGAAGACGGCCAAGGCCATGTATGCCATCAACCGATTGGTTGCATCGGACCCAAAGCTGAGCGCAGCCATGGATGCCGGCTCCGACACCACCGGGAAAAAGGCCATCACGCAACAGGCCCTGGACATCGATTCAAAGTATCCTCAGATTGCGTCGATCATCCACGCCAACGGGCTGACCACTCGAGAATTCATTGTGGTCACCGGCGCAATCATTAACGACCTGGGGTTTGTAGGGATGAAAAAGCAGGGCCTCATCAAGGCGTACCCGCCGAATTCAGTCGCACCGGGAAACGCTGCGCTCATCGAGCAGAACTGGGCCGCCTTTCAGACTATCGGCGGCAAGATGTCGCCGCCAAGCACCCGATAGGGAATACAGGAAGCGCGATCACAGACGGTGGGACAAACAGAAAAAATCCCACTTCATCAGCATGTGCCACTATGATATTATAGTGTCACCAATTTAGAGGTGTGGGATCATCGAGGTTTTGGAGCTTCAAGAGCCAAAAGTGGGCCGGAAATGGCCGAGGTTTGTCGGCAAGTTATGGGTTAGGACTCGAATCGGCGAAAAGGGCCGGCTTGTGATTCCCGCGGCGCTGCGGGAAGCGATGGGGTTGGCGGACGGGGATGTTCTGGATATGCGCGTTGTGGATGGCGAGCTGCCCATTGCAACAATGCGGGAACGCCTGAGGCAGGCCCAGGAGCGAGTAAGAAAATATGTGCCAGCCGGGGTCAGCCTCGCCGACGAGTTAAGCGCGGAGCGGCGTGAGGCAGCCAAGCATGAATGAGGTTGTTTTCGATGCTTCTGCCATTGAAGAGAGTGGCGCGAGCTTATGCTAGTGCCACTCATGAATGGAGGGGACACATGGAACTTCAGGCTCGGGGTCAAATCGGTGAAAAAGGCAGGATCGTTATCCCCTCGGAGATTCGTGAGGCGTTGGGGATTGGCGTGGGTGACAAAGTGGTATTCCGGGTGGAAGACGACGAACTACGCATTTCGACTTTGCGGAGCCGCATTCGGCGGGCGCAACGGAGTGTGCGGCACCTCGCCCCGCCTGGGACTCTGGTTTCCGATGAGTTGAGCGCAGAGCGGCGCGAAGCCGCAAAGCATGAGTAGCGCGGTGCTCGATGCGTCCGTCATCCTCGCGATCCTATTCCAGGAACGAGGTGCGGAGAAAATGACGGACGAAATCATGACCGGCGCAGTGGCCAGTACAATCAACCTGGCAGAGGTGCAAAGCAAGCTTGTAAAGATGGGTCACGATCCCGATAAGGCCTGGAAGGACGCGTTCATGCTGGAGTCGGATCCTGAGCCCTTCACCGCAGACCAAGCGAAAATCGCCGGAAGCCTGATCGCGAAGACTGAGAAGTATGGACTTTCGCTGGGTGATCGATCCTGCCTTGCGCTGGCGATTTCGCTCAAGGCGCCAGTCTATACAACCGAAAAGGCTTGGAGAAATCTGAACGTCGGCATTCCGATTCATGTGATTCGGTGAAGCGGCCCGAGGGCGCCGGAGCATAGCCTTGGCAAGCGGCCTCAGCCATTGCGCTTATTGCCTGAAAAGCAGTATCATGCCTGTATATCAAAAGAGGCCGTCATGCGCACCTTGGTGGATATTCCGGCGGAAGACCTGGATCTGGTCAATGGCGTCGCTAAAAAGCTCGACATCTCCCGCGCGGAGTTCGTGCGCCGCGCAATTTCACAGTATTTGCAGCCGCATCGCACTGATCCGGCGGCGGAAGCCTTCGGAATCTGGCGGGACCGCCCCGTGGATGGCCTGGAGTATCAGGATCGGATGCGCGAGGAATGGTAGGAACGAAGGTCCTCTTCGACACTAACATTCTGATAGACCACCTGAGCGGTATTGACCTGGCGGGAGCCGAACTCCGCCGATATCAGGACCGCGCCATCAGCATCGTCACCTGGATGGAAGTCATGGCCGGGAGCAATTCTGAAGACGAGAGCCGTATCCGGCCTTTTCTCAACGCCTTCCGCTGCCTTCCCATTACTCCAGATGTGGCCGAG
The DNA here is from genome assembly GCA_964610185.1 of uncultured Occallatibacter sp. Taxonomy (GTDB): domain Bacteria; phylum Acidobacteriota; class Terriglobia; order Terriglobales; family Acidobacteriaceae; genus Telmatobacter. The sequence goes on along the minus strand of CAZSVJ010000006.1, from coordinate 11,640 downwards.
CGAGCTTTCCTAGTACGGAAGCTGCGTAAGTTGAAGCTGCCGGATGCGATCATTCTGGCGACCGCCGAATCTGCGGACCGCTTGCTCATCACCCGCAACACCCGCGACTTCTCCGAGGACGATCCCGGCATTCGGATTCCCTATCGGCTTTAACAGGAGGCTCATTCTGCCTGGCTCTGGCGATCGCGCTCAAGGCCCCGGTCTACGCGACTGAACAGCTTTGGAGAAACTTGAAGCTTGGCATTCCGATTCATGTGATTCGGTGAATTGGTTTTCGCGAAGAGTGGCAGAAAGCCGCAGGCAGGGTCGTCTTCGTGCCTCCGAACCAACTGAATGACTCACTTGTACCCCAGATCGGAGCGAATGGATTTAACCAACATGTCCTTAAGCTTGTTCAATGCTGATATCTGTTCCGCGAGTGCGCCACCTTTTTTCACAACGTCATCATACTCATCGAACGCATTTTGTACCTCCTTCGTTCCATAAACTTGAACAAGCAAAAACACCTTGCCCCACCACTGAATGTTCTCTTGATGTTCGGCGAGGCGCTGATCGTCACTCTCCTTTCCTTCACTTCTTATGAAGCCACAGTTCGGCAGCTTGCGGTTTATGATGATTTCCGCAATCTCCTCCGTCTTGGAAAGGCGAATCTTGAGTTTCTCGTGCTCTCGATTCCTATGCTGTTCAACGAACCATCCCAGAACAACCGTCAAGGCCGAAACAACCAGCCCTATAGCCGTGAACACGTCTTTCGATTCCATGATTGTCTCCTTGCCAATCCTGACCATCCTCCAGATTGTAAGCGAGTTTAATCTTCGTCGGTTTTATAGGACAAATGGCCAGAAACAACAAGGCCGGAGTTTAACCCCGGCCTTCGTTGTTGCTGCAGAATTCCTGCTCAGCCCTGAATGTCGAACTGCTCCGGATGCAGCGTTGGGTCGCTCTTGACCAGGATGTTCTTTCCAACTAACTCCTCGAATTCGGTGAGCCAGCTGGCGTTGTTCGACTTGAGCGCCTTGACGGTTTCCGGATTCACGCGAATCAGAACATCGGCGCTCTCGAAGTGCTTCTTCATCTTGCGCAGCTCGATGTAGATCTCGTTGCAGACCGTGATCGGGCTCTTGACCATTCCTGTGGCCTGGCAGGTCGGGCAAGGGACCGAAAGCGTCCGCTCCAAAGATTGCTTGACGCGCTTGCGGGTGATCGCGACCAAGCCGAAATCGTTGAACTGGAGAACCTTGGTCGGCGCGCGATCGGCCTTGAGAGCTTCCTCAAGCGCGGCCAGCACCTTGAAGCGATTCTTGCGCTCGTCCATGTCGATAAAGTCGATCACGATGATGCCGCCCAGGTCGCGCAGCCGAATCTGGCGGACGATCTCGGGCACCGCGTCGAGATTGGTCTTGACGATGGTGTCCTCAAGCCGCGCCGACTTGCCCACATATTTGCCGGTGTTGATGTCGATGGCCACCAGGGCTTCAGTCTGGTTGATCACGATCGACCCGCCGCTCTTGAGCCAGACCTTCGACCTGAGAGCTTTGGAGATTTCGTCCTGAATGCCGAAGTGCTCGAAGAGCGGAGTCTCCTTGGTGTAGAGCTTGACCCGGCGTACCAGTGTCGGCGAAAAGCGATTGAGGAAGCGGACAATGCGCTCGTAGTCGTCCTGTGAGTCGACCCAGATCGATGAAAAGTTGGTGCTGACCTGGTCTCTCAGGATGCGCTCGATCAGCGAGAGATCGTGATAGATCAGCGCCGGCGACTTGGAAGTGTCGGAACGCGTCTTGATCTCGTCCCAAAGGTGAATGAGGAAGCGGAGATCGGAGCGAAGTTCTTCTTCCGACGCTCCCTCGGCCGCGGTGCGAACGATGAATCCGCCCGATGCATCGCCGCGCTCGTGGGTGAGGATCCGCTTCAGGCGCTGGCGCTCCTCGTCGGAGGCAATTTTGCGGCTCACGCCGACGTGCGAGACGGTTGGCATAAAGACCAGGAAGCGTCCTGGCAGCGCGATGTGGCTGGTGATGCGGGCGCCCTTCTTGGCGATGGGTTCCTTGGCGATCTGGACCAAGATTTCCTGTCCGGGCTTCAACAGGTCGCTGATGATGGGCAGATCCGAGGTTTGCATGGAACGGCGCGAAGGGCCGCGGCCGCCGCGGTTGCTTTGGCCTTGGCGTGCGGGAGCGCCTCGGCGCGCGCCGCGTCCACCGCGGTCACTAGGTTGACGGGCTGCGCTCTGGCCTTCGCCGGCAGCGGGCTGATCAGAAGCAACGGACTCATCGTCGTCCTCTTCGTCGTCGAATGCGTCTTCATCGTCGCCGTTCTTGCCTTCGAATTTCAACTGGATCTTGTGGTCGAGATGGGCCTCCTGCAGCATTTCGCCCAGTGCGCCGGAGCGAATCTGGTTGGGCAGCGTCTCCTCTTCGTAGTCTTCGAGGTCGTGCTCATCCGCCTTGTGATGATGCGGCGCATCGAACTCCTCTTCGTCAATTACCTCTTCCTCGATGACGCCGCTTCCGGGCGCATAGGCCGAGACGGAGGCCACCGAGGCTGCCTTCGCCGGCGCCGGAGCAGGGGCTGGCTCTTCCTTCTTCTTGCCGCCAAGGCCAAACAGACGGAAGCCGGAGCGCGGTGATGGGTCGACGTGGTGAGAGGCGGACGCATCGGATTCAGTTGCGTCGGACTTGACCGCTTCTTCCGTGTCCGCATCGTCGCCGGAATGGGCGGGCGGAGGCTCATTCGAACCAAGGCCGGGAGCGGATTCATCCTGCCTGACGACAGGATCGGCAACCGGCTCATCGGCCGATGGCTCGTCAATCACCGGCTCAACTTCATACTCCTGCGCGTCGGCCGGTTTGCCTACGGCCGGTTCTTCCTCAGTTGCTGCGCCGGCCGGTTCGCGCGCGAATTCGGCCGTCTCCTCGAAAAAATCGTCATCGGCCGGCTCGGGTTCGAGCGGCTCGTGCGAAGCAAAGTAGTTTTCGGCGCTGGGTGAAATGAAAGCCTCGGGCTCCGCCTCCGCAGCTTGCTCGGATATGTTCGCCGGGCTGGTTTCAACGCGCTCGGAAACGAATTCCTCCTCCTCGATCTCGTCGGGAGCGGCGCTGTTTTCATCGAACGCCTCCGCGGATGCGGCTTCGGGCTTGCGATGCTTGGAAAGCGACTCGCCGGGCAGCAGGCCGCTGCCGTCCCACGAAAAGGGAGCTTCAATCAGCGTTGACGGCTTGAATGCGGCGCCGGACCGCGCCGGTGGAGCAGTACTATATGCGGTCTCAGGAGCGTCGCTTGCCGAAGTCCCTCCATACCTTGAAAGCGACTCACCGGGCAGAACGAATGGAACCGGCGCGCTCGAAGCCGGAGCGTGCGGCGCGCGGGTCGATGGCGCGGGAGCCGCAGACGCGTGCGCGGGAGCCGAAGCGGCGTGAATAGTCGGCGCGACCTCAGATTCGTCGGCGGTCTGTGGGTGGTTCTCCGCTGTTTCCGGTTGGCCTTCGGAAGAGCTGGAAGAGCCTTGCTCGCGATCGCCGGAACGCCCGCCGCGACGACGGCGGCGTCCGCGCCAGCGCTTTGCTCCGCCTTCGCTGGAGTCTGCCTGTTCGGCGCTTGATTCTTCAGAAACAAAAACCGATTCAGGAGCGGCCTGGGGAGCCTCGCCAGCCTCGGGCACGGATTCAATCGCCAGACCCGGATTGCGAGGCTGCCGGTCGTGCCGTTGCTTTTGGTCCTGGTCAGTTCTCTGGCCGCCTCGACCGCCATTCCGGCCGGACTGGACACTTTGGCCGGTCTGTGCAGGCTGGGCAGACGCTTCGGGCCCGCCGGTGTGCCGGACCTCGCGCGGAGCCTGGTTGCCGCCGCTGGCTGCGGCCTTCTCCAGTTCCTCGGCCTCTTCCTGATCTTCAAGTTCGAGGAAGTCGGTTACATAGAGGAAGGCGTCGCGCTCCAGGCCCACATCCACAAATGCGGATTGCATGCCGGGCAGCACCCGTGTGACGCGCCCGTTGTAAATGGAGCCGGCCAGGGTGTATTCGTTTTCGCGTTCGTAGTAAATCTCCGCGAGTTGATCGTCTTCAAGAATCGCAAGCCGCGTCTCATGCGGCGTGCTGGAAATGCAAATCTCTTTTGCCATCGTACCTTTCCGTCCAGCGGCTATTGAGCGCTGGGAACTGCGGCAAGGCTGGATGGAAATCCGCGAATCCGGAAGGGGAGGGAATGAACGGAAGCGATAACCTGTGTGTCGTTATTGTGCCGCTTGCCGCGCGAAGGCCAGCCCCTGGGGTCGGTGAGCCGCGGCGGATGTCTTGCTGGAAAAGCGATGCGGGCGTAACGAAGTTTAGGTAACTGTGATCCGATTGCAGAGAGTTTGCGGCCAGCCAACTTGGGGCCGGCTTTAAGGCCGTTCCAACCGTGGCGAATGCACGACGGTGCAGCGCGGCCGGCACCGGGTTTGTCTGCCCCGAAACCAGCGCACTTCTCGCGCAACTTCTACGCTGCCAACGGTTTTGGGATGCCCAGCCATCGATCTTCATCGTTGGAGTGGGGCGGTTTTCCCGTCTCTGCGTGCTCATGAACCCTTGTCCTGCCGGGCTCGAGATCCATCCGGACCTGGCCGGCTAAAATACTCAATCTTTGGTCCCTTGCGCTCCGGACGGTTCCGGTGAAACGCAAGAGGTAAACTTTTGAAACCTGGCTCGGGCCATTTGGCCTCGAAACCCCTCAGTTGACGAACCGGCGCATGCGGACATTCATTACCGCGCCCAGCGCCAGGAACGTAAACAACACCGAAGACCCCCCGTAACTCATTAACGGTAAAGGAATTCCGGTGACTGGCATAAAACCGATGACCATGCCCACGTTGACCGCGATCTGGAAAGTCAACACAGCCACAACGCCCATGATGATCAAGGAGCCGGACAGGTCGGCGGCTGTTTGAGCGTTTTGAATCAAACGCATCAATACGAAGAAGTATAGCAGCAGCACAAAAAACGCGCCGACGAAGCCATGTTCCTCGCCGAATGCGGCAAAGATGAAGTCGGCATGGGGGATGGGCAGGAAGTCGCCTTGGGTCTGGGTTCCCTTGGCCGCGCCCTTGCCCCAAACCCCGCCGGAACCGACGGCGATCTTCGATTGAAGCAACTGGTAGCCGGTTCCCCGGGGGTCGTTGTCGGGATTGATGAAGCTGGTCAGGCGGGCTTTTTGGTAGGGCTTGAGCAGCTTGCCGCTGGTCCACACTCCGGCAACCAATGCCAGCCCGCAGGTGCCCAGAATCAGCGATTGGCGGAGGTTGATCCCACCCAGGAACAGGCCGGCGATCAGAATGGGCATGTAAGTGAGGGTGGTGCCCAGGTCGGGCTGCTTGATGACCAGCAGCATGGGAACGCCCACCAAGGCAAATGCTTTCAGGATCTCTTTCCAGGTGAGGCTGCGCCCGCCCAGATTGGCAAAATAGCGGGCCACGGCCAGAATCAGCACCAGCTTGACCCACTCGGAGGGCTGAAAGTGCATCGGCCCGAGCCTGATCCAGCGGCGCGCGCCCAGAACTTTTTGCCCCACCGCAAGCACCGCAACCAGCGCCACCAGGCAGACACCGTAGGCCCAGGGAACGTAATCGATCAGCTTGTGGTAGTCGATTTTGGAGAAGATGAACATCGCCGCCAGGCCGCCGGCGATCCAGTAGATCTGCTTGGTATGGAAGCCCGCATACTTGGTGTGGAGCGTGGCCGAGTAGATTTCAAAGACCGAAATCGTGCACAGCGCGAGCACCATGCCGAGCAGCGTCCAATCGAAATCGCGGAAGCTCAGGAAGCGGCGCATCGGGCCTATTGTCCCTTCCCTGAGGAGGTCGTCGCGGGCGTGTTGCTCTTGCTCTGAGAGGGACGCGCGGTTTTAACCACGTGAGGCTCCGAGCCATGAGCGATGTTTTGAAAGGGCGCTGCCATACCCGCATGAAGCTCCGAGCCAAGTGCAAAGCTTTGAAAGGGCGCGGCTTTAGACGCGCCAACCAAACCCAAGAAAGAATGCAGGGGCTTTAGCCCCTGAGGGACTTTCTTCCCAGCTCGTTGCATTCCCTCGGCGGCTGAGGCTGGGTCTTTTTCAGCCTCGATTCCGGCACCCTTCGGCAGGCTCAGGGCAGGCTTGAAATCGTGCCCTTTCAAAGCCGGGGGCTTCTCGATTTTGGCCTCGGCCACGATCTGGCCACGATCGACCAGAAAATTGCCGCCTTGCACGCGATCGCCCGCGGCCTTGGCGCCGGATGCAGCGCCGGGAACGGTCCAGACCGCGCTCATCTCCGCCGGAGGCGCTGTCTTTGTAGGCACAAGATTGTTCGCCAGGCGGCGCTGCTTCTCCACATACGCCGACACCACCGCGGCGCCGATGCGCGCGGGGTAGCGGCTGAACTCGCCGTTTTGCCAAAGCACGGCCACGACCAATTCGGGGTTGCGCCGCGGGGTGACGCCGACGAACCAAACATTGGGGCGGGTGACCCGACCCTTGGCCGTCTTGTCCAGGGCCTCGTGGCTCATCAACTGAGCGGTTCCCGTCTTGCCGCCGAAGTCGATGCCTTCAAGATGAGCCGAGCCGGCGGTATGGAAATAACCCGGCTGGGTCACCTGGTACATGCCGTCGGTGATGGTGGTCCAGTTATCGGGATCGATGGGGACGTTTGCGTCGCCCGATCCAGGAAAGCTCTCCGGCAATGCATTGCGGAAGTCCTCGGGAAGCTGATCGGGGAACACGACGTGGGGCCGGACCATGTGTCCACCCGAGGCGATGCCGCCGATGATCCGCGCCAATTGAATCGGCGTAGCCTCAACTGCGCCCTGGCCGATGGCCACATCGAGAGTCTCGTCCGGATACCACCGGGCGTGGTAGTTCTTCATCTTCCACTGCGCGGAGGGCATCAGCCCCGCCTGTTCGCCGGGCAAATCTATGCCCGTTTTCTGCCCGTAGCCGAACTCTGTGGCATACTTCGCGATGCGGTCGATGCCCAGCTTATCGCCCAGCATGTAATAGAACGTGTCGCAAGAGAATGGAATCGCCGTGTGAATATCCACCGCGCCATGGTGCTCGTCGCAATGGTGGAAGAAGCCGTACGGGCCCCATCCGCCGTTGCAGGTGATCTTCATGTCCTGCGCGATGCCCTCTTGCAAGCCGGCCACCGACATGAGAATTTTGAAAGTTGACCCTGGAGCCAGTTGAGCCTGAATGCTCTTGTTCATCAGCGGATGGTCAGGGTCGGTGATGAGCTGGTTCCAGTCGGCGCGATTGATTTTTACCGCAAACTCATTCGGATCGAAACTGGGCCGCGAAACCATGGCCAGAATCTCGCCGTTGCGTGGGTCCATGGCGACGATGGCGCCGGTGCGGTTGCCCAGGGCAAGTTCAGCCGCCCGCTGCAGATCGTTGTCGATAGTCAGCTTCAGGTCCTGGCCGGGGATGGCGTGCTGAATGCCCAGGTAGCCCACCTCGCGCCCGTGGCTGTCCACAATCACATCGCGGGATCCATCCTGCCCACGCAGCAGTTGATCGTAGGTCTCTTCGACGCCGGCCTTGCCCACCACGTCGCCGGGGTTGTTATAGGCAAAGCGCGGATTGTTCAGATCTTCCTCGCTTACCTCGCCCACATAGCCGATCAGGTGCGCGGCAAAGCCGTCGTTCGGATAGAGCCGACGCTCCTCATCGATGGTCTCAAGCTCCGGCAGCTCGTTGCGATGCGCCTCGATGAAGGCTTCCTCGTCGGGAGTGACGTCCAGCTTGATGGGAATTGGCTGATAGCCGGGGGCGGCGCGATAACGGCGCAGCGTTGCGCGCAACTGCTCCACATCGAGGTGCAGCCCCTTAGCGATCAGAGGCAGATCGTTGTCCACGTTGCGGTTCTGCTCACGGACAAGAAAGCAGGAGACCGATGGGTAGTTGTCCACCACCAGCCGGTTTTCGCGATCGAAGAGCTTGCCGCGCGGCGCCAGCACCGGCTCTTTGCGAATGCGGTTCTGCTCGGCCAGCAGTTTGTAATTTTCCGCGCCCAGAACCTGCAGCCGCCAGAGCCCCGCCGTCAGCGCCAGCATCATCAAAAGAATGCCGTACTGCACCACCGCCAGCTTGATGGGTGAAAGCTTTTCGCCGCGATTGCCGCTCATCGAATACATAGGTTCTGAGCCTAAGAATACATCCGATCGCGTTGATTTTCGCGTGAATGCGGTTTACTTGGAAAGCTCACGGTCTATAAAGGACTCGTCCCGGCCCGTTTTCCCGGTTTGTCACTCGCTTTGAAAGGTTTGTCGCGGTTTCATTCATCCATGCGATTGTCCCGCCGCGCTAATCTTCCGATTCGCCTGCCCTTAACAGTCTTCCGCCCTTTAGCAGGAAGCGTTCGCCGCGCCACTCAACTGTGTTTCCGGCGAATCCGGCGATCCAGACGCCCATGGCGATAAGGTCGCGCAAGGGCAGCAGCCAGAGCCGGGGCAGAAGCTGGTGGTCATTGAGAACCTGTGCGCCCACCGTCATGGCCTGCGCGAGGCGAAGAAAAAAGCTCAACCCCAGCAGCCACAAACTCAGCGCGCTCGCGCCGCTGGCCAGAACATTGAGCAGCGCCCAGCCCTGTCCATGAGTAAAGACAAGGCCTGCGTAGCCCCAAGGCCGCGCGTCCCGGACGGTGCGTGCCCAGCGCGATTGATGATCGAAAAATCCGCGCCAGCGGTAGGCGGGAACCGAGGTCTCCACAACTTCTGCGCTGAGCGCCACGCGGTAACCCGCCTGGGAAACGCGCGCGCCGAGTTCGTAGTCGTCGGCTAAATGATCAACCAGCGGTTCCAGCCCGCCGATCTGCGTCAAGGCCTTGCGGCTTATCGCCAGCGTTGAGCCGAGGCCGTAGTGCAGCCCGCCCTCGATCATTTTGGATAGAAGCACGCCGGCCTGAAAATCGGTGGCAATGCCCAGCGCCTCAAGCTGCGAGGGAAACGTTCCATGGGCGCGGCCTCGATAGAGCGCGGTGACCAGGCCCACCGGAGCCACTTTGTTGCCAAGGGGTACACGATCGTCTGGCGGAGGTGCGAAGTGCGCCATCACGCGCTCGAGATATCGCGAGGAGACAGTAATGTCGGAGTCGTTGATGAGCAAGTGGTCGTAGCGGGCGTATGGGACGAGCTGAGCCAGGGTGCTGACTTTGCCGTTGCTTCCCAGGCGCTCCGGACACACGACAAGTTGAATGGCGTGGAAGGGAAATTCAAGCTTGAGCTCTTCAACGGCAGCCACAGCCGGGTCGGCCAGCGAGGATACGCCGAAGAGCAGCTCAAACTTTCCGGCGTAGGCCTGGGCGCAGTGGCTGCGGAAGGCCTCGATCATTCCAGGGTCGAGTCCTTTGAGGGACTTGAGAATGCTGACGCTGGGAGCGAAAGCCGGCAGCACGGTGCGGCGAGTGGCCAGGAAGACGCGGGCCGCGATCATCGAAGCCAAAAAGTAGCCCATCGCGGCCACGGTCAGCACCGTGGTGAAGATTGCCACGGATTGGGCCAAAACGTGCGGCATCACAGGGGCTAGTGTAGCGGAGAACAGGGAACAGGGAATAGGGAGCAGAATCCCAAATGCACGTTGCGCGGCCTATTGCGATGAGGTCTGTTCGGCCGGCAGGATGGTTACGGTCGATGCGAACAGGCGGTAGTTCGAATACTTATGAATTTCATCTCCGCTCCGATCCCCGAAAGCCCATGTGGTTTCGACGTCGCTGGGTAGCCACAGCGTTAAATTGAGCTTTTGTATCTTCACTTCGCCGTAGTTGAGAACCGAGCGAACCCGGTCGACTTGGGCAATCGGGTACAGCAGGTCAGTCTGCATGCGCACAATCCGATATGTCGATTCGTCGATCCAGGCCAGACCCTGACTGTAAGTCGCGCAGCCGCCAGTGGGAGTTTGAAGGAAGGTTTCCATGTGGGCGCGCCGGGGAATCTGAGCAAAGGCCACGACATAGGTTTCACGATTTCCAATCTTCTGTTCTCCAAGGTAGCGAAAACGGGATTCCGGGATGTTGCCTGAAACAAAGAAGAGCCATGAGGTCGCGAAACCGCTGCTTCGAGGACTGTCTGGATCTTTATCGCCAGCGGCAATGGGATGGTCGTGCCTGTCGGTCCTGAACTCATCGAGAGCGTCGTCGAGTCTGGCGTCCTTTTTGGGCACGATGCGGTAGTTATAAATATTGATCCGGTATTGCGTATCGGTCAGCGACTGCGTGAATTGCTGCCGCCGCCCCATTGGAGCGCTGAGGCCTCTTTCCAGTGTCGAAACCATTGCCTGCTGAACTTCCTCTCTTGCAATCAGGTTGGGTATTCGGCTCAACATTTCCGCGGTCACTACGCTTGTTTTGTCAACGATCGACGCGGTCAGACCCCGCGCCGGCGCCGCGGTCACGCTGTCTCCCGTGGACAGGCCCTCATCAAACTTGACCCCACGCAAAGCCGGCGCCGCCTTCTTCAGTTCATCTACGGAGTCGTCGACGTATGTGCGGAGCGAAGCGCCATGAGCCGGGCTCCCGCTACCGGGCGAGCTATCCGGTGGAACAGCGCAATCGGGCACAGATAAGGACTTTTCGTGAGCCTTTGTTTCATGCGCCTCGACTGCGTGAGCCGGCGCCATCAGGTTCATGACTTTGCCGGCCACCTCGGGATCGATTTCACGAGCTGCTGTTTTATCGGCCTCGGCTCCGGCAGCGTCGCGGATGTTCTGCTTTGCAATGCCGCGTGCGTAGAGCGCAAGAGCATTTCTAGGGTTCAGCAGGATCGACTTGGTGAAGTCGGCGATGGCGCTGTCGTAATCGCCATTGTTGGCGTATGCAATGCCGCGGTTATTCAAGGCTTCGCTATCGTCCTGCTTTATGCGGATGGCCTGATCGAAATCGAGGATTGCAAGGTTGTAACTGCCCTTGCGTATGTAGGCAATCCCGCGGTGGTTGAAGGCGATTGCACGTTCCGCGGCGGTGTACCCCAAATTTGCAATCTGATTTGCAGTCTGATCGGCAATCACCGCCGTACAGCTCTTGATGACGATATCCGGATTCCCGTTAAGGCAACTCGTCCAGTTCATTTCATGCTCGCTGCCAAGCGGAGGTCTCTCGCTGACAAGCTGAGCGCGCGACGGAGCGGCGACCGGCGAAACTGCCAAAACCGCAAGGACGAATCGACGAACGATGGCCCCTGAACCGACTTGTACGCGCCATTTCCTTCCCATCGGAGCACATTCCAGCTTAGCCGCATCTTCATTCTGCTTTCAAGGCTGCGAACCGAAACACCCTAGGCTGCCACTCCCGATTGGTTATTCTGACCGGGATTGACTGTTCGGACCGGCCGTTGAGGCCTACTCGTAGCGCAGCGCTTCGATGGGGTCCATCGAGGCCGCCTTCCACGCCGGATAAATGCCGAAGATAAGGCCGATTGCGAAGGAGACGCCAAGGGCGATGAGAACCCACATGGTGGAAAGCGCGGCATGAAGGAACGGAACGGCGTAATGCAAGATGAGGGTGAACAGAGCGCCGGCCAGGATGCCGATCAGGCCGCCTACAACGCAAAGAGTTATCGCTTCCAGCGTGAATTGCAGCAGAATATTCTTCCTGGTTGCGCCAATGGCCTTGCGGATTCCAATTTCCCTGGTGCGCTCTGTCACTGA
>CAZSVJ010000005.1:582-37199 GCA_964610185.1 uncultured Occallatibacter sp. | reverse complement strand
TGCATTGCCCTTTCGCGATTTTCAAAAGGAACGTCAGACTCAGGACACGATTTTGAATTGCCAGATTGCGGCCAGGCAGCGCCATTTTCGCACGATAGAATCAAACCATGATCAAGGGGATCTCCATTCTTCGCCGCGCCGGCAGCTCCGCGGCTTATGACCGGCTGGCGAGATTCCTTTCGGCGCTGGGGTTTGCGCCAGGGCGTGGATGGGATGAGAACGACAGTAAAGGCGCATCGTTTCTTGCGCCGCTGAGCAACCTCGAAATTGTCGATGGTAAATTCCCCTCGACGGCCGATGTGCTGGTGGAGGTGACCGCGCTCGATGCCGTCTATCAGGCTGCGGAAAGCTGGCTGCGCGCCGAGGGCGGAGAATCGGCTGTGGCGAGCCTCTCCACCATCACTGAAACCGGTTGGAAGTCGCGCATCTTCACTGTCGAACCGGAGCCGGGTTTTGCGCTTAGTTTTTGGGCATGGTCCGATCCGCTCCGGAGCAAGCCGGTAGCCATCGAAGGCGATCTCTCTGCAGCGGGCATGAAGTTTGCCCTCGTGGTTGCGCGGTGGAATGCAGTGATCACCGAGCGATTGCTCGAAGGCTCGCTGGACGCTCTGTTGCGAAGCGGCGCAAAGCGAGGCGACATTGAAGTCATCCGCGTTCCCGGCGCGTGGGAGATTCCCGCGGCGGCGAGAACAGTTGCGAATTTGAATCAAGTAGACGCCATCGTCACCCTCGGCTGTTTGCTGCGCGGCGAGACCGCTCATTACGAAGCCATCTACAACGAAGTTGCGCGCGGCATCGGCCAGTCGCAGCAGGAGACCGGCATTCCCCACAGCTTCGGCGTGCTCACCTGCGAGACGCTGGAGCAGGCGCTCAACAGAGCCGGCATCAAGGCCGGGAACAAGGGCTTTGAGGCTGCCGTTGCGGCCATCGAGATGGTGAGTTTGCGGCGCAAGCTGCTGCAGGTTCAGCCGACTCAGGTTCAGCCGTTGCAAGGCGGCCTGGCTTGAGCCCCGGACAAAATCACACTTCGGGGCGCCGCAAGTCGCGCGAGCTGGCCATGCAGATGCTCTTTCAGGCTGACATCGGCAAGCAGACCCCGGACCAGGTGCGCGCCACGTTTTGGAAGGCCGGCGACGAAGTCGAACCGGAGGTTCACGGCTTTGCCGAGGATCTGTTTCGCGTTGCCGTTGCCCATCAGGAAAAGATCGACGACCTGATCGTTGCCAATTCCAAGCACTGGCGCCTTGAGCGCATGCCGGCCGTCGATCGCAATCTGCTGCGTATGGCCGTGGGCGAGATGCTGGGCTTCAAAGGCACGCCGTTTCCCATCGTCATCAACGAGGCTTTAGAGATTGGCCGCCGCTTCTCCGCGCCCGAGTCCATCAACTTCCTGAACGGGATGCTGGATGCGATTGCACGCAGCTTGATTGGCAAATAGGTAGTTGGCGCTGGGAAATGAAAATGTGCTTCTTCACGCGCTAAGCTTTCTCCGCTCGCTGGACTTTTGCTGCAAGCGTTGCCGCGCCGCTTCAGGCTTGATGTACTCTCCACGGTCGAGCGATGCCAGCCTCGCGGCGAGTTCCCGATTGAATGAGGCAATTTGCGCACCTCGTGCTCGGTCGTGCTCTTCAAGCAAACGCAGAGCCTCGCGAACAACCTCGCTGGCCGAGTTGTAGCGGCCGGACTCGACTTTGCTGGAAACGAATTTGTCCAGTTCCGGGGTGAGCGAAACATTCATGGGGAATAATCTCCTGCCTTCGATGCTGTACTGAATAACAGGGCTTGTCAATGTTTGGTATAGAACTCCGAACCCTCCGAGGTTGCTTACCGCAGTCGTGGCTAGGCGGCGGCTGAGGGCCGGCAGTTAAAGAGGAAAGTGCACTGGGTCGTCGCTCCAAGGATTGAAAACTAGCGCTCCACTGTTCGCTACATGGGCGACGTTCCGGGTAGCCAAGTAAAGCTTGTGCTCAATCGCCGTAGCCGCCAAGAGCGTATCGATCACCGAAGGAAACTGGCCGGTGAGACGTTTGACCTCTCCGCTGATTTCTCCCCAGCGGAGCGCGATCTGGTCCGACAAGGATAAAACGCGCCCGCAGAAGCGCGCTTCCAGCGCCACGACCGACTGTTGCAGGCGCGGCCGGCGGTTGTCTCCCGGGGGTAGGTGGTAAATGCCCTTTTGATATTCGGCGATGGTGAGGATGCTCAGGAACAGCTTGTGCTCTGCCTGAGACGCGATCCACTTCGCTACCTTTCGGTCAGGCTTCGCGCCGCTTACCTCAGCGATGACGTTCGTATCCAGCAACCAGCCCTTCACAAGGCTATTTCCCTTCCATTGTCGCGTTCCCGCTCGATCTCTAAGCTGTCGAGACCGAGACCTTGAAGAAATTGAACCAATGGAAGATGACATTTGGGCTTCGGCAGAAGTTGCTTATACTCCTCGGGAGCCAGAATGACGGCCGCGTCCTTGCCACGAACGGTCACCAGTTGCGGACCGTTTGTGGCAGCCAGACGGACAACTTCACTCAACCTTGCCTTGGCGTCTTCAAGTTTCCAGCGCTCCATGCCCGTAACGGTCCGGGAGCGCTTGCCCGAACGCTTTGGTCGTGGGGTGAGAAGTGTCGGCATCGTCGTCTGTTCTCCCGATCGATCTGACTAGCTGACTAGATTATACACACGCCTTGGTTCGCTCGCGCTCTATCCACGGATAGCCTCAGACGCCGGGTTTGCCGGTTGCCGGCTCGATGGCGCCGACGATTTCGATGGACCTCCTTTCGCGTAGCGCGCAAAGGGCGGGCGCCCCAGCGGGAAGCCCACCCTTGGCTTGCGTTCAGTTCTTGCTCATTGGCCGCCTCCGCCGGCGTGAGTGCGTTCTCTGGATGTGGCTGCTGATGTGGATCTGGTTGCGGCTGGGGCCTGGGAGATCGACTCTTGCAGCGTCTCCAGCAGGAGGTTGCCGATCGGCGAGCCTAGCCCGGCGCATGGATTCCAGCCAGGCGTAGCGGAATACGCGCCGTTGTTTCCCTGGGTGATGGCGCGGAAGCCTTCCGACTGGTTGAATTCGTATAAGGCGGGGCTGATGAACCCGAGTCGGGTGTTGAGCTTCTGGTTGAGCAGGGCAATGAGGCCGGCCCAAAGCGGGGCAACCGCGCTGGTTCCTCCCACCACTATCTGCTGCCCGTCCACCAGCACGTTGTAGCCGGTCGCGGGATCGGCATCGCCGGCCACGTCGGGTACGCCTCGGTTGGGCTGGGTCACGACGGCTGCCTGCCAGGCCGGACGGCTGAACTGCGCGCTGTATCCGCCGCCGGTGGCGCCGCCTTGCGGGCCGTCGTTCCAAACCGTCTCGCTGGAGATAACGCCATTTGCCGAAACCAAGCGCGTGCCGCCAACGGCCAGAACATGGGGGCTGGAGGCAGGGAAGTCCACGTGGTTCTTGCCGTCGTTGACTCCATCGCTGGAGCCGTTGTCGCCGGCGGCCACGGTGATGGTGACCCCCAGCAGCGCAGCCTCTTGCGCAACGGCGTCGAAGGTCTCCATCGACTGCGCAGTCCACGTGGATTCGGCGCTGCCCCAACTGATGGAGATAACCGAAGGCCGATTGACCTCGTCGTGAATGGCGATGCTCAACGCGTCCTGGAATCCGCGATCGGTGTTGGGGGCAAAGTAGACAGCAATCGCCGCTGCCGGAGCAATCGCTCCCGCGACCTCGATGTCCAGCATCACCTCCCCATCGGCGCTTTGCGCGGTTGAGGGACGGTTGTTCCCGTGATCGACTGAGACGCTCTTGACCTGCGGAGCGGTTAGTTCAAGGGATTGAAAATACTGCTGCAAGTCGGTCGGGCGATAACCGCCGCCGAGTTCGATAATGCCAATGGTCTGCCCCGCCCCGTTGGCATCGGTTGGGAAGTTATACAGCTTGGCCACTTGCAAAGGGGTGTAAGAGGTATTTGAGATGCGAGCGCCGAAGGCTGCGTTTGTGCTGCGAAAGCGGACTTGCGGCTGGGCTGCGGGTCGATTGTCCAACCCAAACACGCCTTGGATGATCGAGGCGCAATCCGCGGGAATCTGAATCGCGCCGGTGCGTCCGCGATAACTTCCTTCGGGATGATCGTATTCAGTCAACTCGACGGAGAAGGCCTTCTCCATGGCTGCGGCGGTTCCAGCCAGGGTCACGGTGCGGCGTACCAACTCGTCGCCCCTCTCGAGTAACTGAAGGTTGTTCTGCCTGGCAAACTCGCGAATCTTCTCTAGGTGCATGGGCTCGGCGCCATACATTTTGGCAAATTCGGTGTTGGTCAGGACGCTGCTTGTTTTCTCATTCATCGGCAAAGGATTGCGATGCCGTAGAACGACGGAAACTTCGATAATTTGGTGGGGATCGGTCGGCCCGATCGCGCGCGCTCCGGCGAGCTGATTGCGCTCGCTTCCCTTTAGAGGAACCATGTTGGTATTCGCCATATTCCACTCCTTTTCGATTTTTGAATCTTTCGTGAACGGTGCGCCGCCGCGAAGCCTGGGCCCATAAGGCACAGCGCTCCCGGTGGTGAGAAATCGACTCGGCGGAACAATGCAGCGGGATATAGCCCGCACTTGGGAGACTGGGAAAGATGTGAGCGGATCGAATGCAGATGCAGTCTATATCTGGGGTTTATCTAGAACGCCAGGCTGCGATGGGGAATAACTTCAGAGATATCGCCTGTAAGGCTTCGCGCTCAACTGGCCGCTTTCCGGGGAATCTACACCGGACAACCGCGAACTCTGCGAGGCGCTATGCAACGCGCTCCCGCACGTTCAACCAACATACACCCGAAGTGCTGCGATGGAAAACCTCTTTTTTTAGTTTGCTGTGGAAAACCAACGATAGCCAAGCGCACGCCTTTGTGACTCCGCCGGGCCGCATTGCGGCCAGGTGTAGATATGTGATTTTGCCGGCATGAGTTGCAACGGCAACTAACTGCTGCGTGAGCCGAAGGCGTTTGCCGCACCGAAGGCGCCTACAACTGATCGAAGATTTCGCGGAAATCCCATACACCGGATTTTCCGGCCAGCCACTCGGCGGCGCGGACGGCGCCCATCGCCAGGCAGCGGCGACTGCGAACATCGTGCTTCAACTCCAAATAGTCGTCGGGGCCCGTGGCGCTCACAATGTGCTCGCCCATGGCGTCGCTAATCCGGTGAGAGGTGATCTCCACCTTGGCTGCGGGCTGCGCGTCTTCGATGATCTGACGCAGAGTGATGGCTGTGCCCGAGGGTGCGTCAAGCTTGGTTACATGATGGGTCTCGCTGATCGAGAAAGTATAGCCATCGAGCTTGGCGAGATCGGCCGTGAGGCGGAAGAGCTTCTGCACGCCGATGGAAAAGTTGGTTCCGTAGAGCAGGCCGCCCTGGCGGCGAATGGCGAGCGATTTCATCTCGTCGAGTTGCGCGTACCAGCCGGTGGTGCCGACGACAATGCGGCTGCCCAGCGCCAGCACGGCGCGCATGTTTTCAACGGCGGCTTCGGGAGCGGTGAAGTCGATGACGACATCGACGCCGGCCAGGTTGGGCGCGGTGAGAGCGGAGGCGTGCTCATTTTCAAAAATGTCGAGCGCGCGCACGCCGTGGCCGCGCTCACGGGCAATCTGCGCGACGAGACTTCCGGTTTTTCCTTTGCCGAGAACGAGAATCAGCATCGTGAACCTCTTAGTTTCAGCTTCTAGCTTCTAGCCGCTAGCTCCTAGCTTCTAGCTTTTAGCCCGAATGGATCAAGATAAGCTTTTCTCTGCTCCCACCCATTCCGTCCGCCGCAGTCCGCCGCAGCGGACGGAATGGGTGGGGCACCTAATTCTGTTCAGACATCCAAGGCCGAGAGCGAAAAGCTAAGAGCTAGAAGCTAATGGCTAGGAGCTATTTTCGCGCTTCCACATCGAAGATCGCGGGGTCTGGATCTTTGAAGAAGGCGGCGTGAAGCGAGCGAACGGCTTCGTCGGCGTCGTCTTCGTCGATCATAAAACTCATATTAATCTCGCTGGCGCCTTGCGAGATCATTCTCACGTTAATGTGGCGGATTGCCGAGAAGACCTGCGCCGCCATTCCGTTTTGTCCGCGAATGTCTTCGCCAACCATGCACACCAGCGCCTTGCGGCCCTCGTACTTCACGTCGGCCAACTTGCTAAGATCGGCGGCGATGGCGGGCAGGTTGTCGTTCGAGTCCACAGTCAGCGAGACACTGACTTCAGAGGTGGAGACCATGTCGACGGCGCAGCGATGCTGGTCGAAGATGGTGAAGATCTCTTTCATGTAGCCGTGCGTCATCAGCATGCGGCTGGCCACCACATCGATAATGCTGAGCTTCTTCTTGACCGCGATGGACTTGAACGGGCTCTTGCAGTGAGGGGCGAGCGATATGATGCGCGTGCCCTCGCAGCCTGGGTTGCGGCTGTTCAGAACATGAACGGGAATGTTTTTCTTGACTGCGGGCAAGATCGTAGCTGGATGAAGCACCTTGGCGCCGAAGTAAGCCAGCTCGGCCGCCTCCTCGAAGCTGATGACCTTCACGCGCAAGGCATCGGGGCAAATTCTTGGATCGGTGGTCATGATGCCGTCCACGTCGGTCCAGATTTCGATGGCATCCGCGGAAAGAGCGCCGCCGACCAATGCGCCGGTGAAATCGGAGCCTCCGCGGCCAAGCGTGGTGGTGATGCCGGCCTCGTTGGAGGCGATGAAGCCCCCCATGACCGGAACCTTGCCAAGACTGGTGAGCGGCAGCAGTTTTTCCTGGGAGCGCTTGTCGAGCAGGTCGATCTGCGGAACCGCCTTTTGAAACTGAGAGTCGGTAACGATGATGTCGCGCGCGTCCACATGCTCGGCGTCGATGCCGCGCTCCTTGAACGCTGCGGCGACGATGAGGCTGGAGATGCGCTCGCCGTAACTCACAATCCGGTCGGCGATGCGCGGAGTGAGTTCGAGAACCGCCGCGAGGCCGCGCAGGATTTCATCGAGCTTGTCGAATTTCTGGTCGATCAGGCTCTGTAGCGCGGCTGCATCGGATGGATTTCTTACCAGCGCGCAAGCGGTGTCGCGGTGGCGCGAACGCAGCCGCGAACTGATCGCCAGCGCGCCGGTCTTGTCGCCCTGCCCGGCGGCTGCCGCGGCGCGGAGCAACTGGTCAGTCACCTTGGCCATGGCGCTCACCACAACCACGGGCTGCTTGCCGAGAGCAACGCGTCCGGCAACAATTGCTGCGGTGCGCTCGATGGCGGCCGGATCCTCGACTGACGTGCCGCCAAACTTCATGACTACCAGACTCATGCGATCGTTCCCATTAGCGCATCCGAAATCAGAAATCAGGCGCGGGCGGCGGCTTCGGCCACAGGTTCCAGCTTGCCCAGACTGGCCAGCAACTCGGCGTTCAGAATGGTCGCGCCGGCGGCTCCGCGAATTGTGTTGTGCGAGAGCACGGTAAACTTCCAGTCGAGCACGTTGCAGGGGCGCAGGCGACCCACAGTCACCGCCATGCCGTTGCCGCGATTGCGATCCAGACGCGGCTGCGGGCGATCGTTCTGCGGCGCCCACTCGACGGGCTGATCGGGAGCCGTCGGCAGTCCCTGCCCTGCCAGCGGACGGAACTCCGCCCAGGCGGCCAGAATCTCATCGCGCGTCGCGGGCGTGCCGAGCTTGATGCTGACGCTGACCGTGTGACCGTCGACAACTGGAACTCGGTTGCAACTGGCGCTCATGCGGGCCGGCAGCGGCTTGACCTGATGCCCGGCCGGACTCGATTCCAGCTTGCCCAGCAATTTCAACAGCTCCTCTTCCATCTTCTCTTCTTCGTTGGGGATGTAGGGAACGACGTTGTCCAGTATGTCCATCGAAGCAACGCCGGGGTAGCCCGCGCCGCTCACCGCCTGCATCGAGGTGGCGAAGATCTGCTCAATTCCGAAGCGCTCTTCGATCGGCTTGAGCGCCAAGACCGGGCCCATCACCGTGCAGTTGGAGTTGGTGACGATATACCCGCCCGACTGTTTGCGCCAGGATTGCTCCTCGATCAGGTGCAGGTGATCGGCGTTGATCTCCGGAATGACAAGCGGCACATTGGCGGCCATCCGAAAGGCGCTCGAGTTCGAGACTACAGCGCAGCCGGCAGAGGCAAAGCGCGGCTCCAATTCCCGGGCGATCGGCGCATCGATCGAAGAAAAAATAATTTTCGGCGCGCCTTCCGGATCGGCCGGCGACACATTCATGTGAGCAACTCGCTCGGGGAGCGCCGTGTCCAGCCGCCACTTGGCGGCTTCTCCGTACGTCTTACCGCTCGACCGGTCGCTGGCCGCAAGCCACGCGACCTCGAACCATGGGTGGTTTTCAAGCAGCTGAATATACCGTTGGCCGACCATTCCGGTCGCGCCCAGGATTCCGATTGGATGTTTTGTTTGCATGGCCGTAGACACTCTAGTGTACAGGAGGACAGGCGCGGCCATCGAAAGCCTTGCTGAAATTAAGAGACTCGGCCCAATCCCCGTTAGCTGGTTGCTGCTGCGTTCGGCAGCACTGGCGTTGTAGCGCCTTCACCCGCAACCGTGGTCCATTCGCGCACATGCCAGCGCTTTACGATCCCATTCGTCACGTATGGATCGGCCTTGGCAAACCGCTCGGCGACTTCCGGCGAGTCGCCCTTAAATAGCACGATGGCGCCATCGATGGGATTCGCCAAAGCGCCGCCCAGCACCAGCTCACCGCGCTCACTAGCCTTCCATGCCAGATCAAGGTGCGCATTGCGAAACTCTCCGCGCCGGGAAAGATAATCTTCGCCAAGTTCGTAGAACAAAAGATAATGCATCAGGGTCGTCCTCGCCGTTCCTATTCCCTATTCCCTGTCTCTATCCCATCGCGGCCAGCACCGCGTCGGCAAACTCGGTTGTGCCGGCTGTGCCGCCGACGTCGCGGGTAAGAGCCTTGCGCTCGGCATACACCGTCTCCAGAGCCTTTTGAACCTTGTCGGCCGCGGCGGGCTCGTCCAGGTGGCGCAGCATCAGCACGGCCGATTGCAGCAGCGCGGAGGGGTTGGCCACATCCTTGCCCGCAATGTCCGGAGCCGATCCGTGCACGGCCTCGAAGATGGCGCACTCGATTCCCAGGTTCGCGCCGGGAACAAGGCCGAGGCCGCCGACAAGGCCCGCGCACAGGTCGCTGACAATGTCGCCGTAAAGATTTTCAAGCAGCAGCGTGTCGTATTGGAAGGGATTCATGACCAGTTGCATGCAGGTGTTGTCGATCAGGTGCTCGCCATAAGCGATGTCGGGAAACCCCTCGGCCACCTTGCGCGCGCAACGCAGAAACAGGCCGTCGGAGAGCTTCATGATGTTGGCCTTGTGGACGGAATGAATCTTCTTGCGGCCATGCTTGCGCGCGTACTCAAATGCGAATTTGGCGATGCGCGTCGAGCCTTTTTCTGTGATCACCTTGATGCTTTCAACCACGCCAGGCACGACTTCATGCTCCAAGCCAACATATTCGCCCTCGGTGTTTTCGCGGACGATGATCAGATCCACGCCGGGCCAATGCGTTGCCAGGCCAGGCAGATTCTTGACCGGGCGGAAGTTGGCGAAGAGATCGAATTGTTTGCGGAGGGTGACGTTGATGCTCTTGAAGCCGCCGCCGATTGGCGTAGTGACCGGCCCTTTCAGCGCGACGTGGGTGCGCTCGATGGAATCGGAAAGCGCGGCGGGAATGTATTCGCCGTAGATCTCAAAGGCCTCGGCGCCGGCGGAAAAGCGCTCCCACTCCCACTTGACGCCGGTTGCTTCGAGAATGCGAACCACGGCCTGCGTGACCTCGGGGCCGATACCGTCGCCGGGAATGAGTGTGACTTTGTGCGTCATGATTCAGCTCCTAGCTTCTAGCTTTTAGCTTCTAGCTCGTTCTGCCAGTCGATACTGTTGTTCTTTGCGTAACTCAATTCCATCATCAGAGAGCTAGAGGCTAAAAGTTAGCAGCTAAAAGGCTATTTCTTCTTGCTTCCGCCGCGTCCGCCCAACAGCCCTTCAAGCTCTTCCTTGAACTCGCGTACGTCTTTGAAGTCGCGATAAACCGATGCGAAGCGAATGTATGCCACGGTGTCCAGGCCTTTGAGGTGCTGCATGATCAGCTCGCCGACCTCGCTGGTGGTGCGTTCGCGTTCCGGAGCATCGACAAGATAAGCCTCCGCCGCATCTACTATGGCCTCGAGCTTGCTAGCCGGAACGGGGCGCTTTTCGCAGGCGCGGAGCAGGCCGCTGAGCACTTTCTGGCGGTCGAAGCGCTCGCGGCGGCCGTCTTTCTTGACCACCATGTAGGGGATCTCGTCGATGCGCTCGTAAGTCGTGAAGCGGCGGTTGCAGCTCTCGCACTCGCGGCGGCGGCGGATGGAATCTGCCTCCTTGCTCTCGCGCGAGTCGACGACGCGATCCTGCCCGAAACCGCAATAAGGACATTTCATGCTTGGTCGATTCTAAATCAGCTATCAGGTCCGCTTCTGGTGCGTCCAACTGAACTTTGGAAACAAGGAAAAGCACCCTCGGCGGCGGGTTTGCATCTATCACTGTGGAAAGGCTTCTGCGGCCACATGGAAGTGAATTGCTTAGAAAGTGTTTCAAAAATCCGCTTTGTATCAGGGCACGATCCGCCGCGGCGGATCGTGCCGAAAAGGGCCGGAAAACGAGGGGGTTTTAACCCCTGAGGGACTGCAACCCAGATTTGGCGACCATTTTTGAAACACGCTCTAGATTGTCTTCCCGCTGAGCCGGCAGAAGAGTCTGGGAAAAATTGGCAAAGAAAGTTGCAGAGCTATTTGTGGAGGTTCTGGCCGCCGCCGGCGTGAAGCGCATCTATGGCGTGGCGGGCGATTCGCTCAACGGCATTACGGATTCAGTAAGGGTGCTGAACGATATGGAGTGGGTCGGGGTGCGGCATGAAGAAACGGCTGCCTTTGCCGCTGGAGCGGAAGCCGCGCTCACAGGAAAGCTGGCGGTCTGCGCTGGGAGCTGCGGGCCGGGCAACCTGCACCTCATCAACGGCCTCTACGATTGCCATCGCAGCCACGTGCCGGTTCTGGCCATTGCGGCGCACATTCCATCGCAGGAGATTGGCAGCGGCTACTTTCAGGAGACCCATCCCGAGCATTTGTTCAAGGAATGCAGCCATTATTGCGAGCTGGTTTCGCATCCCTCGCAGATGCCTCGCACTCTTGAGATTGCGATCCAGACAGCCTTGGCGAAGCAGGGCGTTGCGGTGGTGGTGATACCTGGCGATGTTGCGCTCTCAGACGCCGTAAATCAAGGCAGGCGCGTCGCCTTCACCTACGCACAGCCGGACGTAACACCCCGGCGGGAAGAGCTCGATCGCCTGGCGGCAGAACTGAACCATGCGAAAAAGATAACGATTCTGGCCGGGGCGGGCTGCGCGGGCTCTCACGATGAACTGGTCGAACTGGCGGGCAAGCTACAGGCTCCGATCGTGCATGCCATGCGCGGGAAAGAATGGATCGAGTACGACAATCCCTACGACGTGGGCATGACCGGGCTGCTCGGCTTTTCATCCGGCTACGATGCCATGATGAAGTGTGACGCGCTGCTGATGCTGGGCACGGATTTTCCTTACCAGCAGTTTTATCCCAAGGACGCGCGCATTGTGCAGATCGACATTCGTGAAGAGCAACTGGGCCGCCGCAGCCATGTCGATTTGGGCGTGGTGGGAGGCATCGCCGAAACCCTGCGCGCGCTGCTGCCGTCGATCGAACAAAAGCAGAGCCGGGGCCACCTGGATGCGTCGCTCGAACACTATCGCGAGGCGCGCAAGGGGCTGGACGACCTGGCGACAGGCAAGCCGGGGCAGCGGCCGATTCATCCGCAATATGTGGCCAAGGTGCTGAACGAGCTGGCCGCGGAGGACGCTGTCTTTACGGTTGACGTTGGGACCCCGGTGATTTGGGCGGCGCGCTATTTGAGCATGAACGGCCGCCGCAGGCTGCTGAGCTCGTTCAATCACGGGTCCATGGCCAATGCGCTGCCGCAGGCCATCGGCGCGCAGATCTCGCATCCCGGCCGCCAGGTGGTCTCGCTTTCCGGCGACGGAGGCGTTTCAATGCTGATGGGCGACCTGCTTTCTCTCAGGCAATTGAATCTTCCTGTGAAGATTGTTGTGTTCAACAACGGGTCGCTGGGCTTTGTGGAACTGGAGATGAAGGCGACGGGGTTTCTGAGCCATGCAACCGACCTGGTCAATCCCGATTTTGCAATGATCGCGGAAGGGACGGGGATTCTGGGCCTGCACGTGGATGACCCGGAGCAGGTTCGACCCGCATTGGAGCAGGCTTTTGCGCATGACGGCCCGGCTTTGGTGGACATCGTGGTGAACCGGCAGGAACTGGCCATGCCGCCTTCGCTCAAACTGGATCAGATCGTCGATTTCAACCTGTATATGATCAAGGCGATCCTGAACGGGCGCGGCGACGAGATTGTCGATCTTGCGCGCACCAACTTGTTTCGGTAGGGCGTTGAATTTGAAGAACGTCGCCGAGCAAGAGTAAGTTCTTTATGCAGCGTGAAGCGAAAACTTGACGCCGCATATGGCTGGTGCAACACTTTCTTGTAGGGAAATCCAATTCACACCTGAGCAGGAATCCAAGCTAGCTGAGATCGCCAACGTCGAAGGCGTTGCGCCGGCGCGGTTGGTGCAGGACGCCGCACTCCGTGTCATAGAGGATGATGCGCGTTTCCGGGCGGCAGTGCGCGAGGGGATCGATCAGGCTGATCAGGGGCTTTTCATCGAAGAGACCGAGATGGATGCCCGTGTTGCTCGGATGCTGAGCATCTGATGCGGCTCCGTTGGACGCCAGCTGCGCCCGACGACCTGGAAGCTATCGCGAGTTACCTCGCCAAGCATTTTCCTTCGTTCATGGAAGGCACGATCCGGAAGATTTACGGGACAATTGTTACCCTGCGATCTACGCCCAATCGAGGCCGCGTTGGGCGCGAAGAGGGAACGCATGAGCTTGTAATTGTCGGTCTGCCTAACATTTTTGTTTATCGGATCAGGAATGATGCTTTAGAAGTCCTGCACATCTATCATGGCGCTCAAAATCGGCCCTGAACTCTCAATTCAGGTTGATGGCGTTGGAGAGGTTCAGCTCAAGAACTCCGCAATTGCATCGACCACGGTCTGCTGCTCGTCTTCGCGGAGTTCGGGGAAGATGGGCAGAGCCAACACTTCTTGCGCTGCGCGTTCGGCCTCGGGGAAGCTGCCTTCGGCGTAGCCCAGATTCTTCAGCGCCTCCTGCAAGTGGAGCGGCACCGGATAGTAGATCTCCGAGCCGATGCCGCGAATGGCGAGGAAATCGCGCAATGGGTTGCGGCGGCCGGTACGGATGACGTACTGGTGCCAGACGTGGCGGCTGCCTGGAACCTCGTGAGGCAGGACAACGCCGTGCGTGGGGTAGGGGCCGGACTCGGCCAGACCCGCCGCGTGAAACAGCGCATGATATTTTCTGGCGACTGTCCGCCGGTCGCGGTTCCAGCCTTCAATGTACTTGAGCTTGACGTTGAGGATTGCGCCCTGAAAGCCGTCCATGCGGGTGTTCCAGCCAACCTCATCGTGGTAATAGCGGCGGCGCATTCCGTGCTGGCGCAACATGCGCACGCGCTCGGCCAGTTCGTCGTCGTTTGTGGTGACCATGCCGGCGTCGCCGGCGGCGCTCAGGTTTTTGGTGGGATAAAAGCTGAATGCGGCGATGTGGCCAAATGCGCCGGCCTTTGTCCCCAGCCACTCCGCGCCCCAGGCCTGGGCGGCGTCTTCGACCAGCTTCAATCCGCGCTCGTGGCCAAGACGAGCGAATTCGCTCCAATCGGCGGGCTGGCCGAAGAGGTCCACGGGCAGAATGGCGCGCACGGCTGGCGCCTGCTCGCCGTTCAGCACAGCCTCAACGCCTAAAGGATGCAAATTGAAAGTGGCGGGATCGATGTCCGCAAGAACCGGGGTTGCGCCGGTGCGCAGAATCGAACTGACGGAGGCGAAGAAGCTGAAAGGGGTCGTAATAACCGCATGGCCCGGTCCGATACCGGTGGCGGCAAGGGCCAACCACAGAGCATCGGTTCCGGATGAGCAGCCCAGCGCATGGGCCACGCCAAGGTGTCCGGCCGCGGCGCGCTCAAATGCCGCAACCTGCTCGCCAAGAATGAATTGCTGCGTCTCAAGCACCGCGCCAAGCGCATTGAGCAATTCCCGGTGGAGCGGACGATACTGGCGCTTCAGGTCGAGCATCGGGACAGGCTCGGACATTTGGCCGGGAGTGGGGCGGAGAGTGCTGGCTTTTTCCACACGACTATTTTACGCCCCTGTTTTACGGCTCCGATTGAAGCCCAGGCAGGGAAAGTTGCATCTCACGGGCGAGCGTCGAAACCAACCCGGAGATGCGGTTGTGCATCCAGTAGCAGTTGAAAGGGCGTGAAAGCGCATATAATGTTTTCACATTCCGGGAATTGGCGGGGCCGGGACTTCCGGCGCCGTGCCCGGCGATTTGTTTTTTCGTGAAAGCGCAGTTCACAGGACTTCAAACCCTCAAGAGGAAAGTAGGAGATCGGCACATGGAAAACAAGCCGGCACAAAATATTCAGGACACCTTCCTGAACACTGTTCGCAAGGACAAGACACCGATCACGATTTATCTGGTGAGCGGCGTCAAATTGACGGGAAAGATCCGGTCCTTCGACAAATACTCCGTGCTTCTGGAAAACAACAGCCAGGAGCAATTGATCTTCAAGCATGCAATTTCGACCGTGGTGAGCAACCGGAGCGTGATGCACACGGAGCATCGACCCATGGCCGTAGCGACGGGGATTGGTCCATCGCCGGTGGGTATTGCTGCCGCGACCCCTATTGCCGCGGAGCAGCGATAGCGTTCACGATTGGCGATGAAGGATTGCGACAGCGTCAGCCCCCGCGCGGTGCCTGACGGTAGGACTTTGGGCGCGGAGGCAACTGCTGGCCACCGGAGGTCGAAGCTGGAGCGAGCGGTGCTTGTCGGTGTGGATCTGACGCGGGCCGAGGCCAAGCTCAGAGCGGTCGGCACCCGAGCAGGCGCGGCGGGCGCGCGGCTGGCCGTATTGCGTTCGGCCCCGGCTGGTTCGCTCGCCTTGGCCGGCGAGTTGCTTGACGGGGCTGCGGCGGAAAACCCTGAATCTCAGGAATTGCTTCCATCGGGCGGCGGTCCACTACAAAGCCAGGGACCGTCTTTTTCAAGTGCTTCCACGGGCCTTGCTACTTCGTCGAGTCTAGACGCGGAAGAATCGCTGGCCGAGTTTCGGGAGCTGGTAGCGAGCGCCGGCGCTCAAGTGGTTGCCGAGTTAATGCAGCGCCGTTCACGGCCCGATCCCGCTACATTGATTGGCGCGGGCAAGGTTGAGGAACTGGCTGGCGTAGCCGCTTCCAGCGATGCCGATCTGGTGTTGTTCGACCACGACCTGACGCCCACGCAGTTGCGCAATCTTGAAGCCGCTCTGCCTTGCCGGGTTCTGGACCGGACGCAGCTAATTTTGGATATCTTTGCCCGCCACGCCCGCACGCGCGAAGGCCAATTGCAGGTGGAGTTGGCGCAGCTTCAATACATGCTGCCGAGACTATCGGGGCGCGGCAAATCGATGTCCCAGTTGGGCGGCGGCATCGGCACGCGAGGCCCCGGCGAAACCAAACTCGAAACCGACCGTCGGCGAATTCAGACCCGGCTCGTGCACCTCAAGGGCGAACTGGAGTCTGTCCGCAGCGTGCGCAAGCAGCAGCGTCAGCGGCGCGAGGCGGTTCCGGTGCCGACGGTGGCGCTGGTGGGCTATACCAACGCTGGAAAGAGCACGCTGTTCAACTGCCTGACAGGCGCCCAGGTGCTGGCTTCGTCGCGGATGTTCGCAACCCTTGACCCAAAGCTGCGCGCCATCGAACTCCCGAGCCGCCGCAAAGTGCTGCTTTCCGACACGGTCGGTTTCATTCGCAACCTGCCGCATACGCTGGTGACAAGCTTCAGAGCTACGCTGGAAGAAGTTGCGCAGGCCGAGGTGTTGCTCCATGTGAGGGACGCATCCTCGGCCTACGGCGAGGAACAGAAAGCTCAGGTCGAGAAGGTCCTCGGCGAACTCGAATCGCTGGACAAGCCGCGTATTGAAGTGCTGAACAAAATCGATCTTCTGGGAGAGCACGAGCGCGATGGCTTGCTGGCCCGTTGGAAAAATGCAGGCGGGGTTGGCGCGGAAGTTTCTGTGTCGGCACAAACGGGCGAAGGGATGGATGCTCTGCTCGCGGCCATCGACCGGGCCCTGCACTCCGATCCGGTGATTGAGGCGGAGTTGAGGGTTCCGCAGCACGAGGGCGCGGCGCTGGCGGCCATTGAGGCGGGGATGATCGTGCATGAGAGAGAATACGAGGGCAACCTGGTGCGCTTGACCGTGAGCAGTCCTGCCTCGCTGCTGGGCCGTCTGCGCAAGTTCCGGACGCGCGACGAATGAACGAATTGTTCCCACCGTACAAAGGAGAAACGATGAATTCGGCAGAAGACGCCACAGGCCGCGCCATAACCACGCTGTCCAGCCGCGAAGTGTATCGCAATCCCTGGATGCGGCTGCGCGAGGATGAGATTCTGCGCTCCAATGGAAAGAAGGGCATCTATGGCGTGGTCGAAAAGGACGATGCCGCCATCATCCTGCCCATCGACAACGGCCGCGTCTGGCTGGTGGAGCAATACCGCTACACCATCCAGGAGCGCGCGCTGGAACTGCCGCAGGGCGGATGGGAGATGGAGGTCGAGAATCCCGAAGAGCTGGCGCGCGGAGAATTAAAAGAGGAACTGGGCCTGGTTGCCGCCGAGATGACGTACCTGGGAGCGCTGTGGATCGCCTACGGTTTTACCCGGCAAAAGCAGCACGCGTTTCTCGCCACTGGCTTGACGCACACAGAGAAAGATCCCGACGCAGAGGAGCACGACCTCGTGGCTCGTTCCGTAACGGTCGTTGAATTCGAAGCGATGATGCTTAACGGTACGATCCGCGACGGCTGCACGCTGGCCGCATGGGGGCTTTACCTGCTGTGGCAGGCGCGGAACGCCTGAAACGCATTAGCTTGTTTGGTTACGCGCCGCGGAAGCCCTTGAACGCGCGAATCGTAAGCACCACGAAGATCACCATCACAACCAATTGAGTTATACCGAAGACCGGCGATGCTTGCGTTGGCGCAATGGCTTTCAACGCTGGGACTTTCGCGAACAGTTGCGCAAACAAGACGAATACATTGAAGTAGAGTGCGATGCAAGCGGTGATGACATAGGTTCCGCGCCAGGCGCCGGCGAGCTTCCGCGCGTAGAGCGCAACGAGAGCCAGAATCAACGCGATCATCGAGAGGATTCCGAGCACAATCCCGGGAGTGACAGTCTTATTCGGAAACAGAAATCCGGTCAGGCTGGTCAGCACCGTCGTAATAAGAAACAGCGGTGTGATGAGGCGAAGGAGTCTGCCGCCGATCAGCGCGAAGATTGCAACCAGCCCAGCAGCAATCCCTATCAAGCTCAGAGCTACATGGAAAACCGTAAATGCTGCCGTACTCATTCCTAGAATCATCGATCTTTCCTTTCGTGAAGCGGGGAAATGGGGATGCGGTTGCGGAGGCGCGGAGCACCCGGCTCTGAGCTGAGAGCAGGCTGCGTCCGGTAAATTTCTCCGGTCAACCTTGGTTAGCTGGCTGCCGCTGCGAGCAAGGCTTCCACTTTCGCATCGAGCTCGCGGGCCACTTTCAGCGCGGCCAGATTACCATAAGACGCCAGGTAGCTGGCCATTAAATCGTAGGAAAGGTGAACGCCATCGGTGCGCTCGTCGATGAGGACAGTGACCGGCGCATAGGAACCCGCATCCGGCACATGCTCCGCCATTTGCCTCATGATCAGTGGATTGCCGAGCACAATGCGCAGGATTTTGGGCGCATCCGCGCTTCGCTCTTTAAGGATGAATTGCCCGTGATTGAAGCGCGCGAACTCCATGAGCGTCGAGGGCCCAACTGCGGAATTGATGGTTTCCTCTATTTCCTCAAACGACTTTGCCGCGGCGACGTTCTGCCAGAGCTCGCGCATATCTGGATGGCCGATTGCAGCGTCGATCCTTGCCACAATCTCCGCGAACGGCTTGGAAGAAACAATACTGAATCGTTCCACAGCAACACTACGAATCGCCATCTCGCACCTGCCTCCGGTTTTTGATGCAGGGGGAAGCAGAAACGAAGCGCGCAAAAAATGTGCCGCGCGGTTCCTATCCGCGTTCCTCGATGGGGATGTAAGGCGAGGGGTAGACGGGTCCGATGTACTCTGCGCGGGGGCGGATTAGGCGGTTGTCGTCCAACTGCTCGATGACGTGAGCTGCCCACCCGGCAATGCGGCTGATGGCGAAGATGGGCGTGTAAAGATCGATGTCGATGCCCAGCGTGGCGTAGGTTGAGGCGGAATAAAAATCCACGTTGGCGTTGAGCTTCTTGTCGGCGTTGATGTGAAGCTCGATGGCGCGCGACATTTCAAACCACTTCGGTTCTCCGGCGTCCCTGCCCAGTTGTTCGCTCATTTTGCGCAGGTGGGTGGCGCGAGGATCTTCGGTCTTGTAAACGCGGTGGCCGAAGCCGGAGATCTTCTGCTTGGCCGCCAGCATGTTCTTGACGTACTCCACCGGATCGGCTCCGGCTTTGTCGATTGCGTAGAGCAGCCGCATTACGCCCTCGTTGGCGCCGCCGTGCAGCGGTCCCTTCAGCGCGCCGATGGCGCCGGTAACGGCGGAGTGGATGTCGGCCAGAGTCGCGGCGATCACGCGAGCGGCAAAGGTCGATGCGTTCAGCTCGTGATCGGCATGCAGGATCAGGGCAATGTCCAGTGTGCGCGTGGCCGTTTCAGAGGGCATCTCGCCGTTCAGCATCCACAGAAAGTTGCCGGCGTGCGAGAGCGATCTGTCCGGTGGAACCACCTCCAGGCCCTTGCGAATCCGGTCGTAGATGGCCACCAGCATGGCGATCTGCGCCGTCAGGTTGTAGCTTTTGCGCACATTGGCGTCGTGCGAGCAGTCCTTCTCGTCGGCGTCATAAAAGCTCAATGCCGAGACTGCCGTCCGCAGCACTTCCATGGGCGTGGCCGAGGCTGGAAAGCCACGCAGCATGTCGACGATGCGCTGATCGATCGACCGGGCCAGCGCCAATTGCGACGAGAACTCGCGCAACGCCAGCTCGTTCGGCAGAATGCCGTTCCAGAGCAGGTAGGTGGTCTCCTCGAAGGTCGATTTCACAGCCAGCTCGTGAATGTCGATGCCGCGATAGGCCAGCACGCCCGCATCTCCGTCAATCCAGCAAATGCCGGAGTTGGCGGCAACAATCCCTTCCAGGCCCTTCCCAGCGACAGCGGTCGACATAGCTTTCAAATCTCCCCTCGCGATGTTTTTGGCGCATTCAGAAATGCAGCGACTGACTTGGCTCTATTCCGGGTCGTTGCTCGGAGAGACTCGTGCCGGCTTCCGCCAAGGGACAAGAAACATCGCCTGGGGCGATCAACTTAAACGAATCCGCTTCGAGGTACAAGGTTCCTGGAAAAGCAAAACTGGCGATTGCGGCGGATATCCCGACCCTCTGCCCCGGTGGCGAAGAAGCGCCTCCGGCGGTTTGGTTCTTTCGTTGAGGGTCCGGCGCCTGAAATTGCAGTAAAGATGTTTATAACGTAGCCGTTCGGTTGTTGTCACGGAGTGCGGGACGATTCGGGATGGACCGGTGCCAAAACGGACCCCCGATCCGCCAACGAAAGAACACGCCGGCTGCCGCGTTGGGATTGTGAATCGAGCCTTCCGGAGAATAACCAAGGCAACTTTAATGCTTCGTTATTGCGGAAGTCCGTTCGAGACGTAAGCTGCGTTTGCCCCCGGGAACGATTACTCTTCCTGTTCTTCCTGCTCAATTCGATACAATACCCCCAGGGCATTTCGGTATATTGTGAACATTCCCTGGCAACTGCGCGGGGCGAGATCTCCTGCCCTGGGTTTGAATGTTGAAGTTCCGCAGGACGCCGCGAACGATTTCAGAGCGGACGCTACTGTAAGAGATTAATTAGCAAGTCGTCTAACGAGATGGAACGTCGCCATCATCATGGCGTGAGCCACGCGGGAACCTGAAGACGGGTCGCCCAGCGGACCGCCACAGAGAAGAAAGGGAGACAAATGAGTGATGATTTAGAAGAGGTGCCCAGAACATATTCCGGCGCGCTGCTTGGGGCTATCGCTATAGCCCTGTTGCTTGCGATTGGCGGCCTGATCTGGACCGCCACGATCAACGGCAAGGTAACCACCCAGCAAACCGAGCTGGCCGATGCGAAACAGCAGAACGTGAACCTGAAGGCCGAGCTGCGAGAGACCAATGCCCGCCTTGAAGTGGCCACCGATGAGTTAAAAACATCGCTCGGGCTAACGCAGCGGCAGTTGGACGCTCGTGCCGCGGAGCTGGCTGCCCGGCAACAGCGCGAAGAGGCTAATTCGCAGGTGCTGGCCAGCGCCCAGAAGCAGACCGCCCAGCAGGTGACCGCCGTTTCAAGCGCTGTGACCGACGTGAAGACCGACGTGGGCGGAGTGAAGACCGATGTGGCCAAGACGCAGAGCGAATTGGCCGACGCGGTGAGCCAGTTGACGTCGATGAAGGGAGATTTGAGCAGCCACTCCAGCCTGATCGCCCGCAATCGCGATGAGCTTGAAATCCTGAAGCACAGGGGCGACCGGAACATCTACGAGTTCACCCTGACCAAGGGGCAAAAGAAGCCGGTGGGCACGGTGAGCCTTGAACTGAAGAAGGCCGACGCCAAGAGGAGTAAATTCACCCTGGTGGTGTACTCCGACGACAAGGAATACGAGAAGAGGGACCGGAGCCTGAACGAACCATTGCAGTTTTATAGCGGCAAGGATCCGTCGCTGTTCGAAATTGTAGTGAATTCGGTGGGGGCAAAGAACTCGACGATCACCGGATATCTGTCGACGCCCAAGGGCGCGCCGGCGCCGCCCACTACCGGTCAGTAACAGCTGCCTGGGGGGTGAGCGTGAGGCTGGGCTTGTACTGGAAGGCGAAGGTAAAGCTCAGATCCTTGCGCGCATCCCATTGCTGCTTTGTCAGGTGGAAGGCTGAAACGATGGTTCCCTCGACCGTCTGCCCCGGATCGATGGTCGCATTCAGCGACAACCCCTTTCCGTGCGGCACGGGCATGGTTGGATAGGCGATAAAGACGCGATCGTAATCCCCCGCGGTGGCGGCGTAGCTCGAATGAATGCCGTCGTCCAGCGTGGCGTTGGTCATGATGTTGTGCATGAACAGCGGCTCCTTGCTCTGGTTATGCAGCTTGATCAGCGCAAAGACATAGACCTGGTCCATCTCTTCCTTGGGAATCGGAGAGCCGTTGGCGTCGAACCCCGACGATTCAGAGTGCTGAGCGTGAGCCCAGACCTGCTCGATCTCTCCAGTGGCGTCGGGCGGCTTTTGGCCTACCATCACATAGATGGCCACGGCGATGGTCACCACCACGGCCGCGATGATAGTGGTGATGACCAGGTGGCTTGAGCCTTTGGTCAATTCCTCGCCGCGGGCAGCATCGTCGAGTTCGGTAGAATCCTGATGCAGAAGGCTCATACGCGAATTTATCTTATTCCCATCGGGGTGACACTGCCCATCAATTCCGATCAATTTGCGGATCGGCGCGGAATTGCGATGCGTTTGCACAGAAAATGGGGCAATCTGATCTTCGACGGTGGATTTGCTACGCCTCAACGCGCGGCAATGGAACGTAAAGCTTCACGGACATTAGCAATCCGTCCGCCGTCGTATCGCGCCACTGAAAGCAAAGCTCGGTCTCCAGTGACGATAAGGTTGGCTTTGGCGGCAAGCGCAGTGCCGATGACGACGTCGTCATCGGGGTCGGGCGCAAGGCGCGGCACGCGCACGGGGCGAACCAGGATAACCAACTCTGCGTAGAGGTCAACAAGCTGATCAACGGAGAGCAACGAAGCAGCAATTTTCTTCTCAAACTTTGGACGTGAAAGAATGTCGAACAGCTCTGCAAGTAGCGGCAAACTGGAAAAAAGCAAAACATCGTCAGTCCCAGCAAGCCTCAACAGATGACTTGGCGGACCTTGCCACAACAGGGCGGACGCAACGACATTTGTGTCCAACACGAATCGCATCAGCCGCTATTTCGTGCGCGTCTTTCGGCGCGCATGGCAGCGATCTCTTCGGCTACATCTTCCGGGGACAGGATTGCCGGGTCATTCACAGCACTCATGCGGTCCATGGCGGAAAACAACTGACCTGCACGTTGCGCCTTGAGCTGTTCGCGGAGCCATTTCTCCAGCAACTCAGATGAAAGAAGTCCCGCTCGCTGCGCCTCCCGCGCGAGTTGATCGGGCAAATTGATCTGAACCGTCGTCATTCCGTTTCCTCCGGATGGAACCCCACCATTTATTCTTATCGTAACCCCATCGCCGGGAATTGCGGACGTTGTTCCTACGGCCGGGGCCTGAGCGCCGCCAGAAACTCCCCCGCTGCCAGCGTGTTCAGCACATCTTCAGGCCCGAGCCAGGCGCGGCGCAGTTGGCGCAGGCCGTAATCCATTTTGCCCAGGTTGCGGGCATCGTGCGAGTCGGAGTTGATGACGATTTTGCAGCCGAGTTCCTTGGCCAGGCGCAGGTCGCGGTCGTTCAGGTCGAGGCGCTCGGGCGCGGCGTTGTGTTCCACGGCAACGCCCAGCTCAGAGGCACGCCGCAACACGGTTCCCATGTCCATCGCAAAGGGCTCGCGGCGTAGCAACAGGCGGCCCGTGGGATGGCCCAGAATGCGCACGTAGGGATTCTCGATGGCCCGCAGCACACGGGCGGTCATCTCTTCGCGGCTTTGCTCGAACCTTGTGTGAACGCTGGCGATCACCACCTCCATCTGCGAGAGGACTTCGTCGTCCAGATCGAGCGCCCCGTCGCCCAGAATGTCGACCTCAATGCCGGTAAAGACGCGGATCCTCCCGTCCATCTGCCGGTCGACTTCGCGGATGCGTTGAATGTGTTCGAGCGCGCGCTTCTCGTCCAGGCCGTTGGTCATGGCCAGGTTCTTGGAGTGGTCGGTGATGGCGATGTACTCGTATCCGCATGCCAGCGCGGCCTCGGCCATTTCGCGGATAGTGTTGTGGCCGTCGGTGGCGTTAGTGTGCATGTGCACATCGCCGCGAATGTCGGCTTTCTCAATCAGCCGGGGCAGCGCGTGGCGCGCAGCGGCTTCAATCTCGCCCAGGTTCTCGCGCAGCTCGGGAGGCATCCAGTCCATGCCCAGGGCTGCGTAGATATCTTCTTCTGTCGCGGCGGCAACCGTCGATTCATCGTCCAACCGCGCGAGGGCCCACTCGCTGAGCGTGTAGCCCATTTTGAGAGCGCGCTGCCGGAGCGACACATTGTGCGCCTTCGAGCCGGTGAAGTATTGCAGCGCGGCGCCGTAGGAACCCGAGGGCAGCAGGCGCACATCCACTTGTAGGCCGTTGGCCAGATGGAAGCTCACCTTGTTTTCGCCTTTGGCGATGATGTCGTGAGTGCCGGGGTAGGCGGCGACGTGCTCGACTGCGGCAGCGGTATGCTCGGGCGCGCAGGCGGGGCCGGTGACCAGAAGATCGAGGTCGCCGGCGGTTTCGCGGCCGCGCCGAAGTGAGCCCGCGGGCGTCACCTTCTCAATGCCGGGGAAGGCCAGCAGGTAGGCCGAAAGACGTTGGGCCGCTTCCTCGGCCACGTCGATGCGGTAGCGTCCGGCGCTGCGCCGATAGTCTTCAATTCCTTTGCGCAGCTTTTCGATTTGCTTCTCGCCCATGCGCGGCAGGCCGGCCAGGCGGCCCGCATCGATGGCCTCGGCGAGCTGGTCGATGCTTGCGATCTTGGCTGCGTCCCACAGCAGCGCCACGGTTTTCGGGCCCATGCCGGGCAGCTTCAAGAGTTCGAGAAGCCCCGCGCCGTATTTAGCCAGCAACTCGTCGCGCAGAGGCAGTGTGCCGGTTGCGGCGATGGCTTGAAGATTCGCGGCCATGCCTTTGCCTATGCCGGGAATCTCCAGCAGGCGCGCGGTTTCAGGCGCCGCGGCCATCAGATCTACAGTGGTCTGCTCCGCAGCCTCGGCGGCGCGGCGATAGCTGCGGATGCGGAAGCTGTCCCCGCCGTCTATTTCCAGCAAGTCGGCTGTTTCCGAAAGAAGTCGAGCTATGGTGGGGTTGTCCATCGAGCGAGCCTCCGCAAACAGTATCGGATAAAGCAGGGATCAGGGAACAGGGACCAGGGAACAGAAAAACAAATCCTGTTTACGCAGTGTTAGCCTCAAAGGTTATGGCAATGCTGTCTCGGGTGGATTTTCTTGTGATGGGCGCGGGTGTTGCCGGCCTGCGCGCAGCCATTGAACTGGCCCGCCGCGGCGACGTCCTGGTGGTCACCAAGGAGTCGCTCTCGGAGTCGAACACCCACTACGCGCAGGGCGGAATCGCCGTCGCCATGGAAGGCGACCGGGACGTCGCTCTGCACCTTGAAGACACAATCGATGCCGGCGACGGAATCGTTTATCGCCCCGCCGCCGAGGCGCTGGTGGCCGAGGGGCCGATCCGCGTGGCGGAGTTGATCGAGTGGGGCGCGAAATTCGACACGGAGGAAGGCGAGCTGCTGCGAACCAGGGAAGGCGCACACTCGCTCGCCCGCATTCTCCATGCCAACGGCGACGCAACGGGAGCCGAAATCAGCCGCTCTCTGGTTGCCTTTGCGCGCGCCCACAAGCGGGTTCATTTCGCTGAGTGGACCATGGTCACAGGCTTGGTCGTTGCCGACGGCCGAGTGATCGCAGCCGACCTAGCAGAAGCCAATCTTGGTGCTGTCGATTCCGATCCGAGAACTCGTCGAATCAGCACCCGCTCTGTTCTTATCGCAGCCGGCGGCGCGGGCCAGGTTTACTCGGATACGACCAACCCCGCCGTAGCCACCGGCGACGGCATTGCTCTTGCCGCCAGCGCCGGGGCCGAGCTGGCTGACATGGAGTTCTACCAGTTCCATCCCACCGCATTCTCGCTCCCTGGCGTGCCGCGGTTTCTGATTTCAGAGGCTCTGCGCGGCGAGGGCGCGTACGTGCGCAACGACAAGGGCGAGCGCTTCATGGAGCGCTATCATCCTCTGCTCGAACTCGCTCCACGCGATGTTGTAGCCCGCGCCATTGCCCGCGAAGGAATCGGCGACCGGCGCGGCGAAGTTCGGCTTGTTCACCTGGATATTCGCCACGTAACAGGCATTGATCTGCACAAGCGCTTCCCCCGCGTCAGCGCCTTTCTCGCGCAATACGGATTGGACCTTGCTCGCGACCTGATTCCCGTTCGCCCCGCGGCACATTACCTGATGGGCGGAATCAAGACGGACCTGGCCGGACGCACAAATCTGCCGGGCCTCTACGCAGCGGGCGAAGCGGCCTGCACCGGTGTTCACGGGGCCAATCGCCTGGCTTCGAATTCGTTGCTGGAAGGTTTGGTCTTTGGCGCGCGGGCCGCGCAGTCCATGCTGGCCGACGATTTGCAGTTCGCGCCTTCAGAAGCTTCGTCAGCGGTCAGTATTCCCCTATCGAGCGGCGAGGCAGAGTTTGTCGAAGAGCAGATTGCCCGCCTGCAAAAAGCGATGTGGGCCTACGCCGGTTTGCTCCGGGATGAATCCACGTTGCGCGATGGCCTTTCAGCGCACGTCGAGATTTCATCCGGTTTGGCCGAGCTTGCAAACACAGGCAAAGGTAGCCGCCGCCTTAGCGAAGCGCAGGCTCTTACCCGCGTAGCCCACGCCATTCTCAACTCGGCCCTTCACCGTACAGAAAGCCGCGGCGCGCATTTCCGCAACGATTATCCCCAGCGCGACGACGAGCATTTCCGCAAGCATTCCGTCCTCAAGAGCGACGGCCAGATCGTTTTCGAAACGTGGTAGGCATTCAATTGCGCGAAGCCTAATCCGGGGCAATCGCATGAACGTAAAAATCCAGAGAGTCATTGTTTTGAAAGGGCACGGCTTCAGCCGTGCCACATTATGGCCCGAGAAATTCCTGGGCTTCAGCCCCTGCGGGATGGTCTTGAGTCGTCCACTACATCCGTCGGCGGCTAAAGCCGGCACAAGAATGGCCTCAAAGCCGGCACGGCTGAAGCCGTGCCCTTTCAAAGCGGATGCTCATTGAGATTCTAAATCTTCACGCGATCGCCCTGAAGCCTGATCCCTGTTCCCAGATCCCTGTTCCCTGCTTCCCGCCATCCACGAAACCACGGCGCACACCGTCAGGATTGCGCCCATGGTGGCCAGCGAGTATGTGATTGGGATATCGATCCAGCGGGCAGCCAGCATCTTCAGCGCAACAAAAGCCAGCATCGCGCCCAGCCCGTAGTGCAGATAACGGAAGCGGTCGAGCAGAGCGGCCAGCGCAAAATACAACGAGCGCAGCCCAAGCACAGCCGCAATGTTCGACGT
The DNA here is from genome assembly GCA_964610185.1 of uncultured Occallatibacter sp. Lineage (GTDB taxonomy): Bacteria > Acidobacteriota > Terriglobia > Terriglobales > Acidobacteriaceae > Telmatobacter. The sequence continues at coordinate 10,665 of CAZSVJ010000005.1, read as the reverse complement.
GTACACCACGAAGGGATTGTGGGAGATCGCCAACACCGCGGGAATGGAATCCACTGCGAAAAGTATGTCGGTGACCTCAACGGCCAGAATCACCGGCAGCAGTGAGCCCTTGGCGGGTTGCAGCTTGCGAATCCATTCTGGAATGGCTGCCTTTGCGGAGCCTCCGCGCACCAGTCGCCAGGCCACATAGAGCAGGAACAGTCCGAAGATCCAGGTGATCCAGTCGAACCGCTTGATCAACGCGATGCCCGCGAGGATGAAAAGCGCGCGCAGAATCACCGCTCCCAATACGCCCCACAGCAATGCGTTGTGTTGGCGTCGCTGGCTGATCTGGAATCCCTGGAAGATGACCAGAAAGACGAACAGATTGTCCACGCTGAGCGACGTTTCGATGGCGTATCCGCCGATCCATTCAAGCGCCGGCTGGCGACCCTGAGTCACGGCGATCCACGCGGCAAAGCTGGCCGCCGCCAGCACGAATGCTAGCGTTCCCAGCCACGCAAACGTCTGCGGATGCTTGGTCTCACGGCTGTGCCCCGGCAGCAGCGAATCGGCCAGCAGCAGCAGCGCCACCACCGCATGAAACCCCACCCACCAAACCCACGATGCGCCCGCAATCATTTCTGAATGCTATAGGAAAGCAGCTTCTAGCTTCTAGCCGCTAGCTCTTAGCCACACTCTTTCCACGCCGACGAAAAGCTAGAAGCTAGAGGCTGAAAGCCGCCTTCTCACCGCATATTGATCAACCGAATCGTTTCCAGAAACACGTCGCCATCAATAGTGAGGCTGCGCGCGCTGATCTTATCCATCGTGTCCTGGGCGGTGTGGTGGTAGCTGTTGTTGGGGCCGTAGTCGAGATCGATTACATCAATCGACGGCACGCCCCGATCGACAAACGGCAGGTGGTCGTCCTCCACGGGGCTCTCGGTCTGAAAGAAGAAACGATCGTAGCCAAATTTCTTCGCAGCCTGCGTCATCAGGGAGACCAGCCAGTCCGAGGAGCGAGTTTCGCGCTGAATGTCGAGGCTCTTGTCGCCAATCATGTCGGCCAGGATGAATGCCTTGATGCGGCCCAGGGTTCCGTCGCGTCCCCACTTGGCGGCGAGGTGCCGGCTGCCGTAGGTCGAGTCGGAAGCGGACCAGCTCTGAATGGCCTCTTCGCCGTCGAAGAAGACCAGCCACACGGAGTAGCCGTCGAGTTTTCCAGTCTTGTCTTTGCCGGCCTTGTCGTGCGCTATATCCGCGCGCAACTGGTCGGCAATGGCCAGCAGCAGCCCAGTCGTCGAGCCGCCGTCGTTGGCGCCCACAAAGTTGATGTTGCGTAGCCAGTAGTTGGTCTCATAGTGCGAGGCCAGCACGATCACACCGTCCTTCTTGCCGGGGAAGCGCACGATGAAGTTGCGCATGGCCACCGGGCCGATGGGCGTGTTGGCGGTGAAGGCGTCCTCTTCAAGCTGGTCGTGCTTGAACTGGTTGCGCAGAAATGCCTCAGCCTGGGCGTGGCCTGGGCTGGTGGGCCAGCGCGGTCCGATGGCTACAAATTGGCGCGCGTAGTCGAGAGCCTTGGCGCCGTTGAAATGCTGCTGCGCGAAAGCCTGCACAGAAGCGATGAGAAGCAGCCCGGCGGCACAGGCTGGAAGGAAGCGCCGCTGAGCCCAGCCTCCCGATGCTTTGAAAGGGCTCGATTTCGGTCGCATGAAACTCCGAAACAGGAGCGCCGCTTTGAAAGCGTCTCCTTCTGCCGCATGTTTTGCCGCAACTTGCTTCCACCACGAAGAGAAAATCATTGTGCCGCCGCCTTGGCCTCTTTGGCTTTTCGCCGCGAAGGATGCACCCACCACGCCACGCCGATGCCAATCGTATAAAGCGCCAGCATGGGCACGGCGTAAATGCACATCGTCCACGGATCGGGGCTGGGGCAGATGCAAGCCGCCACCAGGAAGACCACCAGAATCGCGTAGCGCATGTTTTTCCAGAGAAACTTTGGGCTGACGATGCCGAATAGGGCCAAAAAGAAGATCAGGATCGGCATCTCAAAGCTGATTCCCAGGCCCAAAATGATCGAGAGAAAGAAGCTGCTGTACTCCTCGATGGTGACCATGGAGGTAAAATTCTTGCCGAAATCGACAATCAGGATCCTCAGTGCGCCGGGCAGCACATAGTAGTAGCCGAACGCCGCGCCGCCCAAAAACAACGCCACCGTGGCCAGCATGAATGGAACCACGAATCGCCGCTCCTTCTGATACAGCCCCGGCGCAATGAACAGCCAGACCTGAAACAAGATGAAGGGCGAGGCCAGAATCGCTCCACCAACCAGCGCAACTTGTAGCTGAAGGTTGAGCGGGTCCATGGGATGGGTGAAGACCAGCGTTTTGCCAATTTTCGTCAGCGGCGCCTGGATGAAATTGACAAGCTGGTTGCGAATAAACCAGCACACAAAAAAGCCCACGGCGAGAAAGATGGCCGAACGAACGATGCGCTTGCGCAATTCGTCCAGGTGCTCCATCAGGCTCATGCCCGGCAGCTCCGCGCGCTCGGTCACGGCTGCACGCGCCCTGCCGATTGCATCCTCGGGATCAACCATGATGTGCCGCCTGTTGAGTGTCTTCGCTGGAGTCCAAGCCCATATCATTTGCCCGGAGTTCGTCCGCGCCGGGGAGCAGCGCCGCTTCGGCTACCGGATCGTGACTTGTGTCGTCGCTGACCAGCTCGCCGACCTCATCGCCCCCTTCATCGGCGGCTCGCACTTGCGCCGCCCGGCCGGTTGGTTTCGCAGCCGGAACCTGCTCACCGATTGAAGGCGGCTGGATGCGGGGATAGGGTTCTTCGGAAGAAGCCGCGGTCTGGTCTTCGACCGCGGCCAGCGAGGGATATTGGGTCTGTTCGGGATAGGCGCCTTCCATCACGGAAGCTGCTGAAGGCGTGGCAGCCTCAATGACCGCCGCGGGCTGAGCCGGTGCGGTTAGCGCCAACACCCGCAAACGTTCCTCTTCCTGCTTGCGGCGGTCGGCTTCCTCGGCGCTGCGCAACTCCTCTTCCATCTGGAATTTGAAGTCGTTTGAGGCTTTGCGGAACTCGTACATGAGCTTGCCGATTTGGCGGCCGATCTGTGGCAGCTTTCGCGGCCCAAAGACCACCAAAGCAATCACCATCAGGATTAGCGTGTCCCACATGCCGAGGGTAGCAATCTGAATTGGCGGCGGAGTTCCCATCGAGAGCAATGATACCTGCCCGCACAAGGCGCTCACAAACCGCGCGTTATCGAAGCGAGCTTCACCAGCGATAGCCTTTAGTGTTGTCGCAAGTTGTTGACCTGCCGCACCGAGCGCCGTAGGCTCTAGCGCATAGCAGCAACTCAGCGCTGCCAAAACACGAATCGCCGGTGCTGAAACACCGGCGATTCGTGAATTCAAAGGAGAAACGATGACACCATCGCGTATCCGTTGGCCCGCCCAGGTAAGAGCCTGGACCGGAACCTTGTGGGTTGTGGTGGAATTCGTCGCCAAGCTGATAAAGCTGTGGCGCGACTTCCGCTAAACCCGGTAGTACCTACCCCGTCTCGCAGACTTACCTGCGGGACGGGATCTATTCACTCATTCTAGGCGCATTCTCGGTGCGGATCAAGCATATTATTTGGCCGGAAACCCCGATCCTCCGTTTCGTATTCATTTCGGCGGCTCGGAGGTGCGTCTCCGGTGCTGATCCTCAGTCGAATCGATCTGATTTTTCGTATCTTACAGGCCGACTGTAACGCCTGTTTTACAATATGAAGCAGTGGCGCGATTTATGCCGGGCTTGGTTCCGTGGAACCCGCCGGCTTCAAACCGCATCCAATTGTGAAAGGGCTGCAACAACCCCGCGGATGGGGACGCCTGAAGGGTTCGGCAACAGCGCCGATGAGTTCAGGAATGTCAGCGCATCCGCTGCGGCCATGTTTGCTTTCAACATCCCCGTCCGGCGCCCGCCAGGAATTGGAAGGCGATTTGGACTGAAGGCGGAATCAAGTGAACCTTGTTCTTGAGCACACGACCCCGTTTGCCGAGGCGGACAGTTGCAGCCTTGAAAACTACCTCGCGCTTCCCGACCACTCCATGGATGCGCGGATTGCAGAAGCCCGCGCCACTCTTGGCGCCACAACCATCCTGCTTGGCCATCACTATCAGCGCGATGAAGTGATCCGCTTCGCCGACTTTACCGGCGACAGCTACAAGCTTTCCCGCATTGCCGCCGATACCGACGCGAAGTTCATTGTCTTCTGCGGCGTGCACTTCATGGCCGAGAGCGCCGACGTCCTGGGCCGCGACGGCCAGCAAGTGATTCTGCCCGACTTGAACGCCGGCTGCTCCATGGCCGATATGGCGGAGATTTCGCAAGTTGAGGCTTGCTGGGAGGCGCTCGAACGCCTGGGCCTCGCCGCCGACACCATCCCCCTCACCTACATGAACTCCACCGCCGCCATCAAGGCCTTCTGCGGCGAACGCGGAGGGTTAGTCTGCACTTCATCCAATGCCCGCGCTGCCTTTGAGTGGGCGTTCGCGCGTAACAAAAGGATTCTCTTCCTGCCCGACCAGCACCTCGGCCGCAATACCGGCTATGCGATGGGCATCCCCCTGGGTGAAATGGCCGTGTGGGATCCGTGGGCGATTCAAATTGGTCAAGGCCACGGCGGCCAGACAAAGGAGAACCTGACAGCTAGCCGCATCCTCTTGTGGAAAGGCCATTGCGCAGTGCATCAGCGCTTTTTGCCGGGGCACGTCGATCAGGCGCGCGCCAAGTATCCCGGAATACAGGTGATCGTTCATCCCGAATGCCGCTGGGAGGTCTGCCAGAAAGCTGACGCGCTGGGTTCCACCGAGCAACTGATCAAGATTGTCGAGCAGGCCGCGCCCGGATCGATGTTTGCCGTCGGCACCGAGATTCATTTGGTCAATCGCATGGCGCGCCGCTTCGCTGAGCAGGGCAAGCGCGTCATCACGCTCGACGACACCGGCTGCCTCTGCACAACCATGTACCGCATCAGCCCGCAACACCTTGCCTGGGCGCTTGAGAATCTGGTCGAAGGCCGCGTAGTCAACCGCATCCGAGTCCGCAAGAGCGTGAAGCACTGGGCCAGGGTGGCGCTGGACCGAATGCTGGAAACGCAGTAGAGCAGCGATTAGTGGATAGTGGTTAGTGATCAGTTTGCAGAACCCAACCAAACGCAAACTCCCTCGCGAGACAACTAAGACGAGGACCGGAAACAGCAAGACCCGACAGGCTCAGCCCGTTTTGGGGTTATCCTCGCTAACCACTAGCCACTAACCACTAACCACTATTTCGTCGTATCCTATCAGCAGGCAATCTTATGAAGACCTTCACGCTCGAAGAAGCGCAATCCCTGCTCCCGGTGGTCGAATCGCTGCTCAAGCGCGCGATCGAGAGCAAGCAGTCGGCGGAGGAGGTTGAGGCCGGTCTCAACGATCTTGCCCGGCGCATCTATCTTTCCGGGGGCATGAGGGTAGACACGAACAGTGTGGCCAAAAAACGCGGCGAAATCGAGGGTCACCTACAGCGCGTCCGCGAGAGCATCACCGAGATCGATTCCATTGGAGTGCAGGTCAAAGACCTCGGCTCCGGCCTGCTCGACTTTCCCTGCCGCATCGACGACCAGGTTGTGCTGCTGTGCTGGCGCCTGGGCGAGGCCGCGATTGAGCATTGGCACACGGTCGATACGGGCTTTCAGGGCCGGCAGCCTGTCGACGAGCGCTTCCGCCGCCGCTCCACTCCCGGCGGACGGCCCAACTGAAGCGAGCTGCCTTTCAAAAACAAGGCTCGTCCGGCACGCGCACCGGTGCGCGACAGGGTGAGCGAATTCCCGCCGGATTGCGTCAACCAATGCAGAACCCGATGGGCCGTACGACTGTGTGTGACGGCCACGCGAGACAGCCCGCACTGGAAGGCGATACCCTTGAGCCTGAATGGATTTGCTCAACAAATGGGCTTGCTCAGGCAGAGTGGCGGGTTCAGTTCGGCGAGGAATGAAGGAGCGGCAATGAGAATCGGAAGGTGGGCAAGGCTATTGCTTGCGGCAGCGCCCCTGATGGTTGGTTGCGGAGATTTCTGGCAGGCGCCAAGCGCCAGCAGCGCAAACAGCTTCACCCTTACCAACAGCGCCGCCATCACCATTGGCACCGGCGCCGCCAACGGCTCCTCGACCATCACCGTGACGCCGGGGAGTTCGTTTACGGGGACGGTTTCGCTGAGTTGTACGGTTACGACCTCGCCGGCGGGCGCTTCCAATCCTCCAACATGCAGCCTTTATCCTACTTCGGTCGCGCTCAGCGCCGGAACGGCGCAAACGGCGGCGCTGACGGCCTCCATTTCCAGCACGACGACCTCAGGAATCTACGATATTACGGTGAACGGCGATTCGGGCAGTCTTGCGGAAACGGCCACCGTTTGCGTGGCCGTGGGAGTTTCCTCAAGCGGTTGCACCAGCACGGCCGGCGCCAGCGGCAACTTCTACGTTCTAAGCCCAACTTCCATTGCCGGCTATTCCATCAGCTCCGGCACACTGACGCCCATCTCAGGCAGTTCCTACTCCTTGACCGGCGCTTCCGCCATGGCAATCAGCCCGAGCGGAAACTTCCTCTATGTGGCTTCGCTCAATGGCATCACCCTTTACACAATCAACACCAGCACCGGAGCGCTGACGCAAGGGAGCGAGGTCTTTGGAGACTTGTTGGCCGGTGCGATCCAGGTGGACCCGTCGGGCAAGTGGCTGCTGGATGCCTCGGATACGGGCCAGCTCAATGCGTATCCAATCACTTCATCAGGTACAGAAGACACAAGCCGCGCGGTGCAATCGGCCCCGCTATCCAGTACCTCGGTCGCGTCGGGCGGGATCGCTATCTGTCCTAACGGGGCGCTTGTGGCTGTGGCAGAGAGCTCGCCGACAGGCACTCAGGTGTTCTCTTTCATGGCTAGTCCCGCAAGCGGCGGCCCGCTTGGAACCGGCCCGATTACGCTCAAGCCATACAACACTTCCGCGGGTGCCGCGATCTCGGTGGCCTTCGACCCCCTGAGCCGGCTGCTGTATGTCGGCGAGACCGCAGCCTTCAATTCCAACTCCAACTCTGGCGCATTGCGCGTCTTTACCGTCAATGGGAACTCTCTAACCGAGCTCGGTTATTCGAGTCCGTATGCGCCCGCCGGAACCGGGCCCCACGCCATTTTGCCGACACCGGACGGCAAATATGTGTATGCGGCTAGCTGGGAGTCCGGAGCGGCCGGGACAATCTCTGGCTATTCGGTGACCACCTCCGCGCTAACGGCCGTTGGCACGGCTGTCAATACGGGAACTGAGCCATACGGCCTGGCAGAGGACAACACTGACGCTTACGTGCTGGCGGTAAGCAACTCCGGGACTACGTTCGACGCCTACACTTTCGACAAAACCGCAGCCGGCCAACTTGACGCTTCGGGGACCGGCACCGGCGGGAACGGTCCCATCGCCATCGTTGCCGCGCCCAAGTGAAGACAGTTGTCAGTGATCAGTCGTCAGTTGTCAGAAAGAGCAGAGAATTGAATCGGCCTGGGGGTCCGGGCATTTGCTACTGACCACTGACAACTGATCACTGACAACTGTTTCTGCTATCCTCAAGAAGACCGCCACAGGCTGTGCTCACGCCATTTCAAATCCTTTTCGTCTCTTCCCCAAGGCGCTTCGGAGCCTCAATTGCTTTGTGGAGCGTCCTCTTATTCCTTGCCGGCGCATGCGGGTGCACCCGATTTCACCAACTGCGGCAGGAGACTGTCTATGTCTCCGCCCGCCAGATGTACCTGCATGACCGCGTCGCCGCAGTTTCGAACCGCGTGGCCGAGGTGGTCAACGGGCAGCAGCTCACGGTTCTGGAGCACGGCCGCCGCTTCATCAAGGTGAGGACCCAGAAAAACGAAATAGGCTGGATTGAGGACCGCGCCGTCATCGACAGCAAGACCTATGACGCCTTCGCCCAGCTTGCCGGCCGGCACAAACAGGACCCAGTCATTGCCACCGCAATCCTTCGCGACGACTTGTATCTGCACATCATGCCAGGCCGCGAAACGGAGCATTTTTATCTATTGGGAGGCAACTCCAAAGTCCAGCTCATCGAACGCGCTTCGGTTCCCAAATCAGCCGCCCCGGTCTTCGCGCCGCAAGCGAAACCCGCCGAGCCAAAAGCAAGCTTGAACGCCGCTCCGTCCGCAAAGAGCCCCTCCACTGCGCCGATCAAGAGCTCGCAGAAAACTCCTTCACCCGCTATGCCCCCGGTGGCGACGTCCCCTGTTGTGACTCCTCCGGTTGTAATGGAAGACTGGTGGCTGGTCCGCGACAAAGACGGCCGCGCCGGCTGGGTGCTCGCCGGCCGAATGGATGTGGATATACCCGATGAGGTTGGCCAGTATTCCGAAGGCCAGCGCATGATCGGCGCTTATGTTCTAACCAAGGTCACCGACCCCGAAGCAACCACCGCCGACCATCAGGTTCCCGAGTATGTAACCGTGCTCAGCCCGCCCAGTTCCGGCCTGCCCTTCGACTTCGATCAGGTGCGCGTCTTTACATGGAGCATCAAGAAACATCGCTATGAGACTGCCTTCCGGCTGCATCCCATCCAGGGCTTTCTGCCCGTGAAAATAGGGACCCAGCCCGGCCCCAACGGCAGCACTTTTCCCACCTTCAGCTTTCGGATCGCCAACAGCCCGAATCTCAACCTCGATCCCGCCGCCGGCATCGCCCACCCTACCTCTTTGCGCACCATTACCTACCTGATGAACGACACCCAGGTCAAGCGCACCGGCCCGGACATGGGTCCGATTCCCGTGGGCCATCTGGAAGGCGAGAAGCCGAAAGGGGCGAAGACGGCGAAGAGGAAGGCGCGATAAGAGCTAGTTTGCAAACAAGATCTACGCTCAGCGGTTAGACAACTGGCGGGCGGACTGACCTTTTCCCTTCTCATTAAGCCAAGACCGAAGTGCCTCGTCCGCGCGGCGCTGCCAGCCATTGCCGGTTGCGCGCAGTCCTTCTGCCACATCGGGCGAAAGCCGAATCGAGATGGGAACCTTTCGCGGAGTCCTCTGGGGCCCTCGTCTGCGCAGGCTCTTGAGTACCTTCTGCTCCGCTGCGGGCAGCGCGGAAAACGGCTTAAAGAGGGCAACATCCTCGGCTGTTATCTCTCTAACTTCTCCATCTTCGTCAATCAATGGTTCAGGCAATGGTTTGCGGTTTGCCATAGAGCTTCGCCTCCCTCTTATTCGTCTTGCGGAAACTGATCACGCGAATTCCGTCCGGTTTGGGGATATAGCAAAGCAAATGCAGCCGCTTATCCAGATATCCCACGGCAATGCGCCGCATTTCGCCGTGACGGGAATAATCTGCAATCAAGGCGTTCTCGAAGTCGAAGTCCGCCGCCCGCTCGAATGAAAGCCCGCGCTCTTTCATGTTGCGCTCATTCTTTGCAGGATCGTAGGTGATTCCAGCGCTTTATTGTATATACCATTTAGTGGAAGTCAAGAGAGGGGCGGAAGACAAACGAAAAAGAGGTAATCGCCGATCGCTAAATTAAGGCGACCGGCATCCGCTTCAACTGACTCGCGTCCCTTTGAATACCGTCACGGGAGATCCTTTGGCCAGAAACGCGGAGTCAGGCTCGTTCATCAGAGCTCGCGCGAATTCGGCTCCATAGAACCTAGCACCGTTGCCAGCATATTCAGCACGCTTCGCTCTCCAGACATTCCATCGCGGATGCTGAACTTCGTATTCGAGACAGTCTCCATCCGGCTGTGCTGCGTAGCCCCAATAATGTTCTGTGATGAACTGGCTGAGCGAGCCCTCGGGTGGAAGAAAACCAGATCCCTCGGTTTCAATCTGAATTGAGCATCGATCCGGTCCCGATCCCCATGCGAATTCAGCTTTCCCAACGTCCCCATCGGCACGCGTCTCCACTCGATGCGACATAGGCACGCTCAGGTAATTTTCTCTGAATGCAATTCGTGCGATTGCTGCGACGGCATATTTGGGGACAAGCTCGCGAATGAACACCACGCCCCGCTTGTCTGCACGTC
>CAZSVJ010000005.1:0-572 GCA_964610185.1 uncultured Occallatibacter sp. | reverse complement strand
ATGCCTGATGAAAAGGTACCGCCAGTCCGAACATGCGGGTGCGGTTGAATTCAAAGCCAATCAGGCTAAGGTAAGTCTTCCCCTCGAATTCATCGAGCTCCGTTCCGGCCGGAACGAACCGCTCTAGCAGCGAGGGATCAACCGCGTAGTTAAGCATCGCCAAGTTGAGCCACTCAGCGGTTAGGAAAATATTCTTATCTGTCATCTTCTGCGCCCGCCTTACTCGCCGCTCATGGCCTCTTGCGCGGCTTTGGCCAGGAATCCGGACCGGCTCAGATGGCGAGCTTGAGCGTAGTCGTCGATCTGCGAGAGCAATGAGCCGGGCAGGGAAATATTGACGCGCTTCGGGGCCGGATCGATGCGCATTAAATCGAGGTCGACCAGCATCCATACGCCGCCCTCGTAGCGCGGGTCGTCGGCCAGTTTTTCGAGAGCTGTAGGCGGAGGAATGGGAAGCTTCTCACCCGCCATGTGGCATTCCACGGCCTCCTGCGCCATCCGGTTAATCTCCTGCCAGTCATCCGCGGCGGAAAAGCACCCCGGAAAATCGGGGAACTCGATTCCGTGCGCAT
>CAZSVJ010000004.1:0-39252 GCA_964610185.1 uncultured Occallatibacter sp. | reverse complement strand
AGTCACGCCGTCGAGCTCTACCGCGACGGTTGCCACCGGCCCGGTTGCGCCGCTTACCGTTGCTGTCGAGGTTGCGATCGGGCTTATCCCGTTTGTCGAGCTGTATGTGCCGTTGGCGATCGAAATGCCGCCCCCGGTGGCCGCCTGGGACCACGCGAATGCGGGCAGCAGCAGAGCGGCAAGGGCAACGACAAACAGGCTGACTTTCGCGTGGACGAGCCGAAGCGGCAACACAGAACGGGCAGCAGACAACATGACAGTGACCTCGCGGCGCAGCGGTTGATGGCAAGCGCTTGGGAAAGAGCGGGAAGCTCTACGTTCAAAAAGATGTTTCGGTTCACAGCCGGCAAACGCATGATGCCCGGTAGATTGCCCCTGTCGAAAAAACGAAGCGCAAAACTCCACCGGCGGTTAACCTGTGAATGTTGTTTACCCTACCTGCATCCGGTTGACAAGAGGGCACTTTGTTCTTTTGAAGTACAGCGGTAACCTCTTTGGCGTCCAGCCGGGTAGATAGGGTGAGTTACCTGAGTCACTGCGCCCCCGAGCAAGGGAAGCGGAAAACAGCAAGGTGGCAGGCTTACATGGTTGGCCAATCGTGAACTGGCGTTAGATCGCGGATCGAGTGACACGAGCGAGCGTTTCATAACCGTCCCGGTGCGGCGAGACGCATTCCCTCAGGGGCTAAAGCCCGCGATTTTCTTGCCCGCGTATCGGCACGATCCGCCGCGGCGGATCATGCCCTGTTACAAAGCCCTTGCCCAGCGGGGTCTTTCCGCTCGCCGCGGCGAGGAAAGCCCGCGGTTTTCTTGCCCTGTATCGGCACGTGACCCACATAGGGTTCCCCGGTATCCCCGTCATGCCCTGTTACTCGCCGCGACGAGCGGATTTTTGAAACAGGCTCTAGTCTTTTCGCCGTCGCGGAAAAAAGAAAATTATGGTTGACTTCGCCTCGCGGGCCGGTTCCTGGGGAAGAACGATCTAGGTGGCCGCGAAACGTCGATTGGCAGTGCTCTTGACGTTAGTATGGCGGGAGTCCCGATGTCAACTACTTCTTCTTATCTCGCGGCACAAGAAGAAGATTTAACTTGATGTTGAAGAAAAAAATTTACAAATAATTCTTGACAAATCGCGGCGGACGAATGCTACGCTGCTTGCACGCGTCAGCAGCTTACGCAAAACTCACGGAGGTGCATGGATGAGCGATCCATACGTCGGAGAAGTCCGGCTGGTCGGGTTCAACTTCGCTCCCGATGGCTGGGCATTTTGTAACGGCCAACTGTTGTCCATTTCCCAATACGGAGTGCTTTACAATCTGATCGGCACCACGTACGGCGGGGACGGTCAAAGCACGTTCGGTCTCCCCAACCTGCAGGGCCGCATTCCCATCCATCAGGGGACGCTTCAAGGCGGCGGAACTTACGTTCTGGGTCAACCGGGCGGAGTGGAAACGGTCACTGTCCAACTTGCCCAATATCCGTCTCACTCGCACTCCATAATGGGCACTTCAAATTCAGGCAGCAGCAACAGCCAAAGCAACAACACCGTGGGCGGAATTTCGGCTTACACGCCGGACGCGCCGATCACCGCCATGAACGGGGCCATGATCGGCTATAGCGGCAGCAGCGGGCCCCACAACAACGTGCAGCCGTACCAGGTGCTGAATTGGATCATTTCACTTTTCGGCGTCTACCCCAGCCCGAACTGAGCGGCGCTTGTTCAGAGCTCAAGAAACAGGAGAAAAAAATGTCACAACCTTATGTCGCGCAGCTCCTGCTCGGATCTTGGAATATAGTACCGAAGGGCTATGCGCAGTGCAATGGACAAATCCTCCAGATCAATGCGAATCAGGCTCTGTTTGCGCTCCTAGGAACGACCTTTGGCGGCAACGGGGTTCAGACCTTCGCCCTTCCGAACCTGCAGGGCCGCACTCCCGTGGGAGTGGGCAGCAACGGCGGCAACACTACAGCATGGGGGCAGATTGGCGGGGAAGAAACCCACACCCTGATCGCAGCCGAAGTGCCTCAGCACAACCACGCACTGAACGTTGTTGGGGGTGCAAATTCAACCTTGTCCAACGGGAATATGCTGGCCAGCGGAGGCGCCAACGTCTATACCGCCCCCGCGAACCTTGGCGCTATGATCGCGGGGACACTCAGCACTGTCGGTTCGAGCCAGGCGCATGAGAATCGCCAGCCGTATCTGGTGATGAACTGGCTGATCGCGCTCACAGGCATTTTTCCGTCACGCAACTAGGGTCCTGAGTCTGAAGTTCATTCAAGAATTAAGCTGCCAGAATGCAGGTCCCCGCCACGGCGGGCAGGCTTTCGACTCTCCGCCGCGGCGGACTTCGCTCGGGATGACCGCCTCGCTTGAGATCTTGGGTTGAGCGTAATTGTTGAATGGAATTCCGACTCAGGAAACACGATACGGATTTTGAAGCACGCAACTGAAAACCTCGAATTCAGGAGAATGCAGGCATGGCAACTCCATATGTCGGTCAATTGTCCCTTGTGGGATTCAATTTTGCCCCCACCGGGTGGGCGTTAGCGGCTGGGCAGATTCTGCCCCTCTCACAGAACACGGCGCTCTTCTCGTTGCTGGGAACCATGTACGGAGGCGACGGGAAGTCGACCTTCGGGCTGCCCAACTTGCAGAGCGCGGTCCCCATCGGCATGGGGACGAGCCCCGGCCTTAACCAATACTTCCAAGGGGAGGTGGGCGGCGCCTCGACGGTGACTCTACAGATCGCCCAGACTCCCAACCATACGCACGCGCCCAAGGGCAACGGACCTGCGCGCGCCAAGCAACCGTCGCCGGTCGGCGGCGCGTTCGCCGATGCACCCGGCGGCAGCAACATCTACTCCGCCGCCGTCACGCCGCTTAACCCGGCAAGCCCCGCCTCGGTCTCGCTGTTTGGCAACAGCGGGCCGCACAACAACTTGATGCCGTACCTCGGCCTCTATTGGATTATTGGGCTTCAGGGCATTTTTCCGCCGCGGTCGTAGAAAGCTTTTATCCATCCGGGACCGGTTGAGAGACCGGCCCCGAGATATATTGAGCCATGTCCACTCTAGCCGTTCGCCCGGTTCTGCCCCAGGACGAGGTCTATCTGTACGATTTGTATTCGGCGGTGCGCGGACCGGAGTTCGCGTTCGCGCCGATCACCGCCGCGCAGAAGGAACACCTCATCCGCATGCAGTTTCGCGCTCAGATGTCGGCGTACGCGCAAATGTACCCGAACTCCTTCTGCCACCTTGTGCTGCTCGACGGCAAGCCGGTGGGACGGATGTGGGTGGCGCGCGACGATCGCGAATTCAATCTGGTGGATATCGCCATCCATCCGGATCTACAGAAAAAAGGTATTGGAACGGTGCTGATTCAGCGGCTGCAACAGGAAGCCGCAAACGCCAGGCTGCCGATCCGATGCTGCGTCTTCCGCTTCAATCCGGGTTCGCTGCGCTTTCACCAGCGTCTGGGTTTCACCATTGTGCGCGAGGACGAAATGAATCACTACATGGAATGGCGGACTGTGGCGATTATGTAGCGGGGCGAAGAAGGGCTATTCGACTAACCCCGATGCAGAGCCAATCTCCAAGCTATTCTTAGCCGAGGCAATTCGGGATTCGATCGATTCGCGCGCCCATCCGCTGCATACATCCGCAAGTTGTAGCTTTAAATCTTCCGGGTTGCCGTAGCGGAAGACGCGCAGGTCCTGCCGCTCTTCCAACTCCTTGCGAAAGGCAAGAATATCAGCGTTGGTTTCATTGGGCGCGGCCTTGAGGCAGACCACCACTTCGCGCATGGGCATGGCCGCATCGTCTCGGCACTCGACGGCCAGCAGAAACAGCTTGCGGAACAGATCGCGCGGCCCCCAGTCATCCTGAAAAATCTGAATGAAGTAAGTACTCCAGCGAACGTTGTCGGAAACAATGGCGCGGCTGCCGGCGATCTGCTCATTTTCCCGCAGGCCGACGGAGACAAGGAGCACTCTCTCCGGCATGGCAACGGTCTCGTTGGCATGGGCGATGGCATCGTGACAAGCCTGACGATCCCGCTCCAGATCGCCGGGGGCGGAGATGAACACGCGGTACGTGTCGAATCCATGTGGCATAGAGAGAATCCAGCATAGCCGACCGGAGGGATTAGAACAAGCCGTACTTTGGTCCAGCAGCAATTGCGCATGAAGAATTCGAATTTCCGGCCATCGGCTAATGGCCATCTGAGAGCTGCCGGGCATTGCAGGTCTGTTCCACGATAAGCGTCTGTCGCTATAATCGTTGCCACCCATGATTATTCCGCGACGGCGCTTCCTCGATTCATCTCTTTTCGTGCTCGGCGGCGCGCTGCTTGACGCTCTTGCCACTCCAGTATGGAAATGGAGAAATTCGGTCATTGTTGAAGCCGCGGTCGCGAATCCCGCGCAATCTCCAGTCCAGTTTGTGGATGTGGCGAAGGAAGCGGGGCTCAATACCCCCAATGTGTGGGGTGGTGTCGATCGCAAACGGGTCATCATTGAGACCAAGGGAAGTGGATTAGCCTTTTTCGACTTCGACAACGACGGCTGGCTGGACATTTACTTAACCAACGGCAATCGGCTCGATGCGCATTGGCCGGCTGGAGGCGCGCCGACCTCTCATCTCTACAAGAACAACCGCGACGGCACATTTACCGATGTTACGGAGAAGTCGGGTCTGCGGCGCACCGGTTGGCAGACAGGCGTCTGCATTGGCGATTACGACAACGATGGCTGGGACGACCTGTTTTGCTGCTTCTGGGGGCATAACATCCTTTTCCATAACAACGGGAATGGAACCTTTACCGATGTTACTCAAAAGGCCGGCCTTTATCGGGAACAAGGGCGTTGGGGCGCCGGCTGCACCTTTCTCGATTATGACCGGGACGGCCACCTGGACTTATTCGTATGCAATTACATTAAGCTTGATCCGGACAAGATTCCCACCGCCAACGACATGAGCTATTGCCAGTGGAAGGGCGTTCCTATCATGTGCGGCCCGCGCGGCCTTCCCGCCGACACAAACATTCTCTACCACAACAACGGAGACGGCACTTTTACCGACGTTTCGCAGAAGTCGGGTATTCTGAAGCCCGGCCCACGGTACTCAATCACCGCGGTCTCTTACGACTTCGATAATGACGGGTGGCCGGACATCTATGTCGCGGTGGATTCCGAGCCGAGCATTCTTTTCCAGAACAACCATGACGGCACGTTCACCGATGTCGCGGTCATGGCCGGTTGCGCCTATAGCGACAACGGGCACGAGCAGGCCGGAATGGGCGTGGCCGTAGCCGACTATGACTGCGACGGCTGGTTCGACATCTACAAGACTAACTTCGTGGATGACACCGTCAACCTATACCACAACAACGGCGATGGAACTTATAGCGACTTATCCTTTACATCCGGCGTCGGGATCAACAACCGCTATGTGGCGTGGGGCTGCGGCTTCATCGATTACGACAACGATGGCTGGCCGGACATCGTTCAGGTAAATGGGCACGTATACCCGGAGGTCGACTTATATAACTTCGGCGAGTCATTCAAGAACCCGCGGCTGGTGTACAAGAACCTCGGCAATGGCCACTTCAAGGACGTTTCATCGGATATGGGACCAGGTATCGGCGAGCGCTTTTCCAGCCGGGGCGCCGCATTCGGGGACTATAACAACGACGGCAATATGGATGTCTTGGTCTTGAATCTGAACGATCTGCCGTCGCTTCTCCGCAATGACGGGGGAAACAAGCAGAACTGGATCAAGATCAAGCTGGTGGGAACCAAATGCAATCGCACCGCCATTGGGGCGAGGGTGCGAGTTATTACCGGCAAACATGTTCAAATGGATGAAGTCCACAGCGGCACAAGCGTAATGTCACAAAGCGACCTGCGCCTTCATTTCGGCCTGGGGAAGGCCGAGACCGTGGATGCAATCGAAGTCAAATGGCCGACGACTCAGAAGGTCGAACGATTTCTCGCGGTCAAGGCAAACCAGATATTGACTATTCGCGAAGGCGACGGGATCGTCGCGACATTCAATCCAAAATCGAAGTAGAGTTACTTATAAGAATGCAAGCAGCCTTGGCGCTCTATCTTCATTGTGCCGGCGGATAACTCGGCTTCCCCGGCGTCACGACCAGGAACTGCTTAACCTCGCGCCGCTGGCGTTCCACCTCGTCCGCCTCCCGCTTCTTGATCTCGTCGTGCAACTGAAATTCCAGGCTCGCCTTTTTCGGCTCGCCAATGCGGTCGTAAGCGACACCCAGCCGGTAATGGGCCTCGTCTAACTCGGGGTTGGCTTCGATGGCCTTGGTGTAAAAGCCGATGGCCTTGTCGAGATTGCGCCGGGACGAAGAGAGAATGCCAAGCTGCAGGTAAGCGTCCGCGCATTTGTGATCGACAGCCACAGCCTTGGTCAGCAGGGCTTCCGCCCGCGCCATCGCCTGCTCGTCGGGCGACTGCTCCTGCCGCTTCAGAATAGCCATCGCGTAAAGATAATTGGCGAGCGAGCTGTCGGGCTGCCGCTCGGCAAACCGCGCCAGCTTCTGCTCGACGCATGTTAGTGAATTGGGCGCCGCCATTTCTATCTTGCCCATGAAGATGTAGGGCTCGGTGTCCGCCGGATTCAGGTCGGACGCGTCGCAAAGGCGCAGGGCCGCCTCATCGTATCGCGCGCCGGCAAACAGAACCGTGCCCAGCGCGGTCAGCATCCTGGCCGACTTGGGATACGCCTCCACCCCCTTTTGAAAGACCTCCAGCGCCTGCCAGACAGCGCGATGCAGGAGCAACTCCGAACCCCACTCAAAGTAATTCTGCTCGCTCGGATCGAGGCGCACCGCCTGCTCGAATTCATGCACGGCAGCCAGCGGATCGCTCCGCTTTTCATCCTGTTCACCGGCCAGTCGATGCTCATCCGCGGCCGCGCGCGAACTGACACCAGATGCTAACCCCTCACGGCCGCCGGCAGAGGCACCGTGTCCCGCATCCTCCGGTTTGAGGGTGAGTGTTTCGCGCGCCAAATACTCGCTGGTTCGCAAGATGGAATCCGATCCATGCCCGCCGACGGCAGTCCAGTCGGTAACTCCGGCCACTGTAAAAGTAGGCTTGTCGGCGAATTCCATGGCTTGGGAAGAAGTGTCGCTGGAACCGGCAGGCGCGGCCCCTGAATCTTCCAGAACCAGATTCACTTGCTTCCGGTCCTCGCGGGGTGAGGCAATGACGGTAATGGCGCGACTGCGCAGTCCCTGTTTCTCCGCACTGAGAATATAGTTCCCTGCACGGAGGGCTGAGAACGCAAAGACCCCTGCCGCATTCGATTTCGTCTCTTGGGCGCCTGGAACACCCGCCTGTTCAAGCCGCACCGTGGCATCGCCGACCAACTTGCCGGCCGCGTTGAGGACGATACCTTCGATCGCAACCTTCTCTGCGCGTTCTTGGGAAGCCTGCTGCGCAACAACCGCCTGGATTGCGAAGCTCATCAGCGCCGCGAGGGCGGCGACGGCGCTCCAAAGACCCTGGCTGGTCATGGTTTGGAAAGAAGACCGCATCTTGTCCGAACGATCCGCGATGACACTCGACCTTGCTGCCTCGGAACAATCGCCAGGTTGCTTGTTCATGTTTGCACCTGCAACTTCACGGGTGAAGCCGCCGGCTCCTCCAGAATCGCAATCTGATTGTACAACCGGAATAAGCCGGCGGAAACATGGCAGTATGGCTACAAAAAGGCTTGCGTTGGTTATGGCTTGGGGGTCGCCGCTGCCGCAACAGGCTGTGCGCTCTGCGATTGAGCCGGCTCGTCGACAGTCAGTTGCCGGTCGCCCTTCACGTTTACCAATATCTGTTGGATTCCGCTGGGCCAGCGGATCTCAATGCGTTGAACGGCCAGCTCGGCGCCCAGGCCAAAGTGCAGCCGCGGATCGCTTGCCGAAAGATAGCCGCTCGCGGTAGTAACGGTTCCCCACTGATCGCCAAGAGCCGTGGAAATCTTCACCTGCGCGCCAATTGCATCGCGATTGCTCTTGTGACCTATGAGCCGCAGTGTGAGCCAGTGATTCTTTGTCTCGGTCAAATTGAGCAGGACGTGCGCAGGCCCGCCGTTTGTCGAGACCACCGCATCGATGCGCCCGTCGTTATTCAGATCGCCGATTGCCATGCCTCGGCCGACCCAGGCTTGATGAAAAATCTCCGAGGAAATGCTCGACACATCCACAAACTTCCTGCCCGTGTTGCGCAGCAGCATCATCGGCTCTTTGTAATGCAGTTGCGGAGAGATCGTCTCGATCGTATCCAGGTCGTGCCCTTGCGCAATCAGCAAGTCCTTCCAGCCGTCGTTGTCGTAATCGAGGAAGCGCGTGCTCCATCCCGAGTGGAGCATGGTTATGGCGCCAAGGCCCGAGGAGAAAGTTGCGTCGTCGAATGTGCCGTCGCCGGCATTCCGATAAAGCTCATAGCGCTGGTTGGCCAGATCGGTGATGACCAGGTCGGGCCAGCCATCGTTGTTATAGTCGGCAAAATCCACACCCATGCCGGCGTAGGTCTTTCCCTCCGCGTTGACCGCCACTCCGCTCTCGAGCCCGACCTCTTCAAACGTTCCGTCCTTCTTTTGGTGAAAGAGGAACTCCTGCATGGAGTCGTTGGCTACGAACAGATCGATGCGCCCATCCTGATCGTAGTCCGCGATGGCTAGCCCCAAGGCCTTGGCGGGTTTATCGAGCCCGAGTTTGCGCGAGACCTCGGTAAAGCGGCCGTTGCCGCCGTTGTGATACACAAGCATGCTTATGGGCTGAAATACATCCGGATGGCAATAGAGCCGGTAACCTTCGCGATGCTCGCCGCACCATTGATCGTTCCAGTCCCACTCCACGTAACGAGCCACGACCAGGTCGAGCAGGCCGTCGTTGTCCAGATCGACCCAGGCGGCGGAAGACGACCACCCGCTGCCGCCCACGCCGGACTTCTCCGTCACATCGGTGAATGTGCAATCACCGTTGTTGTGATACAGGCGGTTGCCGCCGTAGCCGGTTACATACAGGTCTTCGTATCCGTCGTTGTCGTAGTCGCCGACGGCCACGCCCATGCCGTAGCCCACGCCTTTCAATCCCGCCTTCTCAGTGATGTCCTCAAAGGTTCCGTCCGGTTTCTGGTGGTACAGGCGATTCCAGTATTCTGGGCCGGTCTTTTGTGGAATGAACCCTTTGGGCGTGGGGTCTGGAAACGGCGCGCCATTGACGAAAAGTATATCCAGGCGGCCATCGTTGTCGCAATCGAACAGCGCCACGCCGGAACCCATGGTTTCGATGAGATACTTCCGCAATGTATGCGGAGCCTGGTGCAGAAACTTGATTCCCAATTTGCCGGTAACATCGACAAAACGCCCCGGCACAAGCGGAGCTACATCCGTTGCCGGAGAGCCAGGAGGCACGTCGGCGGCGGTTTGAGCGCTGGCAGGGACGATGACCGCCCCAATTGCCACCAAGACCGCCAGCCAACCCTTCAGATGTCGTCCTTTAACTCTATTGACGGGTATTGGTTCCGCTTCTCCGTCATCCGGGCAGCTACGGTTGCGTAGCGTGGCGCACAACTTCCGCACATGCGGCAAGACTCCGCATTTTGACGCTGCATTCAGCATATTAGGCAATCCAGGCGCGCAGCGCATCGCCGAGCCGATCGAGAGGTACCGGCTCCGCTTCCTGCCAGAGGGCAAATTCCGGAGGCGCGACCACGTAGGCCTGGGCGAGGCTCTCGGCTATGCAGACGCATACGGTTGAGCGCTGGTATTCGTCATAGCGATTGGCGGCCAGCCACACATAGAGCGCCAGCATCTGCGCGTCCACGGCGCTGCCTGGTAAGTCGTCCACGGCAGCGAGGGGGTTCACCTGATCGGGGTTATCGAACACGGCCACACCGGTAAACGGTTTGGGCTTGCTGCGCACCCCGAATTGCGCCGCCATGAAAGAAGGCCGGGCGCGACGGAAGGCCTCAGACGCCGCCCACTCCACGAACGAGTTGCCAAAAATGACGGCGCCGTTCCCGGTGAGAAACAGCGAGCGCACGAACTCGCGAATTGCCGGGTTCGCCGCCGCCTCAGGCGGGCACCAGGGAGCGACATCGACCTTGCGCAGATGATCGAATACCGCGTCGGCATCGGCCAGGTCCTTGCGCATGGTGTTCATCTCGCGCGAGAAGCTCTGCCGGTAGAGATCCAGCCTGGCATAACTCAGAAGGATGGCGTTCGGCCCGGTGACCGGAGAAGGCTTCTGCTCCACAATGGCATCAACCAGGCCCTTTCCCGCATCTACGACCCAGGTGTCTGCAGGCGAAGTTTCAGAACGGCTGCGGGCGGCATTGAAAAGCCCTGTGGAGCGCGCCCCAGTCCCGCTGGGCGTGCCGGTGAGAAGGATTTCGAAAGCGCCGCGAGATTCGCCGGGAGGGGCGAGCTGGAGTTTCAAAGGCCGGCCGATTCCCTGCCAGCGCCGCCAAATGCTTGCCGCGTCGACGGAAAGGGGATGGGGGATGTCGATGAGGACCAATCGATTTTCCGATTTGCGTTCGAGGCCGTTGCTGCTGAGCGCATGTTGGTCCGCTGCGTCGAAGACCGCCTGCACGGCCCGGCGCCAATCCTGAAAGTACGGCGAACTGGCGAGTTGAGAAGAGTTCAGGATGGTTTGTTCGGAGGTCGAGAACTGCCAGTGGCGGACGCCCATTTTCTCTTCGAGTTCGACCACATCCCGAAACAGCCCGTCAGACTGCTCCGGGCTCAGGCTCGCGACGTAAAGAAGGAGCCTCTCCACCGACTGCCGTTCGTTGGGAAAAAGATAGCTCCACTGGTTGAGCTGCTGATTGACGAAGGGAAGAAAGGTCAGCGGTATGCGTTTGAGCAGGCCCTTATTCAAAGCGTCCTGAAGTTCTCCCGGCAACTTTTCATCGACCCGCATAATTCCTTCCTGTCTCAGAAATCCCATCCGGCCGAAACTCACTTCGGACGGCGCGAAGTAAATCCCAAGTTACGCGCGACGCAAACAACGGTGTTTCGCGCTTTGCTTGGAAGAAAAAAATGCGAATTGACCGCCGGCTATGGCCGCGGCCTTCGCTCAACCTGCTAACCGCGAAACTCTTTCAGCTTTGAGCCTTGAAAATCAACCGGCGGGCAACCGAGCAAGTCCGCGAGCGAGGGGCAGAGATCGATGTGGCGAATGGTCCGCTCGACGATCTGAGGCCTGTCGACGGCCGCCCCCAGAGCCATCATCCATGCGTCCCTGGTTGAATCTGAATTGGCGCGGTGATTGAAGAAACCGTTGGTCGATGAGCCATCGGGATCCCTTCCGAACTCGGGGAGAATCACCATAGTTGTCTTCCCGCGGTAGTCGGGGTTGTCTTCCACTTCCTGCCACAACTGATAGGCAAGGCGGTCCGCCGTTTTGATTCCCGACAGGTGGAGCGCAAATGAACCGAAGTGCGCCGCTTCCACGTCGGAAAAAACGACTACCAGCAGTTGCGGCGCGAACTTGCGCATAACCTCCCGGCTCATGAAAAAAGTTAGCTCGTCGCCGGATGTGGGACCGCCGGCGCGGACGAAACCGGCGATGGCGCTCTGGATGCTGCTGCGTACGCGAGGATCGAGCCGGTCGGAGGCGTCAAACACGTTCCAGCCCAGTCCTTCGTAGTTGCTGCCCTCCATTGCGCTCTCCAGCTCGGCCTCGACTTTGCTGCGATCCGCCATGTTGGCGGTTCGTCCCTCGCGCAGAGCGTCGACGACAGCCTGGAGCATCAGTTGCTTGGGAAACACGACGTTGGCGCCATAGGCCGGCCCATAGTTTGTGTCCGAGCTTGCGCCGATCAGGCTGGTGAGTGCCTTATTGCTGGCAACTACCCAGGCATTGCTCCGGTCGACGCCGAGCCCCTTGCGAAATTGCTCAAACAGGGTGGGCGTGGTGGGCGCGAGCTTTCCCCAATCGTCCACGCGCTGCCAGTTGCCGGTGAGGATGCTTGAAATGGCATTGAAGTGCGCGGTGACGCCTTCGTTGCGAGCGTGACGGTAAAAGAGGGACTTGGGCAGCAGGTCGGCCGAGAGGTGGGGAATGTTTACCTGCCCCTCGGGAGAAAAAGTCTCGTCGCGGCGCATGCCGCCAACGACGACCACCACCACTTTGTGGCCTGAACCGGCTATGGCGATGGGGGCCTGATCCGCGCGCGCCTTGGGTAGCAAAAGGCCGGCCATGAGCAATCCGGCGGCGCCCAAAAACCTTCGCTTCGATGGATCCGCAAGGGAGCCCGGATCGACAACGAAGCGAGAGCCAATCTCCGCGCCTGGGCAAAGTCCGTTCTCCATTAGCAAACCTCGTGAGTGCGAATTCCCATTCAGTCCAGCCTCGATCCTAAAGATCGCGTTAAGGCTAGGCGGATTATATTCGCAGCACAGATGCTTATCAATCAATGCAGCTCCGCGAGCAAAAGCCGCTCGCTGCCGCGGCGCCGAATCACGGCTTGGTGGACGCCGCGGTCTTGGCTGAATACACGAATTGCCTGACTTCCGCTCGCTCCTTGTCGGCTTCGGCCATATGTTGCGTCCGAAGCTTCTGATAGACCTCGAATTCCTTCTGCGCCTGGTCCTTTTGTCCGGCGTGAACATAGTCGGTACCCAGGCGGTAATGGGCATCCGGTAGATTTGGATTCAGCTCCAGCGCGCGCACATACTCTGGAATGGACTTGGCATATTCATGCTGGTCGGCGTAGAGATTGCCCAACTGCACGTGGGCTTCGGGAAGCTTCTCATCCAGAGCGATCGATTTTTGCAGCAAGGCCTCCACCGTCTGAAGGTCCAGGCCGGCGTCTTCAGCCCGCTTTCCCTTCCACAAACTCATCGCGTAGTAATACTGGGCCAGCGCGTTGCCGGGCTCAAGCTGCGCATAGCGCCGGAATCTCTGGATTACCTCCTCCGCCTGCCTTGGAGAGTTGTCGTAGGCCTTGGAGAGAAAGAGATAACACCTGGGGTCCGAAGGGTCTAAATCGGCGGCAGTGAGCAGGGCCTTGACCGCCTCGTCATACAATCCCCGCGAATAGAGCGCCATTCCCAGCCCGATCTGAAGCCGGGGCGAATTCGGGTAACGCCGGGTGGCTTCCTTGAACACATCGATAGCCGGTTCGTAGGTGCGGTGCAAAAGAAGCTCGCTTCCCCAATCGAAGAGGTTGTCCTCGCTGGGATCCATGTGAGCGGCGATCTGGAACTCTTTGGCCGCTGCCACAGGCTTCGCGTCTTTCTCTTCGATCTGGCCCAGCAGGTCGTGCAACTCTCCGGTGTTTTTCTTTCGCGCCATGGTTTGCAGAAGCAGCCTTGCCTCGCTCAGCCGCCCGGTGAGGAAATCCGCCTGCGCCAGATCGTATCCGTTGTCGTAGGAGGAGGGATCGATGCGCTGCGCGCGTTCGAGAAAAGGGCGCGCATCCGCGATTTTTCCGGACTGAATGTAGAACTCACCCAGGTTGTGGTTGGCGTCAAAATTTCGCGGCTCGAGTTCAAGAGCCTTGTGGAACTGCTCTCCGGCCAATTCGGTGTTTCCCGCATGGTTGAGGGTCGCCGCAAGGTTTTCTCTGGCCGGCGCCGAGTCCGGCTTCAATCGCACCGCCGCTTCGAGGTGTTCGATGGCTTTTGCATCCTGCGACTGCGAGGCGTAAACCAGCCCTAACAGCTCATGGACTTCAAAGCTGTCCGGCGCCTGGGGCAAAAGATTTTCCAACTGAGCCGCCGCCTCCGCGAATCTGCCGGCGTGATATTGCGCCACCGCCGACTTAAACTGGCTGTCCAGCGTCTGCTTCCGGCCGTCTTCGGCGAGCGCAAACGCCGCGCAGACTACAACAGGAACAAGACAAGCCAAAACAGGAAGAAGAATCGCCAGCCGGAACCGAGGCCTCTTGCTCACAGTCACCCCCGTGATCGCCGCGTGAGCAAAACGCTACGCAGAAAAAACCCCGGAAAGGCGCCCAGTTGGCGCGCCTTCCCGGGGCGTTTTCATTCTAACTCAGTAGTACAGTTTCAGCGCGAATTGAATCTGCCTCGGGTCGTAGGGATTGAATCGAGTCGATCCAATTTCGCCGAAGGTGGTGCTGGTGGGGTTGGTCGAGCCGCCGATCGAAACGACACCGTTGCCGCCGAATCCTGGGGCATTGAATGTCGGATGGTTGAGGATATTGAAGAAGTCGGCGCGGAACTGCGCGGAGATTCGTTCGTTGAACTTGATTGACTTGTACGCCGAGAAGTCGAACTTCTTCACCGGGGGTGTCACGGTCTGCCCCGGACGGGAGCCCAAAGCCGCGGCGCCGGTCGCGGTGATGCATCCGGCTGGCGTCCCTGGATTGCCAACCTCGCAGGGTTGATTCCATGCGCCTGGGTTCCCAAACCAGCTCAGAACTCCATTCGCGTCCTTGTGCAAACCAAGTTTTGGGTCTCCAACCTTTATTTCGTTGCAACCCAATCCAGAAGCCGTCCCCGTTGGGCAACCAATATTCAGAGGCTGGCCGCCTTGAAGGGCGCTGATCCACCAAACGCTCCACCCTCCAAACACGGCATCGGTGACCCCCCCGGTGTTCAACAGGGCCTTGTCCTTGCCGAATGGAAGCTCATACCCGCCGCTGATGTGGACGACATTGCGGATATCGAAATCGGCTGGACCCCAATCGAAACCGGGACCGAGCCCCGGTACCGAGACCGCGCGGAATCCGCCCGTGCTGCCGCCGTTCAGCAGGTCACCGGCATCCCCAACGGTCTTGGCATAGGTGTAGGTGACAAGGTAACTCAACCCGCTTGAGAACTGCTGTTCAATCTTGGTTTGCAAGCCGTTGTAATCGCTTCCGCCGACCGTTGCCTGATAACTCATGCCATGCGAGAAATCCGGCCACGGGACGGCATTTGTCGTACTTGCGTTGTAGGCGAGAATCTGGCTCACGTTGTTGCTGCCGATGCCCGCCTGAATATTCGCGCCCTGCGTGAAGACATACGAAGCGGTCGCGGATAAGGTGCGGTTGATCGAATACTGGAGAGTGAAATTCGAGCTCAGTGTGCGTGGGGTCTGCCACTTGAACTGTGCTCCCTGCAGCCCCAGCCCCTCGGCGTTCACAACGGACGGCGTAAACGCAATGCACGACATGCCGGACTCGAGCGTGTAGCTTCCGCCCGCGCTTGCCGTCGGGCACCCGGCCCATGGAGTGTTGTAACTGATCGGTACAACATTCTGTAACCCGTTGGGGCTGCCGGCGGGTACCTCGGGACTGTAGCTCAAGTTGAACACAAAGGGATAATTCTCACCGATGTTGGGTCCGTATCCCTGATTCTCAAACGAGTTGAAGAAGAGACCCACGCCGCCGCGCACCACCAGCTTGGGATCGAACTGATAGGCGAAGCCTACGCGCGGCGCAAAGTTGTTCCATTGGTCTTGCACCAATCCCCTTCCGTACTGGTTGGTTTCGTCAAGCATAATCCCGTCCTTGGCCAACAGATCGAGAAAGCCGTCGCCAGCCAGGGAGGGAGTGTTAGCCGTCGAAGACAAGGTTCTGTTGTCCTTGCCGGTCTTCGGGATCAGGAATGTGGGAGTTCCGCCGTTGAGGGCGGATGGAACGAAGTTGGCCTGGCCTCCGTTGGTCTCCTGAATCGGCCCGAAGTAATCCCAACGCAGGCCGAGATTGATGGTCAGCTTGGGACTTAGTTTCCAGTCGTCCTGGAGGTACAGGGCAGTGTAGACCTTGTAATCGTAAGTTGTGCTGATGTTGGAGGCGTTGATCGAGTCGGAGCCGCCCGAATAATTGACTCCATTCGGAACGGTCGCCGCTTCTGGAGTCAGCAGAAATTGCGCGCGGCCCAGGTTGCCTGGGTTGCCATTGCTGGGAACGTTCACGAAGTTGCCGTTGTAGTCGAAGTTGCCTCGCGAATACGCCGGCTGTAGCGTGTCGAACTTGATGTGCTGATTCTCAATGCCCATCTTGAAGCTATGCTTGCCCCAAATCTTGGTAAAGTCGTCGGTGAGCTGGAGCGTTTGGCTGATTTCGTCCGAGGGCAGAAAACCATTGCTGCCCAGGGTCGCCATTCCGCCGATGTCGTATTCTGGAAGGCCGCCATTCTCGGTCGACTGCGGAATACCCTGAATTCCGAATTGAGCCGGAATGCCCGTGGCGTTGCCCTCGGGCCCGAATCGCGAGGTGTGGAGGTGGTTGAATCCCACGCGGAACACGTTGATCGTGCTGGGCGTAAACACGTGGGTCCACGCACCGGCGGACTGGTTGGAATGCGCGGTCTGGATGCCCTGCTGGAAGCCGCCGCCGTCCGCTATGCCGCCAAAGATGCCCGGAATATATTGCGGGTCGTCCTCATAACTGAAGCGGTAGAACAACTGGTCTTTTTCCGAGGGGTTGAAGTCCCCGCGGATGTCGAAAGCGTTGCGATGCTCAAACAGGTTGGGACTCGAACCAAAGTTTGAAAACAGGTTCGAGGTGCTTGTCGGCGAAGGGTAGAGCTGTAGGAGCGCGACAGCGTTGGGGTCCAACCGGGCCTTGGGAAGCGTATTCAGGCTGGCGCAGGAAGCGAGCGAGGGGGTCTTATTTCCGGCTGCACAGCCGAACGGATCGCGCACATACCCGGTGGTCGTTGCGGTGAGGCCGGAAACAGTATCGCGTACGCCCGCTGTAACGGCTCGCGTTGTGGCGGGATCCAGGATCGTGCCCTGTAGAATGGATCGTCCGAGGTCGTCTGTCTGTGGGGCCGAGCTGGCCTGCGCGGTAATCAGGTCGGTGAAATTGGTGAAACCGCTGCTCGACTCCAGTGCGCTCGGCACGCCGCCCGTCGAGATCGTTCCCTGTACGCGCCGCAGACCTTCATAATCGCCAAAGAGGAATATCTTGTTTTTCTTGATCGGACCGCCGGCGGACACTCCAAATTGATTCTGTTGCAGCGCTCCCTTTGGGATGCCCTGGAAATCTTCGAACCAATCCGCAGAATCCAGCACGCGGTTGCGAAGGAACTCCCAGGCTGCGCCATGGAAACTGTTGGTGCCGGACTTGATGGTCGCGTTGAGGACGGCGCCCGCGGAACGGCCAAGCTCAGCGCTGAAGTCCGCGGTTTGTACCTTGAATTCAGAAATCGCGTCCACCGGAGGCAGAATGACAAAGTTGGTTCCGTTCAGGAAGTCGACGTTGTCGGAGTTGTTGTCAATGCCGTCGAGCAGGTAGTTGTTTTGCGCGGGACGCAGGCCGTTGGCCGAAAATGCGCCCGATGCCGCATTGCCGCGGGTATCTGCCTGCGGAGTTTGCATGCCGGCGCCCAACTGGGCGAGAAAGGTAAAGTTGCGCCCGTTGAGCGGCAGATTGTTCACTTCCTGCTGGCCCACAACTTGCCCTACGGATGCTTCCTCGGTCTGCAACAGCGGCGGCGCGGTGGTCACCTCAACGGTCTCCGAGGCGGCGCCTAGCTTGAGCTGAACGTTGACGAGAAGCACCTGCGATACGTTGACATACAGGTTCTTCTGGGTGGTCTTTGCAAAACCCTTGGCGGTGACGGTGACGGTGTAGTTGCCCTGTCTCACGGGGGAGAATGTGTACCCGCCGCTGCTGTTTGTTCGCGTCTCCAGGGTGATGCCCTGGTCGGTGTTCAGGAGGGTGACCTGAGCGCCAACAACCACCGCGCCGGTTGAATCTTGCACCGTTCCTGTGATTGATCCTTCGTCGACTTGGCCGAATGCGTACTGACTTCTGACCAGTAGGAAGCACAAACATGTCAGGGTTAGGAAGCCAAGCTGCCTGAACCGATTAACGGTGTTGCGATCAAGGGCCATCCGAGTGTCCTCCAATTTTTGTTTCCACATCGTCTTTTCGCCGAGAGCAAGAATCGGGCTGCGCGAGCCCGACTTTGTCACTTTGTACGTCCGATACAACTTGCCTGAAAACGATTACAAAATTCGACCGCAAGCGTAGTACAGTCGCTTTTCGTTTGTCAACCAAAAGTTTGAGATGGTCGTTTTGGCGTCAACAAGCGTCTCGTAAGCGGTCTGTTGCGCGCTGAGCATAATCCGTTGCAGGCAGGTTGTAAGTTGAACAGAATCAATTTGTTATCACTAGAGCAAATCAGGTTGGTGTTGGATGCGGTCCCTGAAGAAATTGTGCGCTTTCTCAATGAACATGAGATTGAAGGATCTGTATCCTGTGGATCAACTTGCTCTACCCCCCCTGCCTTTTGCTCCTGTTTGCGACCGTCCGGTACATCCCCGCCTCGATTCGAGTTTGCTTTATCATCCTGGGTCCCGGTTCGTTCCGGACCGGGTCGCCGCTCTTAATGGACAAGGGGCGTTGACTGTCAAGGTTTCCCACCCATTCGCCAGAGAAGAGGCGAATGGATGGGGCACGGAGCATTTGTGGAACTCGTGACTCGCTCATCACAGCTAATGTAGGAGTCCCGAATATCCCACCTGCAATCGACCGCCGCATCGGGCAATCCTCTGCCGGATAGAAGCGGGCTTACGTGATTTACGCTTGATCTGGCCTGGGTGCTATCATGCGGACACCTTGCCGGATCCATGGATCTCTTGACCATGCCGCGTCACAAAAACGATAGCCAATTTCTTTCCCGGCGGAGACTCCTCAAGAGCATGGGGTTGGCGCCGCTGCTCCTCCGTCCAGCTCCCTTGCTTGGATCCTCGCTTCTGTTTGGGCCTGAAAGGGTCTTCCGGAATCAAAACCCCGCTTTTCCCTTCTTGGATGTTCGTTTGACGCCCCACTACCCAGTGAAATCTCCTCTGGCGGATATTCTCCGTCTTGTCGCGCCGGGCTCGGATGAGTACATTACCGAGAAATATGCCTTTGAAATTGAGGCGCTGCTCAGAGATTGGAGCGAGGCCCTCAAAGCGTCGGCTCGCGAAACTTCAGCCCTTGCGAAGTCGCTGGCCCCCTCGATCGAAGCCACTCCGCTTGTTCCCGCAAAGGAAACCACGCTGCGTTCCGGGTACGGGATCGATGTTGTGCGAAGACGGTATTCCTCCGATGTCGCTGCCGGGCGTGAGCGGTTTGTCCAGGAGATCGAGCGCTGGCTGGGGCAGATCGCAAAGGTTGAAACCGCGGAGTTCGAGATATTCGGCATCGAAGAAATCGCCGGCGCCCCACTTGCGGTTCGCCTGGAAATCCGTTACGACATTGTCGGCATCCGCATCGATGAGCGGCGTGAGGAGCGGGTTGGATCCTGGCGCACCGAGTGGTCGCGAGATCAATCGGACGCGTGGAAAGCACGCAGATGGGAGGCAAGCGAAGAAACGCTGAGCATCGCGGACTGGCCGGTGTTTATTGACGTAACCCACCAGGCTCTCAGCGGAACCGAATCGTACTCCAAGCAGTTGCTTCGCGGCGTTGATTATTGGCGCACGGTTCTGGATGGCGCAATAGGCGTTGACGTTTACAGCAACAACGGCGTGGCGGCGGGCGACTTCGACAACGACGGGTTCGACGATTTCTACGTCTGCCAGCCAGCCGGGCTGCCCAACCGGCTTTACCGCAACCGCGGCGACGGCACCTTCGAGGACGTCACGGAGAAAGCCGGAGTCGGTGTGCTCGACAATACCGCCTGCGCTTTGTTCGCCGACTTTGAGAACAAGGGGCTCCAGGACCTTCTTGTCGTTTGCGGCACCGGACCCCTGCTCTTCCTGAATCAAGGGAACGGAACGTTCAGGATCAAGCGCGACGCATTCAAGTTTGCCCAGCCTCCTCAAGGAACCTTCACTCATGCGGCCATCGCAGATTACGATCGCGACGGACGCCTCGATATTTACTTCTGCACCTATATGTACTACCTGGGCCTGGACCAATATCACTATCCAATCCCTTATTACGATGCCCGCAACGGCCCGCCCAATTGCCTGCTGCACAACGAGGGTAACGCGACGTTTGTAGAGACAACGGAAGCGTCGGGATTGAACGCGGATAACGACCGCTACAGTTTCGCCTGCGCCTGGGGCGATTCCAATTCCAACGGATTGTCCGATCTTTGCGTGGTGAACGATTTCGGAAGCTCTCAGCTTTACCGCAACAACGGCGATGGGACCTTCACCGTTGTCTCAAAAAAAGCTCACATCGAAGAAGTTGGTGCTGGAATGAGCTGCTGCTGGTGTGACTACGATAACAGCGGACACCAAGATATTTACATCCCCAGCATGTGGGAGGCCGCCGGCCAACGAGTATCGGAACAAAAGCAGTTTCACGAAAAGGCTCCGGAGAACATTCGCGCGCTCTACCAGCGCCACGCGCGAGGCAATGCCCTCTATCGAAACCAGGGAGACGGGACGTTTCAAAACGTCGGCCGGCAAGCCGGGGTTGAGATGGGCCGTTGGTCCTGGTGCTCCGATTTCTGGGACTTCGATCACGACGGCAGCGCGGACCTCTATGTCGCCAATGGGTACCTTTCCGGACTCGATCGGAACGACCTGGCAAGCTTTTTTTGGCGGCAGGTCGTAGCGAAATCGTCCGATGACGCTACGGGCGCGCTGGCCTACGAGCGGGGATGGAATGCCATCAACGAATTGGTTCGGTCGGACTCGACCTGGCACGGCTATGCCAGAAATGTCATGTTCGCGAACAACCGCGACGGTACGTTTTCCGAGGTTTCCGGCGCGGTGGGTCTGGACTTTCTTGAGGATAGCCGCGCCTTCGTTCTTGCCGATATCGACCATGATGGACGGTTGGAGGTCATTCTCAAGAACCGCAATGCCCCCCAAGTGCGGATTCTGCACAACGCGATAAGAGATCTTGGCCACTCCATTGCGTTCCGATTGCGAGGGCATAAAAGCAATCGCGATGCCATCGGAGCTGCAATCACGGTCGAAGCGGGGAGCCTTCGCCAGACGAAGTATCTTCAGGCAGGTTCCGGGTTTCTGGCCCAGCACTCCAAGGAGCTGTTTTTTGGCGTTGGAAAGCCGGAAGCGGCAATTCGGGCCATTATCCGCTGGCCAAATGGGCTCTCTCAGCAATTCGAAGGTCTGCCGGTCAACCACCGGATCGAAATCGAGGAGGGTTCCGCCGCCTTTGCTGCCAAACCCTTCGCTGCACCCTCGGCTTACGCGCACGCAGGACCACCGCCCGCGTTGGAACAGCTGCCTTCCCAGGTTGAAACCTGGCTCATTGAACCTTTGAAGGCGCCAGGCTTTTCCTTGCCCGATCTCGACGCCAACATGCGGGAACTGCCGTCGTTGCGGGGAAGGTATGTGCTTCTCAACTTCTGGGCTGCCAAGGAGCCACTGTGCCTCGACCAGTTGAGGCTTCTCCACCAGCACCGGACGGCGCTTGCGGCAAGCCAACTGGAAATTCTAGCTATAAATGTTGACAAGGCCGACGACGTTCGAACGGCACGGTCGTTCGCCGCGCGGGAAGGGCTTTCCTTTCCGGTCCTCTTTGCCACCGAAGAGGTAGCCGGCATTTATAACATCATCTACCGTTACCTGTTCGATCGCCGCAGGGATCTCGGAATTCCGACCTCCTTCCTGCTGAACCAGGAAGGAATGATCGTCAAGGTTTATCAGGGTCCGCTCGATCCTCAGCGCCTTTCGGAAGATGTGAAGTCTGTGCCAGGCACGCCGGCCGATCGAATGAAGAGAGCAATTCCCTTCGCCGGAGAGCTCTACCAGGGCGCGTTTCAGCGCAATGACTTTACCTACGGCGTGGCGCTTTTCCAGCACGGTTACCTGGAGCAGGCGGCGGATTCGTTTCTTGAGACCGTCGCCGCCAAGCCGGAAGATCCAGACGCGTATTACAACCTGGGTACGCTCAGCCTGCGGAGAAACGATTTTCCCACGGCGCGCAACTATCTTGAGCGCGCTTTGCAGCTTCGCCCGAACTACCCTGAGGCGTGGAACAATCTCGGAATGATGGCCGCCCAGGAAGGCCGCGCGGAAGAGGCCATCGAAGACTTTCAGAAATCGCTGCTGCTTCGGCCGAGGTACGCCGTCGCACTGCTGAATCAGGGCAATGTCTACCGGCGTCAGCGGGAGTTTGGCAAGGCGGAGGAATGCTTGAGTCGCGCGCTCGAGATTCAACCCGACGATCCGGAAGTCAACTACAGTCTGGGGATGCTCTACGCCCAGCAAAACCAGATTCAGCGCGCGTCGGACTTTTTGAGCAAGGCCGTTGAACTGCGTCCCGACTATCCCGAAGCTTTAAACAACCTTGGAGTTCTTTTCGTCCGCGGACAGGATTACTCCAAGGCGGAGGAGGAATTCAAGACCGGAATTAGCGTTGCTCCTAATTACGATCAGTCCTATCTCAACCTTGCCCGTCTTTATGCCATTCGGAACGACAAGGAAAAAGCGAAGGAAGTATTGCAGGAGCTGCTGCGCATTCAGCCCCAGAATCCGAGCGCACGGCAGGCGCTGGAACTTTTACAATGATGGCCCTAAGAAACAAGGTTGTAAGCTCAATGAAGTAGTAATACGTAGCCGTCGAGTTCGGCGGGCTCCCACCCATCGGACATCCGCCGCGGCGGACGTGCGATGGGTGGGGCACAGTTTCATTCCCCCTCGGTCGGTAACACCGGTGGCGGACCGATAAGTACTTCAAACAGTGTTGGGAGGGTGGGCGAAAGCGGCTCATTGGAGTATATGATCGGAATCGTCATGGCGTGGTCGAGAGCAGTTGGCATTCTCACTCTGTTTGTGGTTCTTATTGCTTGCCAGGCGCGAGCTGCCCAGCAACAATCCTCAGCTTCTTCCGCGGAATTCCAGCAAGTAGAAACGCTGGTTCAGCAAGGCCGTCTTGAGGAGGCCAGGACCCGCATGCTGGAGGAAGTTCTGCGCAATCCTTCCAGCGTGGATGGTTACAACCTGTTGGGAATTATCGAAAGCGACCAGCAAGACTACGCGAACGCGCTTACGGCCTTCCAGAAGGCTTTGCAACTTGCCCCCAACTCGGCCAAGACTCACAACAACCTTGGCAACGTCTACCTTGTCCAGCAAAGGCCCGACTTGGCGGAGCAGGAATTCCGCACCGTTCTCCGTCTTGAACCGGGGAACCGCGACGGAAATTACAACCTGGGCGTGCTGCTGATGGCGAAGGGATCGCCTGCCGAAGCCATTTTGTATTTCGATCGCGTGCGGCCGATCAATCTCGCCACGCAGTTGAACATCATCCGCGCCAGCCTTCAGAGCAAGCGCACCGCCGAAGCATTGCGGATTGCGGCAGAAGTTTCCGCGCAGAATATGAACGACGTCCAGGCGCATTTCTCGCTTGGCGTATTGCTGGCGTCCGAGAAGCAATACAAGCCAGCCCAGCTCGAACTGGAAAAGGCCGATGCATTGCAGCCCGGGACCTTCGAGATTGTTTATAACCTCGGACAAACGCTTCTTCGTAACGGTGACAATCCCCAGGCGGAACTCGCGTTGACTAGGGCACTGAAATTGAAACCCGAGTCCAATGAGACGCTCTACTTGCTGGCGCAGGCGTATGCGAACGAGTCGCGTCCTTTGGACGCCCTGGAACTGCTTGTCCGCGCGCATAAGATAGCGCCGGACAATGCGGATATTATCTTCCTGATGGCCCAGATCAGCATCTCTCAGCACTACTTCGAGGATGCGATACCGCTCTTGGAATCCGGCCTCCAGATCGCCCCGCAACGGTCCGATCTCCGCGCTGCCCTGGGCGAGAGCTATTACATGTCCGGCAAGGTGGACAAAGCCATCGAGGAGTTCAAGAAACTGATCGAGGTCTCGCCCTCGGCGCGCTCTTACCTCTTCCTGGGCCTCTCGTACACGCACCTTGGAAGGTTCGACGAAGCGAAGCAGGCCTTTCAGAATGGGTTCAAGCTCGACCCTCACAACAGCGCCTGCCTGTTCAACCTGGGTTATATCGCGGAGCGCCAGGGAGATTCCGCGGGCGCCGCGGCCATATTTCAGAAAGTACTTCTATCGAATCCGAACTTTCCCGATGCACTGCTTGAGCTAGCCAAACTCCGCACCGAAAGCAAGAGATTTCCGGAGGCGGCCGAACTGCTCAGAAGATATGTTCGCGTCAGCCCCAGCCCCGCTACTGGATACTACCAACTCGCAATGGTGGAGAGAAGCTTGCATCAGACGGCATCCGCCGATCGGGACTTGCAACAGTTTCAGACGCTCTCGAAGGATGTTGCTGTAAGCTCCAATCCTTACGAGCATGTTTTCGAATACCTGGAAAGCCGCTCGAAGCTCGCTCCCGGAGTTCGGGACCAAGAGGATCTGGCTGGACTCATCGAGGAGGCAGCGCAGCATCCCGATCAACCTGAAGTTCAATACCTGCTGGCTGAGGCTTATCTGAAATCCGGAAGAGTGGATGAGGCTAAAGAGACGATCGCGCAGCTCGACAAGTTAAGCTCGGGCAATTACCGGATGCAGGCGGGAACCGGTGTATTGCTTGCCCGTTACCATCTGTATGACGATGGCATCCAGCATTTCGAGGCGGCGCTCAAGGCAAATCCAGGCTCGGATGAAACAAAATTCGATCTCGCGAATGCTTACTTCCGGATGCGCCGTTATTCCGAGGCTCTCGATACCGCCGGGCAGGCTTCAGAAGACGGCCGCAAAGACGAAGCCTACCTTGCTCTGCTCGGGGATATCTACGCGCATCTTGGTGACACCGGCCGCGCGGCGGAGATTTTTCGGAATGCCATAAGCCGCAATCCAGACAACGATCAGGACTATCTCTCGCTTGCGCTGCTCCAGTTTCGCGAGAATGACATCGCGAATGCAAAGCAGACGCTCTTGAAAGGTCAGGCGCGTGTCCCAGGCTCCGGGAAAATTCTTTGGGGATTGGGGCTGGCTTCGGCTCTGGAGGGGAATACCGCGGAAGCCGCTGCACAGTTCGAGCGCGCAGTGAATTTGCTTCCGGAATGGACCGGCGGCTATTCAACATTGGGTGTCTTCTATTTTCAAACGGGACAGATCGCCAAGGCCAAAGAAGTCCTTGACCGCTTCAAGAACAGCAATGCGGGCGGCCTGGATATGAACCGGATCGAACAAGTCCTGGCGCAGGCCCCGGAGACTTCCTCCGCCGGCAACGAGCCCATGACGATGGCTAACAGGAAGCAATTGCTTCAACTGGCCCTGGCCCTCGCGGATAGGACCCTTTAGCGCATTTCGCTCCAACGTCAGG
Organism: uncultured Occallatibacter sp.; assembly: GCA_964610185.1. Classification (GTDB taxonomy): domain Bacteria; phylum Acidobacteriota; class Terriglobia; order Terriglobales; family Acidobacteriaceae; genus Telmatobacter. Next base: position 14,108 of record CAZSVJ010000004.1, on the reverse strand, counting down.
CTGCTTCGGGCGGGGCGGGCGCGATCTCGAACTCGACTTGTTGCGCGCCGAGGATGGGGTGGTGAGCGGTGAGGCGCACCTTGCCGGGTTGTTCAGTGGCGCGAATCCAGATTGCGCCGGAGCCTCCGATGAGCGCGAATGGATTGTCGCCGATGAGCTCGGCCGGGCCGGTGAGTTCAAAACGGATCGCGTCGCTGGCGAACGGGCGGATGGCGTCGAATTCGTCTGTGACGCGAAGCACGACGCGGGTGGTGTCGGCTCCATCGGCGATGAGCGTGGTGTCATCGGGCAGCAGCGTGAATTTTCGATCGACGCCTGAACCTGAGAAGCTGCGCGAGACGACCTGCTTGCCTTGGATATATCCGTCGATGCGCAGATCGCCCCAGCCTGCTTTGAAATGGCCTATATCGGCGGAGAACGGCGCGTATTTGAGATGCGGGAACTGTTTGCGGTCTGGATCGGCCTCGGCCAACAGCGTGCTGTTGACGTAGAACTTCAGATGATCGCAGTTGGACGAAACCAGGGCCGTGGTGAAGCCGATGTTCTCGTCGCCGCGCGCCCAGTGAAAGGCGGGCACGAGGACGATCTCCTCATCGGGGTCGCACTGCGAGCGGTAAAAGCCGGCGGCCGGCTTGGGCTCGCGGAATATGTCAGTGACGCCGTGATAACAGATGCGGTCGCCGGAGCCGAAGTTGCCGTGGGTGTTGTAGTCGAAGGCGCACCAGCCGATGCCGCCCGCATATTGCGAATCGGAGGCCAGTTGGTCGTGGACGCGCGCGTGGCGGACGGTGTGTTCGCGCAGGCGCTCGATGTTGTCAATGGTCTTGGTGGGATAGGTGTGGCCCACGAATTCAGTATTGAGATAGAGGGGGTGATTGGGCGCCTTGAGCGGCCAGCCGAAGTCGTTCATGGTGAAGACGTCTTCAAGAAACTCAGATTCCTGGAAGTAGCGGATGCCTCCGGTCTGGCGCGTGGGGTCGAGCTGATGAGCCATGGCGTTGGTGCGGGTGTAGAAGTCGTGGCTGTCGCGCGACTCGTTGATGCGCACGCCCCAGAGGATGATGGAGGGGTGGTTCCAGTCGCGGCGGATCATGCGGTTGACGTTGTCGACTGAAATGTCCTGCCAGGCCAGATCGCCGATATGCTGCCAGCCAGGAATCTCCTCGAGGACGAGCAGGCCGATTTCGTCGCAAGCATCCAGAAAGTGGCGCGACTGCGGGTAATGCGAGGTGCGCACGATGTTGCACTTGAGGTTCTTGCGCAAGATGAGAGCGTCGCGGCGCTGCACGCGGCCGGGCATCGCCTGGCCCACCCAGGGGAAAGTCTGATGGCGGTCGAGGCCGCGCAGTTTGATGACGGCGCCGTTGAGCGAAAAGCCCTGCGGCGTGAAGCGGGCCTCGCGAAAGCCGATGCGGCGCGTGTCGTGGTCAAGCAGTTCCGCACCGCGCAGCAAACGCACCTCGACGCGGTAGAGCTTGGGGCTTTTCAGATTCCACAACTCAATCGCGCCCAGGTTGTCTAAATGCAGCGTGCGAGGTAGGTTTCCTTCGTCCTCGCCCGCCGGCAGTTCTTGTGCCGTTCTCGCCAGCAGCCGCTCGCCATCGTAGAGAGATGCTTCCAAACTCAGCCCGCTTTCCAGGGCCTTGTTGGCGCTCTGCAGGAAACATTGCACATCGAGTGTTGGGTGACTTGACAGCACGTCCTTGGGCTGCGCGAAGATGTTCTCGATGTATGTGGGCGAAACAACGCGCAGGGAGACTTCGCGGTAGATGCCGCCGAAGGTCAGATAGTCGACCTCGTTGCCGAAGGGCGGAATGTCCGGGCGCTCGGTGGAGTCGACTTCCACGGCCAAGACATTTTCGCGGTCGAAGTCGACATGGGAGGTAAGTTCAAAGGAGAAAGGCGTGAAACCACCTTTGTATTCACCCAGACGCACGCCATTGAGCCAGACAGTGGAGGCAGTCATCACCCCTTCAAAGTCGACGAAGACGCGGCGGCCGCGCGCGGCGGTTGGGAGACGGAAGCGGCGGCGATAGATGGAGATGAATTCGTAGGACTTCTCGTCGAAGCTGTGCCACGGTTCGCGCAGATTGGTGTGGGGCACGGTAACGCGGGCAAAGCCGCTGTCGTCGAACTCACGGGCGTGGGCCGCGGGCTTGGCTGTGGGGCTATAGCGCCAATTGCGATTGATGGGCAGCACGATGCGTCCCTTTGCCGCGGGGGCGGATTCGGCGGCAGCGCCGGCGCCGGGCAAGCCCGGGGCGACCGTTGCGCCCGCAATCAGAGTACCAGTGGTCTTGAGAAAACTGCGGCGATCCATGAAGCTCCTTTGCAAAAGAAAATGCTGGCACTGCGGCGCTGGCTCTCGCTTGCGGAAGCGCGAGCTGCGCTGAAAGTGAAGACAGTGAGAATTGTATACGTTTCCACACAGGTGTACAGTGTGTCACCGGTGGCGCGGCAATTCTTTCCTTGCGTCCGGCAACGCAGGCGCCAACCGGATTGAGTTATCGCAGCTTGAGGCGGATCTCGGCTCCAGTGTATTGGACGCTCTTGAGCGGAGTGGGTGTGAACGAGAAGCCTGCCGGATGCGCCTTCGAGACCAGAACAACCTGGAAGGTGCGATTGAGCAACATGCCGTCATAGGCGCCGCTTCGTTTGCCGATCGTGAGCGTGTTTGTCTTATCATTCCACCCGATTGGAATCTGAGAAAAGGCGCCCTTTTCATAGTCGAAAGTCGTGCCCTGATCTTCATACAATGTGAACTCGCCATCCGCCCCCGCGTATACGTAGAGGATGGTCGGATCGCAGGGTTTTTCCGCGACGTACTGCATTTCCGGTCCGTACGGAACGATCGATCCGGCCCGCACGAAGAGGGGAATCTGGTCGAAGGGCGCCTGGGCCGAGATGCTGCCCGAGGCGGCTGGCAGCCCGGTCCAGAAGTCGTACCACGCGGACTCGGTGGGCAAATAGACGGGCCGGGCACGCTGTTTATATTGCGTGACTGGAGCAACAAGCAGCGCGGGGCCGAACATATACTCGTCGTTCAATTCGCGTGCGACGCGGTCATGGGGAAAATCCATCACCAGCGGTCGGAGCATGGTGTAACTCCGCTGAGTAACCGAGCCGGCCTGGGAATAGATATAGGGAAACAAGGCGTACCGAAGGCGATCGAACTTCAGCTCGGCATTGTATGCGGGCGAGCCATCGCCGAGGGTCCACATTTCACGCGGCCGCAGTTCGCCGTGCACTCGGAGGATGGGGGTAAAAGTGGATAACTCGAACCAGCGCGCGTTTAGTTCCCGCCATTCTTCTTGATCGTCGGCGGAAATCGCTTGGCGAGAAAACCGGTTCTGCATGGTATAGCCGCCGGTGTCCATGGTCCAGTAGGGCAGGCCGGAGACGCTGGCGCCCAATCCTGCGGGGATTTGCTTGGCCATCGCGGTCCACGTAGAAGTAATGTCTCCAGACCAGGTAACGGCCGAGTAGCGCTGCTCGCCGGCAAAGCCGGAGCGCGTGAGGATGAAGACACGCTGGTTTGGCGCGGCTTCTCGCTGCCCGGTGTATACAGCCATGCTGTTCTCCAGCGCATATCCATTCAACATGCGCGAGCCAGTGCCCAGATAAGTCGGATTCATGTGGGTCTTCTGCCCTTCGAGCGTAGGCGGAGATGGCGTAAGGTCAGGCTCGGTCGCATCCATCCACCATGCGTCGATGCCCTTTGCGAACAGGCGCGTGTTGAGTTGCGACCAGAAGAGCCCGCGGGCGCCGGGGTTGAAGGCATCGTAAAAAGTATAGGGCTGATTGATCCAATCGTGGGCATTCTCCTTCAGGTTCGGCTGATAGAGATAGCCCTTTGCATTCATCTCCTTGGCATTGTCGGTATTGGGGTTGAATTTGCCCCACACGGAGATCATCAGATGGGCGTGCTGCGCATGGATAGCTTTGATCCATCCATCGGGATCGGGAAACCGCGCCGGATCGAATTCGTGGGATCCCCACGCATCGGGCCGCCAGTACTGCCAATCCTGAACGATGTTATCGAAGGGAATTTTGCGTTCCCTGAATTGCCGGACCACGTCGAGCGACTCATCGGCGGTCTCATAGCGCTGACGCGATTGCCAGAGACCGAAAGTCCAATTCGGAAGCATGGTTGCTTCGCCGGTTAACAGACGATAGCCGGCGATAACTCGATCGATGGAGGGGCCATAGACAAAGTAATAATCGAGGCCATCGCCAACCTCCGACCACAGCGAAGTGCCGTTATCGGACGAAGGCGTCTTCCATAGGAAATTGAGCGTGTTCTGCTGCTCCGGATCGTTTTCAATCCGGATGGAATACTTACGGCCGGCTTCAAGATGGATTCGTATCTGATCGTTGGAGGTGAGCCAGTTCTGCCGCCAGTGATTCATCACCAATTTGCCGTCAAGCCACACCTGAATGCCGCCATTCGAATAAGCCTGAAACTGATAGTCGCCGGTAGCGGGGGCGAGCACAGAGCCCACCCAGGATTGCCGCTTCAGACGCCTGGACCTGGCCGCGGCTTCGGGGTCGTCGTTGTGGTTGCGATTCAAGCTGGGATGAATCGAAATGTCCGCGGTTTGTCGAGGCGGCTCCGACCCGTCCGCTGGTGCTACGGTAAGTCCGCCTTGCTTGCCGTCTGCGTCGTATAGATCGACGGACGGGATGGGCATAAAGGGACGAAGATCTCCAAAACGAGTAAAAGAAGTGTTATCCCAAAGAATGCCGTAGCCGCTCGAAGAGACAAGAAATGGCACCACCACGTTTGTGTTGTGCTGCCAGAGATCGAGATCGTAGCCCTTGATATCGACAGTCCCCAGTTGCATCTGGCCCAATCCATAAAGCGACTCGTCTTCCCGCGCCGTCCACTTCTGTTGAATGTGGAAGGTTTTTTCTCCCTGTACCGTGGCGGGCTCCAGGGTTCTGCTTCCGGGGGCTTCCGAGAGCAGTGGATGCCCGGCATTGTCCGCAAACGACACGGCTCCGGTCGCTCGATTGACGATCATTCGGAGCCTGGCGGTGGCGAGAACGAAATCCGAAGGCGATTCATCGATCTTGAAAGGTGTGCCGGTGCTCGGAGTAGGAACTCTGGCAATCGAGCTATGGCTGAAGAAATCCGGAGAGGCGGAAAACGCAACGCGCACTACGGAGTCGGAGACAACTTGGATGCGGAGTTCTCCGGAGGCCAGGTGCACAACCATGCCATCGGGCTCTTGGTGGATCGTTGCGGCGGTCACGGAAAATGCAACTACCGGAACGCAAAAACAAGTTATAAGAACTGTTGCGTGAATAAGTCGCATGATAGAAAAACGCTGCGAAGAGACGCTTACTTGTTCGCAATTCAATTAGGCCCCCCATAACGCGCCCAACGACAGCCTGCTCGGATCATTCTGGAACACTTTAACAACTCGCTGAAAATCAGGTGCATGACTGGGCAATCGAGCGCGGTAATTTCCGACACCGCCACTGATAATACACGCCACTCCTAGGCATTGCAACGAAGCTATCTACTTCCCCGCATTGATTTATATTCTCGATGTGCCGAATGAAGTCGACGCCCCTTAACAGAACCCGCAACATTCTTGTACGCACTCGTACAAAGCCAACCTGATTGGCCGGGTTGTTATGGATGGCTTGCCTGTATTTTCTGCGATAATTGCAAACGAATGTATTCAGCACTGGTTCAGAGGACACTTCTGTTCGTTTTTAATTCGGCTTGCCCGCGTTCGCGCGGGAAGATGCGACAGGATTTGAATGGGTTTATTCGCGGACTCACCAAGCACCTTCATTGCCTCGTTTTTGCCGGCGCATTCTCTCTGTTCGAATTGATAATTAGCGGTTATGCCCAGGCGCCGACGAATCGGATTCCCATAGTTAGTTTCGAAGATATCTCGGTTCAGGCGGGCCTGACAGCTCCGCATATCTCATCCGCAGAGAAACAATCCATCATCGAATCGATGAGCGGCGGAGTTGGATTTATCGATTGCGACAACGACGGCAAGCTGGACATCGTTACAGTCAACGGCTCTAACGTGGACCGGTATCTTCACGGCGGGGACCCCATGGTGACGTTGTACCACCAGGATGCCAACTTGAAGTTCAGTGACATAACCCAAGCTGCCGGGCTGACGCGGTTGGGCTGGGGCATGGGCGTTGCCGTAGCGGACTTTGACAACGACGGCCGCCAGGACCTGTACGTAACCGGGTTCGGCGGGAATGTGCTTTACCGGAATCTTGGCAACTGCAAGTTTGAAGACGTCACCGAGAAAGCCGGCCTGAGAGCGGGTGGCTTCTCGGCTGGCGCCGCATGGGGAGATTACGACAAAGACGGCAACGTAGACCTGTTTGTAGCGCGCTATGTACGTCTCGACATAAGCCACCTTCCCGAATTCGGCAGCAAAGAGGATTCCTGCACGATATTCCAGGTCAAGGTGCAATGCGGGCCACTGGGTCTGCCGGCGGAGACAAATCTCTTGTATCGCAACCGCGGCGACGGCACATTTGAGGAGGTTTCGAAGAAAGCCGGCGTGGACAATCCACAAGGCTCATATGGAATGCAGCCTATCTGGCTCGACTATGACAATGACGGCTGGCCCGACCTGTATGTGGCGAACGATATCGGAACAAACTACCTTTACCGCAACAAGCACGACGGCACATTTGAGGATGTTAGTCTCATCTCGGGCACAGCGGTGGACGAATTCGGCAAGGCACAAGGATCAATGGGTGTGGATGCTGCCGACTTCAATCATGACGGCAAGCTCGATATCTTTGTAACCACCTACGCATTTCAGCCCGACGCATTATATGAGAATCAAGGCGCAGCTGGCTTCTCCGATATAAGTTCGCAGGCGCATTTGGCTCAGCCGACTTATCCCTTCGTCGGCTGGGGCACCGCATTTTTCGACATGGATGACGAAGGCTGGCAGGATCTTCTTGTCGCCAACGGGCATGTCTACCCGCAGATTGATTCCGTGGCGGGCGCCGGGCATTACGCAGAACCTGTGCAGCTATTCCGAAACAATCGCAATGGCACGTTTTCGGAAGCAACGCCGGAGTCGGGCCTGGATAAGCTGCCGCTGCTCTCCCGGCGGGGGGTCGCAATTGGAGATGTGAACAACGACGGGAAGGTCGATGTATTAATTTTAAATGTCGATGGGCCGCCGACTCTATTGATTAACCGCACACAGAACGCGGGCCACGCGGCATTGTTTCACTTGATCGGTACTCAAAGCAACAAGGCAGCTATAGGAGCTCGCGTCACGGTGACGGCGGGCGATCTGGTACAGTTCAATGAAGTTCGCGGCGGCTCTAGCTACCTTTCTCAAAACGATCTTCGCTTGCACTTCGGCCTTGCGGGTCATACCACAATCAATTCGGTGCAGATTGACTGGCCGAGCGGTAAGAGGGAAACTTACAAGCGACTGTCCGCGGACTTCATTTATACGATCGTTGAAGGCGGCGGCATTCGCGATAAGACCCCGCTTTCGACTGACTACCTTCCTGACGCTTCGGTAAAGTCTCCGGCCGCGCGATAGGTTTGTAAGCCATCCCACAAGTTACTTCGTTGGCGGAGGAAGCTTGACGGTCTGCTTAATTCCCTGCCCCTCGATGACAGTGTAGATGGCGTCGGCGGGAACGTTTTTCAGTTCCTCTTTCTGACCGCTGGGCCACTGAATCTGGACACGCTTCATGACCGCATCGCGGCCTAGCCCGAAATGCAAGCGTTGATCGTTGCATGACAGATAACTCCCTCCTCCGCGCACTTCATCCATCTGCTCCATCGACGATGTGGTAACGATAACTCGCGCGCCGATCGCGGACTTATTGCTCTTGGTTCCCACGAGGCGAAAAAGTACGCGATGATTCAAGTTCCGCGTCTCATTCAGGAAAAGGGAGGGCGGAGCGCCAACGTTATAAACCACGACGTCGATGTTTCCATCGTTGTCGATGTCACCGAAGGCGGTACCCCGGCGCGACTGCATCGGCCCCTGATTCAATCCGGACAAGTCGGAAACATCCGTAAAGACGCGATCACCGTCATTGCGATACAACTGAAGCGGCTCGCGAAACTTGAGCTCGTTCGGAAGTGAATCAACTAAAGAGGTCACGTTGCCGTTGGCTATGAAGATGTCGGGCCATCCATCGTTATCAAAGTCGGCAAAGCCGCCGCCCCAGCGCACCGGCAAGTAAGGATCGCGACTTAGGCCCGAGTGCCAGGTAATGTCGGTGAAACCCTGCGCGCCTTGATTTGCGTACAGGCTCATAGGCTGGTATCCGTAGCGAGTGAGCAACAGATCGAGCTTTCCGTTGTGATCGATATCCGCAAAATCGGCGGCCATGTTGCCCATCGACCTGCCGTCAACGCTGAGCGCGGTCCCGGACAAAAGCCCTACGTCTTCAAACGTACCATCGTGCTTGTTGTGGTAGAGGAAATTTGGGCCCATATCATTGGTCACGAACAGGTCCGGCCACCCATCGTTGTCGTAGTCGCTCCACACGACTCCCATTCCCAAACGCCTGTCGGGGTTGGCGACGCCGGCTTTTTCCGACGCGTCTTCGAATGTGCCGTCGCCGCGGTTGCGATAAAGAATGTCCGATTGCCCCTCCGACACTGGCACCTCCATTTTCACGCCTTGATAGTTGAATGCGCTTGAGCCTGGCTGAGGCAAGCTATGAATGTCGGAATTCACATAGCGCGATACAAACAGGTCCAGATAGCCATCGCGATCGTAATCGGCCCATGCCGCGCCTACGCTGAATCCTCCTCCCTGCACATGCGCTCGCTCGGTTACATCCTGAAACTTGCATCCGCCCAGGTTGCGGTACAGCGCATTATGGCCGTACCCCGTCACGTAGATGTCCGGAAGGCCGTCGTTGTCGAAATCACCGATGGCGACACCCATGCCCCAACCTTTCGTAGTAAGTCCAGCTTGCTGAGTTATGTCTGTAAAGTGCAGGTTGGCGTCCTGATGGTAGAGGGTAACCATCCGATCGCCGCCTTGCAGATATTGGTCGACGGTTGAGTCATTCACTACCAGAATGTCCAGTTTGCCGTCGTTGTCGCAATCAAATAGCGCGATGCCCCCACCCATCATCTCGACAAGATAGCGCTTTTCGGGCGAGAAGTGCGGAACCGTGGTGAGGCCCGCTTGATTGGCGATATCCCGAAACCGGATCGGCGCCGGGTTGGGCGTCTGCGCAATCGAAAGAAGCGTCATCCCCATGAGCAAAAAGCACGCACTTATCAACATGCGCACACTTATAGCGCTCAGCCCGGAATAGATGGAACTATTTTGCATTGACACCCGCCGCCGGCCTGTATTCACCATGATGGCCGAACGCGCCTTGAGATCGCGCATGAGTTCAATTGTTGTGAGATGAATCAATCGCGGATCCCTTTGAATTGTGGATTGCCTCGGCCTGCTTCATCTCGCGATCGGCGTCTTCTAGCCTGGAATCCTGTCGATAGGCCGCTGCCAGCTCGCGATGAATCATCTCGCTTTCCGGACTGAGTCCGGCCGCCTCCTGCAGACTCAGGATCGCGGACTTAGCGTCTGCCTCTTCCAGTTGCAACTTACCTAGCTGATAGTATGCATCCGGATTCTTCGAACTAGACTGAGCTAATTCTTTCAGAAGCTCCAACGCGTCCTTCGTTTGCCCCAGTTGAATAAGCGCGCGAGCGAGATAGTATTTAGACGTGAGATCCGAGGAATCGATCTTGAGCGCCGTCCGAAATTCCTCAGCAGCCTGCGGATAATTCTGCTTGTGGGCCAGAGCTTCTCCAAGCGCCCGATGATAGGAAGCCTTCCCCGGATCGTTCGCAGTGAGCGCCTTGAGCCGCGCGATGCCGCCGTCGTAATCTCCCGATTCCACGAGCGATTGCGCGTAAACGAACGCGACGGTGGGGGCTGCACCGGCTGCCGTGGCGATCGGCTCCAGCACCTTCACAGCGCGGCCATAATCCTTGACAAAATACAAGCTGACCCCGAGAGCGAAGCGCATTGAGGCATCGTCTGGTTGGGATTGAACATATCGACCGAGGGGCGGCACCGCCTGGGCATACAGGCGGCCCGCATAAGCCGCTTTTCCCCAGTTATAGTCAAGACCATCGAGCGCGGGATTCCACTCGCCGGCCTTCTTAAAAAAATCACATGCCGACCCGTAGTCGTTGTTTGTGGCTGCAATCGCGCCCATATTGTTGTAACTGTCCGCGATTGCGGCGCCTAGCTTCTTCTCTTCGGCTTCCGCATCGCTCAAGGCTTTCGGAGCAAGCTGTCCAGAGCCTTTGCCGCTTCTCAATTGGACATCGCCGCCCGTGTAATTACCTGACATAGCGTGTGCCCGGCCCTGGTTTTGCGGAGCGCTGAGCGTTAACAGTTGCTGAGATATCTGCATCTCTTTTTTGCCATCTTCACCGCGATTCGTCTGTAACAGTACGCGCGCCAGCAGATAATGCGCTCTCTGCACCTGGTAATGATTGTGGGAGACGTCAGAGGTCAGGGCGATCGACTTACGCAGCGCCGCTTCGGCGTCGGCGTTGCGTCCGGTCTCGACATAGAGTTGCCCCAGCGACATGAAGACGTCCGCGTCAGTGGGATTCGATGCCGCTGCCCTGGCGAGCTCGCGTTCCGCGTCCTGGAGACGGTGTTGACTCAAAGCGACATGCCCAAGCTGTGCGTGGGACAAAAAATCGTCGGGATTGATTTCCAATTCTTTCTGAAATTCCGCGACGGCAAGAGGGAAGTCAATCTCCCCCGCGCTCAAAAGATAAGAAGCTCCAAGCGAATAGTGCGCGCCGGGAAACTTCGCATCCTCCTTGATCGTTGTCTGGAACTCCTGGATGGCCTCGTCCGGGAACCCCGCCTCTCCATATGCGAGACCGAATTGCATGTGGAGAGCGGCCTTGTCTCCAAGAGACGATTGCATTTCGTCAAAGATTCCGGCGGCGTGCTCCTTATCCTTGAGGGCCAGGTATGCGGAGGCCAAGGCGTAGCCATTGGTGAAATCAGGCTCGATGGCCACAGCCTTCTCCAGTTCTTCCTTGGCCAGTTCGTTTTCTCCAGCTTTCAAAAGAGCGTGCCCCAAGGCCCGATGCGCCCTGGCATCGGCCGGATCGGCGGCCACAACCCTTTCAGCTAAGAGTCTTGCGTGAGGCAAATCCCCTGACGCCAATGCAGCCTCAGCATAGTCGATCTGTATGGAGTTGTTGTTTGGCGCCAGGCGCAGCGCCTCATCGAAGAGCGCGGAAGATTTGGCATAGTCGCCGATACTTGAGCGAGTAACCGCCAAGCGGTCAAGAGCATTCGCTATGAACAATTCATACTGCAGCGAAGCTTGCGCAAGATCGCCGTGCTCCTGGAAGGTCTGCGCGGCGTCGTAGTGCGACTGCAGAACAGAGGCCGGCGTGGGGACACTGATTGCCTCTTGCGATAGAACAAACGGACCGGCGATGAGGAACGCGATCGATCCGGCAATCACCCATGAGGTAAAGGGGGACTTCGGCGCTCGCTGGAGTGCATTTGCCCCACATTCGTTTCGCATGTACTTGAGAAGCGCCCGGATGTTTGCTTCCAGTGTCATCCAGAAAAGTATAGCGGATTTGAGAACGCGCTTTGCGTGGACCTTCTTCTGCCGCGGGAAGGGAAAAAACCGGCACAGAAAAAGAGGCGGCGGGATAAGGAAGGTCGGGAACCCGCCGCGCGAGGAACAATGCAAACTCTTGGGTAAAGGAGCTTCAATGCAAGAACAGGGAACACGCGCGAGCGCCTTGCATGAGGCGCCCTGCTTGGTTAGTTGTGAGTATTCGATGGGGATATTTGCACTGAAGGGGAGGACACGCGATGGGCGGCCTCCCCTCAAGCGGATGGTTAGAAGTTGTACTTCGCGGACAGCTCAAAGATGCGCTGAGCTGGAGCGCCCGCCTTGGTGTTCGAGACGCCAAAGTTGGCCGGGTTTTGCTGTGGATACGGGGTTGGATTGACGGTCAAGGCCTTGGACGTATAGTCGGCCTGATAGTACAGGTTCAAATAGCCGCCCTGGTACCCAGGCAGCGGGTGATTGAGCCAATTGAAGGACTCCGCCTCAAACCTCACACTCTGACGTTCTTTGATATGGAACGTCTTGAACAGCGCGATGTCCGAGTCAAAGTACGATTTGCCCCTGTAGTAGGGGAAAGCCGCTCCGCCATAGGTACCGATCGCGGGCGCGCTGAAGCTGGTGTAGCTCAGGGCGCTGCTATGGGCCACGGGCAGAATTGAGATGGAGGCATTGGTGCCGTAGTAAGTGGAAGTGCCCAGCCCGTTTCCAACGTGGGCAGGCAGGGGGTTGGCCGCTGTAATGGGCGCTCCGTTGATTGTGGTGTACTGCAGCGCCATGCTGAAGTTGGGGTTATTGATCGCCTGCAGGTTGCCGCCCTCTTGCCATGTGGTGATGTTGGAGATGGTCCAACCGTTGGCAACGCCTTTGAGCAACAGATTGTCGCCCGAGTAGGGCCGCTCAGCGAAGTATGAGCCTGAGAGGTTGACGACTTGCGGACGATCGATCGACAGCACCCCATAGTTCCGGCGAAGGACAAAGGGATTGATTTGCAAGCCGGTGCCCAGGGTCTTCGACCAGGTGTAGTTGGCGTTAAAGTTGACGGCCTTTGAACGCTTCACCCAGCTTGCCTGCAAGCCGTGGTAGTTACCGTAGCTGTCGTTGTTAACCACGTCGATGGTGTTATCCCCATAGATGTTGCCGAACGGGCGATAATCCGCGGTCTTATTGCAGACCGGGCCGGCGCAGGTGGTGGATACATTCTCCGGGTCGGTGGCCGTCAAGCCGGTCACCGGATCGGGCTTGAAGAATGCGCCCAGCGGGACTTTGTTCTGGTTGGTGTAATCGCCAAAGCCGCTACCCGAGATGCCTTCGCCGCCCATGACCGCGTTCTGGCTGTCATTGCCGACGTAAGCAACTTCGAGCAGCGTGTTCCACTTCAACTGCTGGGAGATGGTGAAGTTCCACTCAGTGGTCAACGGAACCTTGTTGTTGGCCGGATTAAGAGCGTTGACGCCGCCCACGCAGCATTTGGTCTGGCCGGAAAGCGTGGGCACGACAATCGCCGCATTGCCCGAGCCAATCTGGCTAAGCATGATGTTGGTGTTTCCGGGAAGGTTGTAACCGAGGATGCTTTGCGCGGTGCTCAAAGCGCCCGTGTAGTCGTTGTACTGGTCGCTGTAGCGATACATGCCCCAGCCGCCGCGAATGAGTGTTTTGCCGGTTCCGAATACATCGTAGGAAAGACCAGCGCGCGGATCGGCATAGACGAACTTGTCCGGCTGCCCGCTGTTCGGAATTCCGGCGCTGATGCCATGCCAGTAAACGCCTGGATCGAGCTTTCCAGCGGCAAGGTCAGAGGCCGCCAGGCCCGGTTGCCAAACAGCTTCACCAACCTGCTTGCGGTCGTACCAGTGTCCATCGTGATCGAAGCGGATTCCGTATTCGACCGTCAACCGGTGGCTGGCCTTCCATGAGTCGTCAAAGTAGACCGCGAAAGTCTGGTAGGCCATGTCGCTTACAGGAGAAGCGTTGTTCTCGTTGTAGCTGTTTTCAATGCCCATGAGGAAGTTGGCTGTGGGGTTGTTGGGCGAACCGATAAAGTTGCCCGTGATGAGGTTCTTCGTTGTCGAGCCCGGCGACCCTGTGCTTCCGATGTTGCCGTTCTCCGATTCAAAAGCGCCTTGGATGTTGCCGATGTTCTCGGTAAAGAAGCCAATCTTGACGGTGTGGGTCTTCCAGACCTTGGTAACGTTGTCGGCGTATGCCGGCATCTCTTTACGAACGATGTAGCTGCCGGAGGGCTCGAAGATGTCGGATTCGGAGAAGTCCGGGAAGCTCGACGTGGAGTACGGCGTGCTATAGGACGGAACCAACTTGGAACCGGTATTGAAGACCGTGCCGTAATTTGCCGGGTATCCCAGAGTGGTGCGGAAGGCGGCGCTGGGGTTGGCAGGGCCGACCGGGAAGTTGCCGTATCCCCAACTGGCGATCGCCTCGTTGGTCAGCGTGGGCGAGAAGTTGTGGACGAAGTGTCCGGCTACAGCCTTCGA
>CAZSVJ010000003.1:0-43939 GCA_964610185.1 uncultured Occallatibacter sp. | reverse complement strand
CTCTGGCCGGGTGCGCTCCGGCAGTTGCGGCACAGGCGAAGGACACCTTCACGCCCATGTCGCTCGATTCCGGATTCGGCCGCATGGACGTCTCCGCGCCCGCCGTGCCGCCGGATCAGATCGTCAAACAGTTTGCCGCCAAAGAGAGCGAGTTCCAGCAGGCGCTGAATCACTACACCTACCGCCGCATCGCCCGCGTGGATACCATCGACGACGACAACAAGGTGGATGGAGAGTGGTACGAGGTCGACGACGTGGTCTTCGACCCCTCGGGCAAACGTACGGAAAAAGTGGTCTATGCACCGCCAAACACGTTGGCGCGCGTGCAAATGTCTCCGTCCGATCTTCAGGACATCCAGCGCGGATACCCGTTCGTCCTGACCGCCGAGGATATCGGCCAATACGACGTGAAGTATGTGGGGCGGCAGAAGGTAGACGAGGTGGACTGCTACGTCTTCGATGTGAGCCCCAAGACCATCGAGAAGAAGAAGCGCTACCTGCTGGGCCGCATCTGGGTGGACACAACCGACCTGCAGATCGTGGTGACGAATGGGCGAATGGTTCCCGACGACACGCGCAAAGGCAGCGAAGACCTGCATCCGCCTTTCATGACCTGGCGGCAGCAGGTGGATGGCCACTATTGGTTCCCCGTGTATACAAAGGGCGAGGGCATTCTTCACTTCAGCGGCGGCTATGGATACATGGCGCAGGACGTGCACATCCGCGACACGATCAAGTACTCCGACTACAAGCAATTCGGCTCAACCACGAAGATCATTTACGACGGCCAGGACATTTCCGCGCCGGAGCTGAAGCAGCCGGATGCGCAGCCGAAAAAATAGGGAACTAGGGCAGCTCTCATGTTGGTGTAGAGCGGTTTTGAAAGGGCACGACTTTAGTCGTGCCAAAAGATGCAGAGAAGAACGTCGGGCTTTAGCCCCTGAGGGGAAGGCCCGCTCTTTACCATCCCTAGGAATGCTCTAAACACTTGACTTCACTCGCAAGAAAACGAGATGAGGCAAGAATCTCAGACCAGGCGAATCTCCAATGTCTTGTTCAGCGCCTTCGCAGCCGCGGCGATCCCGTCGATCTTCGATCCATAGCGCAGGTTCGTAAGCCGGTTGACTTCTTGCGGTGTCACCTTCATGCGCCGTGCCAGATCGGCAGGCCGCACCTTCTGCACAACCATTTCATTGAGCAGGGCAATCTTCAGACCAAGGCTGACCGGCAACGTGACAATGTATTCGCCCTTTCGCTTTGCTGTTGGCGTAGGAATGGCCCTACGCTCATCGAGATAATGCTCCAGGGCTAATTCCAAAGCCTCAGCGGCATATTTGAGAGCCTCTTCCACCGTGCCGCCACAGGTGATCGCCTCCGGCACATCGCGGAAGGTCACATTAAACCCCCCTTCATGTGGGAGCGCGGGCGTCAGTTTTGCGGCATATTGCGCCATTATTTTTCCCCCTTAAGACCGAGTTGCTTCTTGATGTTCTCGACCGTGCCTGTTGGTATCTCGGTTTTATGTGTAGGCATCACAGTTGTCTTGCCGTTGAGCGTGACGTACATATGCGAGCCCTTACCCCGAGAACGGTCAAACGTCGCGCCCCTGCTTTTCAACCACCGTTGAAACTCGGAGCTTTTCATCTACAGATTATAAACGTTTTCGTCTATAACATCAAGGTTGGAACTTATAACGCTACCTACGACAGGGGTCTGGGGAGCAACGCTGCTGGCGGCAACGAAACGCTGCCACTCACTACAGCGCCCTGTCGCCGACGGGGTGATTCCGATACATCCGTCGCAGGCCGCCAGTTCTGTTCGGACCCTCCCGCGCCGTGTCTAATGAGTGGTAGCTTTCGGTTTGGCGACCAAGCACCCGTAATCAAGCAGATAGTCTGTTTCCCGATGCCTACACTTTGTCGCCTTTCACATAGCGTTGCCACTGCAATCTAACTGGTTCCGTTCGCCCCAAGCTTCATCCGTGTAGAACTGGACGGAATACCAGTGTGCCTCTAGTCGTCGAACTCTCAGAACTTCGCAGGGTAGGCCAGTGTATTTCCCCGGCGAGCCGACCCGGGCCGCTGGATTAAGAGCATCTTTGGGATCGAAAACGAGATAGATAGTGTTGTTAGCTACTCCGGCAAAGCCGGTTGCCTCCCACTCCATGTGCCTGAATCCCCCTATCGGTGGAGCAGGTGAAGCCATCAATTCTGCTTTGAAACGGTTTGACCATAGAAGCCAGCGCAGTGATTGCCTGATCGGTTCTTGCAGCCGCAGGACGGCGAATGAGATGGCAATCACCGCGGTCAATGCTAATGCTGCCGAGGCCAGAAGGCGTTTTCTCTTGCGGATGCTTGCGATTAACAGCAGCAAAAGCAACGTTACACTGAGGAGAGGAATCACTACGAGAACCAGTGGAAACTCCGCGTAAGGGGTGTACGCGATAAGAGCCAACGATAGGATCAAGAGACCCACTCCTGATCCGACGGGAAGCACCCAACTCACTCGGCTTTTCGCCGCGTTTCGATTCATGAAGTGAGTTTACGCTGAAGGTTTGCCACTCAGAAGCATCCGCCCGAGTCACAGGCTAACCTGCAGTTACTGGTTGATCAACATTCCCGCACACCTTAGGCACCCTCTTCGAAACTCAGTGCTCCCTCAATAGAAAAGATACTTCCGCCACCGATCGTCTCCGCGTCCAAGCATGCGCATGATCTGCCTGCTGGTGTGCAGCGAGAACGGCCTCGGATCGCGCAGCAGGATCATGTCGTCGATCTCGCTTAACATGCGGTTACCCTTGTGGCGGTTGCAGGAGTGGCAGCAGGCCACCAGGTTTTCCCACGAGGAGTTGCCGCCGCGCGAGCGTGGAATGACGTGATCGAGCGTAAGCTCGCTCGACGGCAGCACCACGCCGCAGTACTGGCAGGAATTGCGGTCGCGTAAAAGGATATTTTTGCGCGAAAGGGCGCGCGTCTGGTGAGGGATGCGGCGGTACTCCAAAAGCCGTATCACCGAGGGCATGGCGATGCGGCTGCGCTGGGCATGAAGCATGAGGCCGTGCTCTTCTTCAGTGCGCGCAATGCCCTTGAGCACCAGCACCAGCGCGCGGCGAGCGCCGCAGATATTGATGGGCTCATACGACGCGTTAAGCACTAGAACAGGCATCTGCAGCATGTGCGTGGTCTGCATGACGTGCTGTCCCGCCGCGTGGTCCGCGGCGTGCATCGCGGCCTTGGCGATGGACTTTTGCTTGCGGGCATGAATCATAGCTCTTCCCAGCGACATCTCTTATCCCCTCGTCAAAAAGATGGTTGGTCTTGCGATGAATAGATGCTTTCCGGCTGCGCGGTTGCCGCTGCCAAGTTTCCGTATGAACCCTGTGCGTTTGAACCCCGATCGTCTTCCGCGTTCTCGAATTCGGAGCGCCGCTGAAATTCGTAAATGCGGCGCGCCCTGGCCAGCGTGGCCACCCACACTGAAGCGGCGCCGGCCCGCACCAGCGCCTGCGCCGCTGCTCGCGCTGTTGCTCCGGTAGTGAGGATGTCGTCGATGAGCAGAATGTGCCGCGAAGCAACTTCGGATGGGTCGGAGACCGAAAACGCGCCGCGCACATTCAATCGCCGCTGGCGCGGAGTTAATCCAGCCTGGCTGCCGGTTTCGCGCAGACGCATCAAGGTGCTCGACGCCAGCGTGAGCCGCCACTCCGGGTGCGACTTGCTGAGAAAAGCCAGCGCATGCACAGCCAGAGACCGGGCCTGGTTGAATCCACGATCGGAGTGTTTTGCCCGGTGCAGCGGGACAGGAACCACCAGCATCTTTACCGGAGCTTCAGGAGCCAGTTGAGCGATTGCCTCTGCCAGCATCCGCCCCAGCCCGCGCGCCGCCGGATGAAGCCGGTCGTATTTGAGAGCGTGGATGGCCTCTTTCACGCGGCCCTGATACAGTCCGTAGGCCACCGCCCGCACAAAAGGTGGAGGCGCAAGGCGGCAGGCCCGGCAGAGCGCTGGGGCGGATGAAATTGCTGGCGCGCCAAGCGAATCGCCGCAGCGAACACACGCGGGACCGCTCTGGGCGGGGAATTCTGTCCAGCAAGCATCGCAAATTGGCACAGAGGAAAGCTGCGGCAGAGGGGAGCCGCAGAGGTTACAGAATCCGGGTAGGAGGGCACAACTCAAGGAATCCATGGGACTTCGGAGCACGCGAGCTACAGCGCGCCACCGGGTAGTCTCCGATGGTGGAACGTCGAACGTCAGTGAACCGGAGTCCCTGCGGAAGACGCACCTCACTTCAGGCTGGCGCAGTCCGATGCGCGCCACCTTCCCGCCAGTATACCCGGAGACGGAGGAATGTTCTACCTTTCGCGGTACAGACCCAAATCTCATCCCACATCACATCAAAGAAAGATTCAATGTTCTGGGCTGCGGAATAGCGGGGACGACAGCGAGACGCTTCTTCAAAAGCGCCGGCAGCGCGGATTCGAATCCACGCTGCCAGCCCATTTTCAAAACAAGCAAGAGATCCTTGCGACACTAGCCACGGCCAGCCACAGCGTGCTTGCTTTCAGCGTTCCTTTCCCTGGCCTTCTCGCTTTCCGAATCTGTTCTTAGGTCGCGGGCTGCGTCCTTTACATTTCCGATGGCCTTTTCAGCCTTGCCTTTGATTTGTTGTGCCGCGCCCTTGACCTGGGCATTTGTGTCGCCTGTCCATTCGCCGATTTGCCGCTTGGCGCGTCCTGCTGCGTCGTCAACTGTACCTTTCACCGTATCCTTGTTCATCGCTCCTCCTTTAGGAGATGTTGGGTTGGTTCGTTTACACAGCACAGAATTGTGCTCGTACTTTGAGTTAATTGCGACCCAGTCATTAGCGCCTTCAGAGAACAGTCCTTCTGCCTGAGAGCAACTGCAGAATCAGCACTACAAGCGCTATCACCAAAAGTATGTGAATGAACCCTCCGAATGTGTAAGTGCTCACGACCCCGAGCAACCACAAGACCAGAAGGATTACAAAGATCGTCCAAAGCATCCGCTCACCTCCTGTAATTTCTTGCTTTCGTTCGCGCACTTGTAATTCACCAACTCAGGCTTTGACGCCTTACCGCACCGCAATGGTTGTCCGGCTTACAAAGCTAGCAGGCATATTTCGCTAAGATCGATAATCAATAACAATCGGAAAACCAAAATGGATATCGGTGCAACTAACAGATGGCGGCATTCTAGCCATCCAGTCCGTTAACTGGAGTAACTTGCGATGTAACTCGGGATCAGCCCCGTTGAATTCTTAAGAACATCAGCCCGCCGCCGGCGAGAATGGCCGCGATGCCCAGCAACGGCGGAATGCGCACTGGATGGTCATCTGTTGTGGAAACCATCACCAGATTTGCATCGGGGATTCGAGTGTGGCTCGTATAAGAGAAGCCTCCGAAGAGGAAAGCTGCCATTCCGGCAACGATCAAGAAGATTCCGGCGATTCTCATGCATTTCACCTGTTCTTGCCCCATGAAACAAGCCGACGTTTGGCGCACATCTGACCTTCCTGCGCGCGCACAGCGCCTGACAGATCGGGGATAAGTGTCTTCCACCGGCTTAATTCCTATGTGAACTAAATTGGGTTGCGGCGCTCCGCTGCTACATTTTTGCGATTCTCGCGGTCGGTATTCAGCGTGGCTGAATGCGATGCCTTGATGCTGTCTTGAGTATCGCGGGCAGCATCCTTGACCTTACCCCACGTGTTTTGCACTTTGCCTTTTGCCTGTTGAACGGCGCCTGCGACCTGCGTTCGGGTGTCGCCAGTCAAGTTCCCCACCTTGCGCTTCGCGCCTCCAACTACATCGTTGATTTTGCCTATGACTCTGTCCTTGTCCATGTCTTCACGCTCCTAAGCTCCAGTTATTCACGAGAGCCGGTGACGGCACAGTCCCATATGGACCACTACAGTTCCCTGCCTCACTTCTCCGCCGGGCTGCGAAGCGCTCGCTTTTGGCGCGTGGTCCAGCTAGTTTTTATCTTTTCGTATGTGGCTTGCATTTCATCCAGTTCCAAATCGCTGAGTCTCTCAATATCGATCAACTGATTTCGAGCTGAATCCATCGCTCGAATCAACTCATTAAGCTTGAGATTGATGGCGCGGGAATCGCGATTCTGAGTGCTTTGGATCAGCAGGACCATCAGAAGGGTCGCAATGCCGGCTCCTGTATTGATGGCCTGCGCCCATGTTTGCGAGAAATGAAGCACCGGTCCAGTGGCAGCCCATACGACGACCACTATGCCCGCGACGGCAAAGGCCCACGTCGAGCCGAGCCAACTCGAAACCGCCGCGGCGAATCGTCCGAAGTGATCGTGAACCGTCCGCTCCTTTCTCGCGCCTGAGACCGCGGTTGGCACTGCTTCTGAGGATTTAACTGCTGGTTTATCCATCCGGTTTGCCTCCGTCATTTGGTTGCTGCCCGACGATACAACTACGGTCGTCAACTGGTATGTCCCAAATGGGGCAGCGCCGCAATCCAGACAACAGCGGCGCCGATTGCGTTACACTGCAAACCGTGGAGGACCCTCGTTGCAACCTGTTCGCGGACTGCTTTCCGGCATTCTCATCCTGGCTCTTTCTATTCCTGGTGAATGCTGGGCGCAGCAAGCGCAACCGCAGAGCAAATCGGCTAGTGTTGGCCCTCCTTCCGGCGCGCTGATCGCCGCTGCCGTCGAGCCTGCCGGAAGCCAATCGCAACCTCAACAACCCCCGCAGGGCATGAGCGGCATTGCAGGGGGCCTCGGGGCGGCGCCGGTTTACGACGCGCAAAAACGGCCCATCACCGCCGGCGGCATTGTGGATTCCGGACCGGTCGTCTTCGAAGACGTCACGAAATCCGCAGGGCTTTCCGGCTGGGTGCACAAGATGGGCGTACCGGAGAAAAAATTTATCGTCGAAACCAACGGGTCGGGCGTCGGCCTGATCGACTACGACAACAGCGGCTGGCTCTCGATCTACCTTGTCAACGGCTCGACCTTCGCCGCGCTCGACGGCAAGGAAGAACCGCCTCACGCCGCGCTGTTCCGCAACAACCACGATGGCACCTTCACCGATGTTGCCGCCAAGGCCGGCGTTACGAACGACCGCTGGGGTTATGGCGTAAGCGTGGCCGACTACGACAACGACGGCTGGCCCGACATCTATGTAGGCAACTACGGCAAGAACCGGCTCTACCACAACAACCACGACGGCACGTTTACCGATGTGGCTGAGAAGGCCGGCGTGGCGCTGGGCAACTGGTCCCCCGGCTCGGCATGGGGCGACTACGACGGCGACGGGCTGCTGGATTTGTACGTCACCGGCTATGTGCACTTCGATCGCGATAGCTTGCCCATCTCCGGCAGCAAAGCCGTCGGGTATGCGAACTGCCAGTATCGCGGCGCAACGGTGAACTGCGGACCGAGAGGCCTGAAGGGTGAGCCCGACCATCTCTTCCATAACAATGGCGACGGCACCTTTACCGACGTGACGGTAAAGGCCGGCGTGGAAGATAAGGAACGCTATTACGGGTTCAGCGCAATCTTTGTGAGTCTCAGCGGAAACGGCAAGCCGGACCTGGTGGTGGGCAACGACTCCGAGCCCAACTTTCTCTACATCAACAAAGGCGATTGGACCTTCGACGACCAAAGCTACATATCGGGATTCGCGCTCAATAAAGATGGGCGCGAGATAGCCTCAATGGGCATTGCTGCGGGCGACTACGAAAACAATGGGTTGATGGATTTCTTTATCACCGACTTCGGCGACGACTACAAAGTTCTCTACCACAACGATGGCGACGCCAGCTTTACCGACGTAAGCTATAAGGCCGGGGTCGCGCAGGCCACGATTCCCTTTGTCGGCTGGGGCGATGGCTTTATCGATTACGACAACGACGGCTGGCTCGACCTATTCATGGTCAACGGGCACGTCTATCCCGAGGTGGACCAGCACGACTGGGGCACAACCTTCGCCGAGCGGCCATTGCTCTTTCATAACGTGCCCGATGGGAAGGAACGGAAATTTGATTATGTTCCGCCAGTGAAAGGCACGGGATTGGCGCTGGTGATTCCAGCGCGAGGGGCCGCGTTTGGCGATCTGTTTAACGACGGAAAAATCGATGTGATTATCAACCCCATCGACGGGCCGCCCACGCTGCTGCGCAATGTGAACAACGACCATCATCACTGGGTGGAGCTGAAGCTGGTGGGCGCCGGCAAAACTGCAACAAGCCCAGGGAGCCCACGCGACGCCACCTGCGCGACCGTTTACCTGAAGTCCAACGGCATGCGAATGCGCCAGGATGTGCTGGCCAGCGGCAGCTACATTTCCTCAAATGACAGGCGGCTGCATTTCGGATTGGGCGATGCAACCGATGCCGGCACGGCGGAGATTCACTGGCCTTCCGGCGCCAAGGAATTCGTGAAACTGCCCGCGGAAGATCGCATCTTCACCATCACCGAGGGACAGGGAATTACCGGCGCGCTCTGTGGCGGCACGCCTTGTGGGACCGAACCCACCGCTGTATCGGCGCCCAGAACCGCGCAACTCGACAAGTCAACAAAACAATAAAGCAGAGAGCAGCACCGGTGTAATATTCTGCTGTGCGAAATCCTTTGCAATCTTTTGTCCTGATTTTCTCGATCCTGCTGACCGGCGCGTTGAACGGTAATGCGCAGCGATACGTCGAACGCGAGGTTGCGATTCCCTGGGTGAGGGCTGGAATCAATGGCCTCGATGCCTTGCTGGTCTATGCGGATTTGCCCGGAAAGCATCCGCTTGCCCTGCTCACGCACGGATCGTCGCGCGTTGCCGAAGAACAGGCCCAGGTTACGCCATGGCAGCTGCTTCCTCAGGCATTGTGGTTCGCCCGCCGCGGATTCGTGGCGCTGGTGGTGGTGCGACGCGGCTATGGAACGTCGGGCGGCGAGAAGGATATGCATCGCTGCCCGGGATGCATGCAAATCGATCCTGAGGAGGCTGCACAGAACGCCGCGCAGGACCTGCGCATTGCTATCGAATATGCGCGCGCGCTTCCGCAGGTGGACGCCATGCATATTGTCGCAGCAGGCGTTTCTACTGGAGGATTGGCGACCACCGCGCTCACCGCGCACGCTCCTCCCGGCCTGATTGCGGCCATCAACTTCGCCGGAGGCACGGGCTCGAGGGCCGATCACGACGTGCCCATTTCCGGTGAAGTCATCGGCGCCTACCGCAGTTTTGGAAAGACATCGAGGGTTCCCATGCTTTGGCTCTATGCCGAGAATGACAAGTATTTCTGGCCGGAGCTTGCTCAAAAATTCGATGAGGCTTTTCGCTCCAAGGGAGGAAACGATCAATTCGTTCTTGCGCCGGCCATCGGATCGGACGGCCACTCGCTATTCCGGCATGTGGACGCCTGGGCGGCAACGGTGGACGCCTTTCTGAAGCAACAGAATATCGAGCCTTTAGCAGAACCTTTGCCGGAGATCAAGCCGCCCAATGTTCCGCCGCCCGCAGGGCTGAGCGAGACGGGATTGCAGGCATTCCAAAGTTATCTATTGCTTGGCCCGCACCGGGCTTTTGCCACATCGGAACATTTTTTCGGCATGGCTGTAGCGGCCATAACGGTTGATGCGGCACGCGAGAAGGCCGTGGACCGTTGCCGTCAATCGGCGCAGAAAAAAGAAACCTGCACCGTCGTATACGTGGACGACGCTCCGGTTCATCCTTAGAGCCACGGCCTCATCGAGGCAGAAATGCCTACTCGTCATGGCGGCCGGTTGAGCGCCGACCGCCAGGCAGGGGGAACCAGCCCCGGAACGCCGTTAGAAAACGCCGGCCATGTAAACCTCGGCCGGATAGCGCTTTTCCCTCTTGACGCCGCACTCGGCTAGCAGCACCGGCGAAAGCGTAATGACCGGGCAATGGGCATGGGCCAGCACCTTGTACACCACGCCGTGGCGAGTGACGGCGGCAAACGCCGAAGCGCCCTGCGCTCCCAGCACAATCAGGTCGGCGAGCTGGGCTCTGGCCTGATAGAGGAGCTCCTCGGTCGGATCGCCGGGAACGACGATCGTCTGCACGGTAATTTTGTCTTGCAGCTCAGGCGGGACGAGTCTGAACAAACTCGCCTCAACCTCATCGATTGAACGGCCGGCAAGAATCTCCGCGCGCTCCTGCGGCTTGATTACATGCTGCAGAATCAGGCGCGCGCTGTGCTGCGCCGCCAGTTCCGCGGCAAATCGCGCCACCACATAGGAAGCCTCATTCATGCTAACTGCGCAGAGGATGTTACGGGTGGCAAAGTTGCGGTATTTGCCGTCTACGGCATCGGGGCCGACGATGTACACCGGAACTTTAGCGGTGCGCAGCACGGCCTCAGCCACCGAGCCCACCAGCAGCTTGCCGATGGGGCCGGGCGAATGAGTGCCCATTACGATGCGGTCGATCTCGCGTTCGCGCAGGAAGGCAAGTACTTGGTCGGCAGCCAATCCGGGCCTGACCACTACTTCGCAGCGGAGGCCCGCTTCGCGTACACGCTGCGCCAGAGGTTCAAGTTTTGCGAGTTCGGAGCGCGCGGCGGCGGCATAGTCGTAGTAGCGGATACCCGAGGTCTCCGATGCGGCCACCACAAGCGTGTCATAGGCGTGGAAGACGATGAGATCGGCGCCAAACTCGCTGGCTTGTGCAAGAGCGAAGGCGAAAGCCTTCTCATTGGCGGGGATCTCGGAGGCAAAGAGGATGGTGGAGGGTTTGCTCCACCCTGGCTTGATTTGAGCAGCCATGACAACCTCCCGATACTAGAGGTGCGGCATTACATTCTCAGATTCGGCATCGGATTGCGGTGCCGGGCGGCACATTTGCAGGTGATCCAAGTCACATGGCAGAAGGGGAAAGGAACAACTCATCGAGCACCCGGGCGGTGCCTCTACCGCTCCCCACTCTTGCTTGATGCGCGTCACAGGGAGATGGTTTACTGGAGATTCGATTGTGCTCTCAATTTACCAAGTTTGTCCAGTGAAACTCTCTTCCAATAGAAGATGAGCCTGAAGGGGCGGTCATGGTGGGTAGTGAACATACCAGACCCCGCTGGGGGCTCTATCGTTGTTCCACAAACCAGCACAGTACCTGCGCGACGGGCTGAGTATGAACGCGCTGAAAAGGATCGCCGCGGCCATCGGCGATACCGATGCGGCTCGGCGGATGCAGCAAGCAAAAGCCAAGCTCTTTGAGCGGTTGCGGCTGACCGCGTAGCATCGATGGCCAAGCAAGAGGGCCGAGGAAATGGCGGTTCATGGAAAGCCCGGAAAACACTGCCAGGCTGAGTAGAATTCAAATCCCGAAAGGACAAAACCCGCTCCGCCTACCCTTCGCTTCCTTCAGGCTCATCTTTGCATTGGAAAAGACCTCGGTTGCATGACGAGGGACAGGTCTGCGGAACTCCCAGGTCATCCGGTACACTTCTGGGAATCCTGTTACCTGTGCCGAGGATCCTTCCGAATGTCCCAACTTTACGTCGTTGTTCTAACCATAATTGTCGTTGCCCTGCTGGCGGTTGCCATTTATCGAACCTCCCAGGTTAAGACCAAGGCCGACTACCTGGTGGCGGGCCGCTCTCTTCCCGCGTTGGTGCTGGTGCTTACGCTGCTGACATCCTGGATCGGCGCCGGATCGCTTTTTGCCGGAGCGGAAAACGCGTACAAGAATGGATTTGCCGCGCTTTGGCAGCCCGCCGGCGGCTGGCTGGGACTGCTGCTCATCTACTTCATCGCACCCCGCGCCCGCAAGTTCGCCCAGTTCACGCTGCCCGACCTGCTCGAAGCCCGCTACAACCAGACGGCGCGGGTGCTGGGCACTATCGCGATTCTTTTCGCCTACGTAGGCATCACCAGCTACCAGTTCAAGGGCGGCGGCAACGTATTGCACCTGATCTTTCCCGACACCGTAACGCCGGAAAAGGGCGCATGGCTCATTGCCGCATTTGTCATTGTCACCACGGCACTGGCCGGCATGTCTTCCGTGGCCTACATGGACGTGGCAATCGGCTCGCTCGTAACCGTCATTTGTATTGTCGCCACGCCTTATCTATTCGTTAAGGCCGGCGGATGGACCGGCCTGCACGCCGCGCTGCCCGCATCGCACTTTCAGGTGCTGGGCAACCTCACTCTGGTACGCGCCCTCGAGTTCCTGGTGCCTACGATGCTGCTCATGCTCGGCAATCAGGTCATGTACCAGAAGTTCTTCTCCGCGAAAAATGAAAACGCCGCGCGCATTTCCGTCGTTGGCTGGATTCTTGGCACGCTGGTGTTGGAGACACTCATCGTGGCCATCGCTGTGATTGGCTCGGCGCTTTACCCAACCGGCGAAGTTTCCCGGCAGCCCTACGAGATCATTCCTTACACGGCGCGCCACGGCCTGCCCGCATTCATGGGCGCAGTGCTGCTTGGCGCTGTCTTTGCCAAGGTCATCTCCACTGCATCGAACTATTTGTTTTCCCCGGCCTCGAACCTCATCGAGGACGTCTTCGTGCGCTACATGGCGCCCAACGCCTCGAACAAGCAGATCCTAATCTTCTCGCGCCTGGCCGTGGTGCTGCTCGGCTGCTGGGCGCTCTACCAAGCCATCTATGCGCAGAGCATCCTTGAAAAGATGCTCTATGCCTATACCATCTACTCCGCCGCTCTGACTCCGGTCGTACTCGCGGCCTTTTACTCCAAGCGCGTCACGGCATGGGGCGCGGTCGCTGCCATCGCTTCCGGCACGGTCGTCACATTGGTCTGGGATATCGACGCCGTGAGACGCGTTTTTCCGCCCATTCTTGCCGCGCGCGATGCGATCTTCCCCGCCCTTGCCGCAGCTGTGATCTCGATGGTGGTCGTCAGCCTGGTCACGCCAAAGCCCGCCCTGGAGCAACTTGCGCAGTTTGCGGATTAGCGGGCTGTCTGGCAGTCTGAGTCGCAAGTCCCGAATCAGCTTCCGGGCAGGTCACTCAAATTGGTTTCTTTCTTTAGAAAAGCTCACCCGTCCAGCGTGGACGGTCTTACACTGTCCGTGTAAGTCCAGCGCAGCTATGCCCGTCGCCCACCTGACCCTTGAAATCCGCATCGAGCACGCTCAGTCCCTCAAGGACCGGCGGCAGGTGGTGCGCTCTCTCAAAGATCAGTTGAAGCAGAGCTTCAATATTTCCGTCGCAGAGCTGGACGAGGCGGTGCTGCATCAGTCGGCCACCATCGGCATTGTGGCCATCTCGCGGTCTCGCGACTACCTTCACGGCCTCATCGAAGAGGTCGAGCGCGCCGCCCGCCGGATGCTCAACGAGCTTGGCGCCGAGCTGACCGACGCATTCTGGGATTACATCGAAAGCTGAGCGATTTTTTCTCATTCGCCGTCTCGAGCCGACAGTCCCTCCAGCCGCGGCAACCAAGCGCTTCGGCCGGCCTCGATTTTTAGAAGACTCGGTCTTGACCACAAACCGGCCGTTACCAAGGCAAAATCGCAGATCGGAAAGACAACTTTTTGCGCGTATCTCATCTCTAAGCCTGTCAAGGAGAATTTATGGCCTACGGAAAAGTTCTTGCTTCCTCAGTTCTTGCAACCATCCTGTTGTGCTGTGCTTCCCTAGGACCGGCGCAAGTTGCCGTCGACATCGGAGTGGCACCGGTGTGCCCCTACGGCTACTTCGACTACGCGCCATACGACTGCGCGCCCTATGGCTACTACGGCCCGGACTGGTTTGTAGGCGGCGTCTTCATCGGAGCCGGCCCCTGGTTTCACGGCCATCCCGGCTTTTACGGGCACGTCGACAACCGCTTCGATCCACATCACGGCTACAATGGACCACTGCCGCAGCGCGGGGAAGCGCAATTCAACCACTTCCACGGTAACGAGGCTCGCGACGGACAGGGCCACGTGGGCAACCCCGGCCACGATGCGGGCAGTGAGCACGCGTTGCCCGGGTTCCGGGGAGGCGGCCACGGACGCCGCTAGAGCGCGATTCAAATCATGGCCCAAACAAGGCGCGCCGGATAAGTCGATCGGCGCGCCTCGTTTCGCTCCCGTCGGGATAGACTCTCAGCATGATGTTTGCCAAACGGCTTCGCGAGGGGGGCCGCAGTGGGGAGATCGCGTGCAGCGTGCGCATCTGGATGCGCCCCCACGTGAAGGTGGGCGGCAGGTACCGCATCGATGAAGGCGAGATCGAGGTGGACTCGATTGAGACGATAGGCTTCCCGGATATTACTCCGGCGCTGGCGCGCGAGTCGGTTTTTCTGGGCGTTTTGGACCTTCTCAAAGTAGCCAAGCACGGTCGAGGCGAGAAAATCTACTTGGTCCGATTCCACTATTTGCCGCCGTCGCGGGGTTGAATCGCCATTGTTTTCTATTGGCACAGCGGGCCGTAGGTTGAAGATTACTTGTGTTTTGCGGGCCATCGCCCGGAACGCGTTTCTTGCGCCGGCAGCGGCTGCCATTCCGCTTCATCGCACCCCTATTCTCCTGGTTAGAAAATTAATGAGAAGCTGCCGATAGTAACCCCGATTCGTGAACCAGGTTGGAAAGCGGTGCTTGCGCAGCCATCCTTAGGCTGCGACGAAGTGGCCCAACCCCGGCTTCTTGAATGAACATTGCAAGGCCATTGCGCCGATGCCTGAAAGGCAGACACCGGAATGATATCACTTGGGAAGTACCTAAAATCAAACGATCTGATCTCGCCTGGTTCTGAAGTAGAAATCGATGAGCTCAGCGCCGCGACAATGGAGTCCTATCGCGTCGCGCTTCTTGCCGTCGGCAAGGCCGCAGTTCAAATCTGCCCCCAACTTGGTGTCGATCTCGAAGTAAATTTGCAAGGTCTTTCGCGCCGGCTGGCGGTCGATCCTTCCCTCGAATTGGTTAAGACCACGGAAAAGCAGGTCGAGATCGAGCTGAACGAATGGGGAGTGCGCGCATCCGGGCACTTCAAAGCGCAAGCGGATGAAATAAAGGAACTTCTCATCGCCTTGGCCAAGACGGCCGAGGCTGTGGGAAGCCGCGACGAGGGCTATTCGAGCAAGTTCACCGATCTCAGCGGCCGCCTGGCCGAGATTGCCGATCTTCAGGATCTGAGACAGATTCGGTCGTCGATTACGGAGCGGGTGGCGGAACTTAAAAGCAGTGTCGACCAGATGACCACGGATAACCGCCAACTGGTAGCGCAGTTGAAAGCCGAGGTTTCGATATACGAGACCAGACTAAAATCGGCAGAGCACCTTGCCCTGAAGGACCAGCTCACAGGCATCGCCAACCGCCGTAGCATTGAAGAACGAATCCATATGAACATGGAACACGGCCAGACGTTTTGTGTCGTGATCATCGATCTCAACGGCTTCAAGCCGATTAATGACGCACATGGCCACATGGCGGGCGACGAATTGCTCAAGCAGTTTGCGGCCGAGTTGATCCAATATTCGCGGTCAGGCGACCTGGTAGGCAGATGGGGCGGAGATGAGTTCATCGTCGTATTGTCGGGCAACTTATTCGCCGCGGAAGCTCATATTGAACGCGTAAGGCAATGGGTCTTTGGGAGATACACGATCAACGAAGGACGCAAGAAGCCGATCGTTATCCACATGGACGGGTCCATTGGAACTGCTGAATGGCATCGGGGCCAAACCATGGAAGAGTTAATAGCGGAAGCAGACTCGAGAATGTACTCGGAAAAGAAGCTCGTCCAGCAAAGGCAGGCCTAGGGAGTCTGTCACAGGGCCAGCTCTTGCGCGGGGCAATCGCATCCGAATTGCATTGAATGGACCCAGCGGGCACCCCGCCGTGCCCATTCAAGACAAAGATGATTTACCTGATATCGAAAGCCCGTATCCCCGATTTCTCGCTCAAATTTCAAATGCACTTGCCATGAGCCTTTGTCACTTTGGGATTGTCGCGCACTGCGGCTCTGCTATGCTGAAGGGTTTACGCCATTCAGGAGCAAGCATAATGCCGGAACACAGAGGGCGGAAGCATCATCAGGACCGGGTGGCGGAAACGCTGCGGCTGGAGATCGGGGCCATGATCGAGGGCGAACTCGTGGACCCGCGCATCAACTTCTGCTATGTGACCGAGGTTGCGCTCAATCCAGGCGGCAAGTCGGCGCGGGTCTATATAGCTGTCGACAATGCAGTTAAAGACATTGTAAGGGCAGAGACGGAGACCATTGCCGGCCTCGAGGCCGCAAAGGGATACATCCGTTTCGAGATCAAGGAACGGATGGGGGTGCGCCACGTTCCTGAGCTGACTTTTCTTGCCGACCGGTCGGGACGGTTCCAGGCGCGCATCGTCGAGCTGATGGACAGAAGCCGCAAACGGCAGAAATATGCAAAGACGGAGAAAGTTGAGGCGCGACCCGCGGCGCCGGAAGCTCCGGTCGGCTAGGGACGTTCCGGCGCACTTCGCACGGGAAATGCCTGAAGGGTTTGCCGCTAGGGCAGAGGAGCGCCCATTTCCTGGAATGACACGGAATCGGGCCTCGACTTCCCTTGCGATTCCGCCGGAATCTGTTAGCCTTGTCCCTGTCGAAACTCAAGCCCAGTCTCCGTGTCTTAAGAGCGGCGCGGAAGTTAAGCCGGCCAGGTCGTTCCCCCGGGTGCTCTGACCCGTGCCGAATTCCTTGCTCCGGGCGGCGCCGTCACTGCACCGCTCAAGGATTACTGGAACTGGAGAAGCGCTGGCCGTGGAAAAGCTCCTGGAACCCTCCGCTCCGGATTTGCCCGAACGCCGACGACAGCGGCTTCCAAGTTGGGCCACCGTCTGCGAAGTTGCGGTTTTTCTTCTTTTTACTGTGTTCTTTCTCGCATATGGGCTTACGCCTTACCTGGGCGGCGATGGCCTGGGGCTGGTTGGGGCGGATGAGCCTCGTTACGCCCAGATTGCCCACGAGATGCTCGACCGGGTTGACTCCGCGCCCGGCCTGAAAGACAAGCTCAGCGCCTGCGTAACCCCCTATCTTTACGGCCTGCCCTGGCTGGAGAAGCCAGCCCTTTACTATTGGCGGGCGATGCTCTTCTTTCAAGAGTTCGGCGTGCACGACTGGAGCGCGCGGCTGCCCTCGACTACCTTCGCCTTCATTATGATCGGCCTCATCTACCTGCACATGCGCAGGTTCCGTCCCGGAGGCCACTTGGACGCGGCCCTAATCACCGTGGCCTGCGCCGGGGTTATCGGCTTTTCGCGCGGGGCCTCAACGGATATGCAGATGGCCGCGCCGCTGGCTATCGGCCTGCTCGGCTGGTACGCCTGGTATGAAACCGATTCAAAATTCTGGCTGTACGACATTTACTTCTTCACCGGCCTGGCCACCCTTGCCAAAGGACCCGTCGCGCCCTTTCTGGCTTTCGTAATCATCGCCGCCTTTGCCTTTCTGCGCCGCGAGTGGTCGATCCTGCGCCGCTCATTCTGGTGGCCGGGCGTGGTGCTCTACTTCGCCATGGTCCTGCCCTGGTTTATCGCCGTACAGCTTCAGAACCCGACATTTTTCCGCGAGTTTTTTCTCGAGCACAACCTTGAGCGCTTTGCGACTGACCGCTATCAGCATGTCCAGCACTTCTGGTACTACGGGGTCGTCATCATCCTGGCCATGATGCCGTGGACCGTCGTTGCCATTCGCGCGCTGATCGACGGCATCCTCACCTCGGTGGCCGAATGGCGCCTTCGCCACGCCAGGCACGGCAAGGCCGCTCCCAACCGCCCAGGCGACGCGTTTCCCGAATTCCTGGTGCTCTGGGCGCTCATTCCCATCGTCTTCTTCACCTTCTCGAAGTCGAAGCTTCCGGGTTACATTTTGCCCTCTATTCCGCCCATCGGCATTCTCACCGGCGACTACCTTTTTAGGCGCCGCCACGCTGGCCTGAACCAATGGGAGCTAATTGGCCACGCGGTCGTCTGCGGCATTATGACGATGTTTGCGCTTCTTCTGCCCTGGTTTGTCGTTCACGGCGCCTCGACGCCTCCGGCTCCTTCGCTGGCGGCTGCGCTGCTGGCAGCCTTCGGCGCCGCGCTGCTGATCTTTATCGTGGTCAAAGGCTTCGGCGTGGCTCGGCTGCGCCTGGTGACTTGCTCGGTGCTGGTGGTTTTGGTGCTCTTTCTTTATGGAGTCGGCCCGTTCTTCGGGATTCCCGAAATCGGCGCCAGCAAACGCGCGATTCACGTGCTCGACGGCGCCTACTCCGCGCGCCCGCTTGCCGATCAGATCGCCAACAAAATGCCCGCCAATGAGATTGTTGCCGTTTTTCGCGTCCGCCGCGACACGGAATACGGCCTCTCGTTCTATCGCAACAGCGAGGTGGTCAACTACGAGGAAGCTGGCGTGCCGGATGAGCAACATGTGCTGGTGGCGCGGGTCAGCGGCCGCCGCGGGGTGGATCCGCATACCTCGTCCGACATAGAAGAGTATCTCGAAGGCCGCCATTATGAGCAACTCTTCACCTGGCCGGAACAGGGGCTGGTGGTCTATCTGGTAGGCAGCCGGTGAGCCGAAGGCCGGTGGTCTATTGTTGCTTTGCCGGCCCACCAGGGCAAGCAAGCATAGTGCCAGATTCGCCAATTGCCATCGGCTTGATGATGATGTCGCCAGGGCCCGGCCCACACGGAATAAGAGCGTGCAGAGGGAGATCGCTGGCCTTTACTACATAGACCCCAGACAACATACTGCCAACGTCTGCAATATTGGCTAAGACAACAGGATTCCCCGGCAGCGCATGGATTCGGAATTGGCCGGTCGCGGGCTCGTAGTTCCCATAGTCGAAACAATGCCCGATGCAAGCACGAGAAACCAAATGAGTCATCCCTAAACGCCCGGCGGGGTGGGACAAGACCCACTCGGTCAAATGCGCGAGCTTTCCTTCTCTTATCAAGCCGTGGAGACTTTCATCTTGATCGGGGAGTTCAACGAACGAGACCACACGTGCGCCGGCCGGTAGGGTCTCGACCAACTGTTCCATCTTTGACTCTTCGCGAGCCCTCTTCCCAGTGTCGAAATAGAGTGCGCCAAAGAAGATCCCGGTAATCAGAAGTCCCGCGGCGAGGTACCACCGCCTGTAAGTGGAGCGGGCCAAAACGGCCAGCAACAGGACGCCGGAGAAGAGGGAAAGACGGTCCGCGATCACGCTAGCCTCCGCACCGCCCATCGACGTTCGAATCACAGTAGGCATCACGACGATCGCGATAGCTGTGAGAAAGTACGCCTGGGCGGGAATGCTCACCACGGCTCGCAGGCGATTCTCCGGCTGACCCAGGAGAACGGCGATAAACAAGAGGAACCCCAGGGCCACCGGCAGGTAGGCCAATCCATGTAACAAAAACTGATCGGCTCCTGTCCACAGCCTGAGCTGCGTGTGTATCCAAAGGGTGAAGTATCTCGCCGCGATGTAGCTGCGGGCCAGAACGATGGCGGTTACGCCAACTAGGAAAAGAATCGCCTGAATGCGCGCCCCTACCCGCCGGGCAAGCCAGCAGTAGCTAGCAACGCCTAGAAACCACAAGACCGGCAGAGGATGTGCAAACCATGCCAGAATTAACAGAGGCGAGGCCCACAGCGCTCGCGGTCCAAAGCGCTGCCTCCACAGGATGGCAAGCAACCAGAAAACGATTCCGCACGATAGGAAATAGTTCGCCAGTCCCACTTGGAATACAAAGCCGTAAGAAAGCATAGCGAGCCATGGCGCCAGCCAATAGGCCGCGCAACCTCGAACCGCGGAGACGAAATGGAACGCACCCCAAAAAAACACCAGCACCAGAGCGATGGCGACGATTCTCTCGGCTCCTGAAACCCCAAAATGCCGCATCAGCCAGGGCAGTGCCATATCGATGAGGACGTTCGTGCTCTGATGGCCGATCCACAGACCATGGATGGAGCCACCGCGTATCAACTCGGCCAGCCATGCATTGTAAAGATGGCTCTGCATGTCGACGGTGGTAACGATGGGTTGCCAAAGGCAGGGAATTACTAGCGCCAACGAGACGACTGTCGGCAGAGTCCAAGGGGATTTGAACAGCTCGGACAGAGCGTGGCTTGACGTGGTTGGCTCTTTCGCTTCCATTACTTTCCCTTCTCAGAACCAGGTATCCCATCTTGCCTCTTGGCCGCGAACCGATCCAGAATCCGCCTCAACATGAGACCCGAAAAGAGGCTGTCATCCCGAGCGAATTCCGCTGCGGCGGACGGAGTCGAAAGCCTGCCCTGAGCGGAGTCGAAGGGGACCTGCATTTCAATCGTGCGATTCTGTAATAAATTTCTGAAATACCACGCTAGCGCCTCTTTCGTCTGGCGGCGCGTTGTGCGCTTCCAGCCTGAGGAAGAGGCCGAAAGGAGTCTTTGAGGCTGCAAAAAAAGTTGAAACGGACGATATACCAGAGCGCGGCGATGCCGTCCTTCCATCCGATCTTCTTTCCCTCCTCGTAGGTCCGCCCGCGATAGGAAATCGGGACCTCATAAATGGCTACGCCGAGCTTGGCCACTTTTGCCGTGACTTCAATCTCAAAGCCGAATCCGGTGCTGGTGATGGTCATGTTCCGGATAATCTCGCCGCGAAACGCCTTGTAGCAGGTTTCCACATCGGTCATGTTGACGTTGGTGCAAAGGTTGGAGAGGAACGTAAGCCCCTTATTGAAAATGTAGTGATAGAAGTACAGCACGCGCGACGCTTTGCGCACCAAGAAGCGCGAACCATAGACCACATCCGCGTGGCCTTCCAAAATGGGTGCAATCACCTCGCCGATCTCCGCGGGGTCATATTCCAGATCGGCGTCCTGCACGATGACGATCCGGCCCGTTGTCAGCGCAAACCCGGTCTTCAGCGCCTCAGTCTTGCCCGCGTTCACCTGGTGGCGAGCGACTTTGATCCTAGGGTTCTCCGCTGCCAACCGGTCGGCAATCGCCCGCGTCCCGTCGCTGGAGCAATCGTCGACGATGACGATTTCGCCGGCTTCCGGAATGGCCAGCAGACGGGCCACGATCTCGGGCAATGTAGCTTCTTCGTTGTAGGCGGGAACGACGATGGAAAGCAGCGGCTGGCTGTCAGCGAGTGTATTCATTCGGAGTTTCGATCTTATAACACCTTCAGCTTATCGTACGAGCTGAGCCAAACGGAAACCTGTTACCGATGGATATTAGCTTGGGACGGCGGTGAAGAGGTCTGGTAAATCAATCCTTTGGTTGCACTTGGAAGGTAACTCGTGTCAAAGTTGCCAGTAGGGGGAAATTTCGCTTGACTTATGCCAGGGCGCGCAAGAACGTCTGATTTTACAACAGCACGGCGAATTCAAAATCCCAATGACGCCCAACGGGCAACCACGTTGCCGCTGGGGTGCGCGTTTAACCGTGCAACAACTCGCCGATTGTAATCATGGTTTGATCTGATGACGGAACGCAGGCTCTAGCTCCCAGGGAGAGAAGCATGGCATCGACGGCTTCCATCGAGATTCTCGACCTGCGGCACTTCGCTGCGCCGGTGCTCCGGCCGGTGCTCGATGCCGAAGGCGAGGTGTGGAAGCAGCGGCTGCACTGGGACTATCGGACCTCAGCCCGGCTGCTGATGCAGTATCTCGACAGCCACATGCTGCCCGGCTACGCCGCCGTTGAAGATGGCCAGGTGACCGGATACGCCTTCTGCGTTTACGAGGAGACCAAGGCAGTGATAGGCGATGTCTTTGCGCTGCCCAGCCCTCCGCCCGAGCTTGCGGCCATTGCGCTCTCCGATTTGCAAGGTATCGCCACCATCCAGGCCTCGGCCCAGCAAGCGCCGCCTTCCGCGCACCAAATCGAAGAAACCCTGCTCAAGCATTTATTCGAGACGCTGCTCAACTCGCCGCAAGTTGACCGCGTGGAATCTCAACTCCTGCTGCACCCCTCAGGTTCTCATGCGGCAATTTTTCGCGAGGCTGGGTTCCAGGTATTTCGCCGGCTCTTCCTGGTCCAGAGTCTGGAGGGGCTCTGGAATCCGCCCCGCGTGAATTTACCCGCCGAGCTTGAGCTGCGCCCATGGCGCGACGAGGACCTGTCGCCCGCCGGCCGGCTCATCTCCGACGCATACCGCGATCACCCCGACAGCATCATCAACGACCAGTACCGCTCCGTTCATGGCTCGCAGCGCTTTCTTCACAACATCGTTCGCTATTCCGGCTGCGGTGTCTTTGCTCCACTCGTCTCGCACGTCATTGTCGAGCGGGCAAGCCGCCGCCTGGTGGCATTGGTGCTTGGCTCGCGCGTAAGCCCCGAGAGCGGCCACATTACGCAGCTTTGCGTGCATCACGATTACCGCCGCCGCGGTATCGCCCGCCAACTGCTCTCGATCTGCGCCTTCCATTTCATGCGCAACGGGGCCACCGAAATATCGCTGACCGTCACGGAATCGAACACCGACGCCATCGATCTTTACCAAGCAGAGGGATACACCTGTGCGCACAAGTTCGATGCCGCCGTCTGGCAGCGCGAAGGCAGGGTTTGAAAAGACAGGGAACAGGGAGTAGGGAACAGAAGACCGTACCCGCTCGCTAGAAATCGGAGACATCCAGCTACCGGGCAATCAAAAACATCACCCAGCTGAGCACAATCGCCGAGCCGGCGAACAGCACAAAGCAGTAAATGCCGTAGCGAAGCATTCGCTTGGGCGTCTCGCGCTGGGTGATGCCGAAGACGACGGAGGCGAAGAGGGCGAACAGCAGGACTGCCGTAAAGTGGGTCACGCCTTCCTCCCGGTGCGAAGATTATGCGCGTCCACGGCGGCAATCACGTTGAGCAGCCCAGCCACCACAATAAACCGCGTGCCATAGTCGGCGGTGGTTACCTGCACCTGGTCGACGCCCAGCCCCGCAATCCGGCTGACAACGTAAAGCAGTCCGTTGCCCAGGTCGCCGGCCAGCCCGAGAATGTCCAGGATGTCGTGCGCGCTGGAGTAGAGCTTGCCCTGCATGGCAATGCCCGCCGCGAACATGCCCACGATGGACGCGGCAAGCAGCGCCCCGCGGCCCCATTTGCCCAGCAAAAAATGTCCCGCGCCCGGCACCAGCCAGCCAGCGATCAGGGGAAGATAGACAAACCCTTGCTTCGAGTCTTGTTTTGCCGCAGCGGTGTTGTTCGGGGTTGTTGCCATTCCTTTTTGACTATACCGCACCGGGGCCGAGAGCTTTTCTATTCCCTACTCCCTATTCCCTAGTCCCTGCTCTTCAAATTCTCACCAGCTCCCGCTGAATCCGCCCCGTGACCCAGGCCTTGCCCGGCGCGGTCAGCATGTTCACCTCGCTGCGCACGCCAAACTCAGGCAGATAAATGCCCGGCTCGACCGAGAAGCAGGTGTTGGGCAGGATGCGCCGCTCGTCGTGGCTCTCGAGATTATCAAGGTGCGCGCCGGGACCATGCAGCTCCTGCGCGATGTTGTGGCCGGTGCGATGGGTGAAGAACTCGCCGAAACCCGCGGCCCGGATCACAGCCCGAGCAGCATCGTCCGGCTCCCATCCGAAGATGGTGCGACCCTGAGCGAACGCCTGTTCCACTTTGGCGATGGCCGCGTCGCGCGCGTTCCGCACCGTCTCGAAAACCAGTTGCTCACGCTCGCTGGGTTCGCGCCCCACCACGCCCGTCCAAGTAATGTCATAAAAGACGCTGCCCGGCTTATCCACTCGTCCCCATATGTCGATCAGCACGAAATCGCCCTCGCCAATGGGCGCGGATTTCTCTGCGGTCGGCTCATAGTGGGAATCGGATGTATTGACATTGACGCTCACGTCGGGACCGTTCGCCCACACCAGACCTTCGCGCCGCATGGCCTCGCTCAGCCAGGCGACCAAATCGAATTCCGTCAGCCAGCCCGTGCCGGCCCCCGTTGGCCTCAAGCGGCGGGCAATCTCCTGCCAGCCCTCGGCAACAATCTTGTCGATGGCCTGCTGCGCAACGCCGTGGCTCGCGATTTGTTCTTCGTTCAAAACCGCCTCAAATTGACTAACCAGGTCGGCCGAACTCACAATATCCTTGCCCAGGCTGCGCAGAAAATCGACCGTCCCCGCGTCAACCATCGAGACGTACATGATCGCGTTCTTGGGCGAATACTGCATTGCAATCTGCCATCCGTCGTAGAGCATTGCTTCAAGCCCCGCCGCCAGCTCCTGCCAGCTCGAGTAGAGGCCCTTGGCGCCGGGCAGCGAATCCAGCCGCCCTTGTTCAATTCTGTGGACGAGCTTGCGCGGCTCGCCCTGCGCGGGCACATAGTAGTACCAGCGCCGGGTGATGTGCGCCTTTTCATCCAGGCCAAGAATGCGCCCACCGATGGGGTCGCGGTGATGGTGGTCGTAGAACAGCCAGCCGTCAAAGCCGGCCTCGGTGATTGCCGATTGAATCGCTTCGAGGTTCATACCGGCCATGATACGCGCTATTTGCGCGGTTCCCTACGCGCTCGTCTCACGGGCAACGGATCATCCCTTGTCGCTTTGTACGGGCTCGAACACGCGGCCGAGGCGGGCAAAAATGTTTCGCCAGCGCTGCTCCATGCCGGTGAGATAGGTGCATGGCCGCCATCCCAGACTCAGGTAGATTGAAATCGCTGCAAGCCGGTCGTCTTCTGTGCCTAGGAACGGCTGTGGATAGCCCTCAGCCGCAAGCCGATTTGTAGCGGAAACGGAGACGATAGTGCCGAGGCCCTTGCGCGTGTGTGACGGATCGGTAACGAGCCAACCGAGCTGCCCTGCTTCAGGATGGCGTGGCGAACTACCGCCTGCCATAGCCACGCATGAGGCCACAAGCTGGCTAGAGGCCAAATGCTCAATGACGAAGAATCCACCATCCAGCGCCCGTTTTCGAGTTTCCGAAAACCTGTCCTTATCTTCAAAAGCCAAATGGAACAACTCGTCGTATTGGCGTTCATCTTCATCGCGGAATTGGCGAAGAGAATACCCCTCCGGGAGAGCGCGCACCTCTTCAAACCCAGCTGACAAGGGTCTCACCATCTCTAACTGGTATTTGAATTCCTGCTTGAGAAATGGGTGCGCTGGCC
Source organism: uncultured Occallatibacter sp. (assembly GCA_964610185.1). Classification (GTDB taxonomy): domain Bacteria; phylum Acidobacteriota; class Terriglobia; order Terriglobales; family Acidobacteriaceae; genus Telmatobacter. Next base: position 18,947 of record CAZSVJ010000003.1, on the reverse strand, counting down.
GGCCGGGCACGCGATGGAGATAATTCACGATAAAGTTTTCCCTTCCATCCTCAATTTAATCCACTTCCTTCTCACGCTCCAGAAACATTTAATGCGCGGGGATTGGTTAAGATGACAATGATTGGAGATTCGATGAGTGTTCATGGCAGGTCGCGCGGCGGTTCCGGGTACGCTTTCGTTTCTTTGCTGCTGGCGGGGCTTTTTCACTCACCGGCGTTGGCTCAGTCTGCGCCGCGGCCGGCAACGGTTCCGGCCGTGATGCTCAGCGACCTGCACCTCGATCCTTTTCACGATCCAGCCAAAGTGCCGTTGCTTGTGAAAGCTCCCGTGGAGCGGTGGGAGTCGATTCTCGGCTCCCCCGACTCGCCCACGCAGCAGGCCGATTTTGCGGCCATCCAGAGTGTCTGCGGCAAGCGAGGCGTAGACACGCCGTACGCGCTCTTCAGCAGCAGCTTGCGCGCTGCCAAAGCCGACGCGCCGGATGCGAAATTCGTCACGGTGAGCGGAGACCTGCTCGTGCATACCCTGGACTGCCGCTACCGCATCGCGATGAAACTGCCCCCGGCCGCCGGCGACGACGAGTCGGTGTCCGCCGAGTTCGCGGAAAAGACCACTGTGTTTGTCATGAAACAGCTAGAGTCTGTGTTCGCGGGAATCCCCGTGTATCTCGCGCTCGGCAATAACGATTCGCGGTGCAATCACAATCGCCTGGACATGCACGATGCGTATCTGCGCGCAACTGCCCAGGCCGCGATCGATGGCCTGGTTGGAATCAGCGAGCCGGAGCGCAAACAGGCGCTCGCGACGTATGAGTCGGCCGGGTACTACGCCGTCACCATGGCTGCGCCCATGAAGAAGACGCGCCTGCTGGTGCTAGACGATATCTACATGATGACGAAGTTCGCTACCTGCGAGGCAGACGACAAGGATCAGCGAGGCGCGCAGGAACAGATGGCCTGGCTGGCGAAAGAACTGGACGGCGCGCGGCAGCGGGGCGAGCGGGTCTGGGTGCTGGGCCACATTCCGCCTGAGGTGGATTTGAAAGGCTCGCTGGGCAAGGGGCTCGCGATGTGCCTGGGCGGGGGCGCCGAGATGTATCTATCGTCCGACGCGCTGGAGTCCACGCTGACCAGCCATGCGGATGTCGTGCGCCTGGCTATCTTCGGCCATACCCACACCGACGAGTTGCATTTGCTGGGGACAAAGGAAGCTGGAATTCCCATGAAGGTAGTCGCCTCGGTCACGCCGGTGGATGGTAATCTGCCGTCGTTCACCGTAGGCAAGGTGGCCCCAGCCTCGGCCACGCTGACCGACTATACGGTCTACGTTGCGTCCAACAAAACCGGTGAAGGAACCACGTGGGCCAAGGAATACGGCTTCGATGAAACCTACCACGCGCCCAGCTTCACGGCGAGGTCTCTCGACGATCTGATCGGGCGTTTCCATGCGGACAGCGAAGGCACAGGCGCGGAGAGCCAAGCCTACCAGCACCATTTCTACAAAGGTGAAACGAGGTCGCTGCCTGGGCCGCTCTGGCAAGGCTATGTGTGCAGCCTCAGTCACCCCACATCGGATGGGTTCGCGGCTTGCGTCTGCGGCGGAAAATAGCGAGCGAGGCATTGAGCTTTACAGCGCCGCCAGCGCTTCCGTCTGACCTGGAAACAGCCCTGCGTACTTGGTAATGCCCACCATGGTGAATACTTTGGTGAAGTGCGCCGACAAGCCAAACGCGTAGACCTTCTGCCCCGAATTCGCGGCCTCGATGAGCATTTGGATCACCAGCGCGATTCCGCTCGAATTGATGTAATCCACCTTGGTGAAATCGAGCAGAACCAGTTTTGCCGTGTCTTTAGGCAGCGCCTGGTAAGTTCCCAGCACCGCATCTTTCGACGTGCTGGCAATGTCACCCTCAAAGCGCAGAACAGTTACCGGATGCCCGGCAGGGGATGTTACCTGGTCAACGCGGGACTTGGTTTCGCTTTGCACGATCGATGTTCTCCCTATTTTTGTTATTCAAAGTAGCTATTCCGCATCCTTATCCAGCCTGATCATCAGCCGGACGTAACTGCTCTTGCCGTTTGACCCCGCCACCCACTCCGCTTCGTCGACCAGCGCCTGGATCAGGAACATGCCCATCCCGCGCGGGTCCTCTTCACCATGCATCTTGCGGTCGATGTCCGGCCGGGCCGGCTGTTTGCTCATCCCCTTGCCGTCGTCGATCACTTTCACTTCCAGCGAATCCGCGCCCGCTGAAAGCACCACACCCACGCTTAGTTTCTCATTCAGCCGGTTGCCGTGCTCGATTGCGTTGATGCACGCCTCCGCTACCGCCGTCTTCAGGTCCTCGACGCGATCTTCGCGGAAGCCCATCAGCTTGGCCACGGACGCAGCCGTGCTCATCGCCACCTTCTCAAATCCCATTCGCGAAGGCAGTCGCACTTCCACGGTAGCGGTTTTCAACACGCTCATGCCGGCATCTCCATCTCGCCGAATCCCCGGCAAAGCGTCAGTGCGGTCATGTCGTCTCCTTGCGGCGCGCCCTCGGAGAACTCATCGAGGGCTGCCCACAATGCATCGAGAATACCATCGGCCTTCAGAGCCCGGCACTTGGAAAATTCGTCCAGCAGCCGTTCGGGACCAAATTCCTCATCTCCCCGGAATACTTCCGTCAGCCCGTCGGTATAAAACAGCAGCCTTGTTCCCGGCGTGAAACCGTGCCGCTCGATGGAGTAGTTCATGCCGGGAATCAGCCCGAGCGGCGGCCCGGCTGCATCAAACAGGTGCGGCTCGGCGCCCGGAGCAATCAGGAACCCGGGATTGTGCCCCGCATTCACGACCTCGATTTCCCCTGCCTCAGGATGTAGCCGGAGAAAGATTGCCGTCACATATTTTCGCCGCGCCTCTTCGCCATCGGCCCAGTGGTGCTGGTTCATTCGCGTGGCCAACTCGTCCAGCGGCATCCCTGTGAACGCCATCGCCCGGAATGCCGAGCGAAAGCTGGAAGACATGATCGCCGAAGCCAGCCCTTTGCCCGCCACGTCCGCGACCGCAATCAATAGCGTCCCATCCGGCTGTTCCACCAGATCGAGGTAATCGCCGCCCACCTCGTAGCATGTAACCGAGCGGAAGCTCATCGAATACCCTGGGATCGACGGCAGCTTCTGCGGAAGCAAGGACCGCTGAATCAGCCGCGCCGCATCCATATCCTGCTGCACGCGCGCAAACGCGACATTGCGTTTGTGATTGCGCGCGTTTTCAAGGGCCACCGCGGCCTGAAGCACAAGACCCTCGATGAAATCCGCCTCATAGAGCGTCAGTTGCCGCCCCTCCGGCGCCGCCACCACCAGCTCCGTCATCACCTTGCCGTCGCGGTCCGCGAGCGGATAACGGGCCAGCGCGGGACCGGTGGCGCCTGCCGCCCCGCTTTCATCCGCAATGACCTCGTCCCCATAAGCCATTCCGGTTCCAGGAAACGCCGCCCCGGCCATCTCGAGCTCGCGCACCACAATCCGCAGCACCTGCTCCAGAACCTCTTCTTCGTGAATGGTCGAATGCACCTGCCGGCTGGCCTCAAGCAGCGCCTGCAACCTCGCCACCTGCTGCTGCAGATCGATGGTCTCGTCATTCCCCGGGATCTGAATACCCGCTGCCATCCGTCCTATCCTCCGTGGATTTCCACTCTAACATGATCGCGAAATCTTTATCTTCCAACTACGGCCCGAATATCCCTGGCCTCGAGTATCCGCTTCTCATACCCATGCTTCGCCACCGCCAACATGGCCCGCCCGATCTCGCGCGTAGACAACACTTGACTCGGAAACGCCCATCGCAGCGCGAGCAGCAGCGGCCTGGCAAGCGTATAAAGAATCCAATAGGCCGCGGTCTTTGACTTGATCCCATCCAGCGGCTCAATCAACCCTGGACGAAACATGTAAGCCTTCAGCGGAAGCCGAAGCACCGCATTCTCAGTCCGCCCCTTCACGCGCGCCCACATCATCCGTCCCTGCTCCGAGCTATCTGTCCCCGCTCCCGAAACATAGATAAATGTCATGCCCGGATTGATCCTGCTCAGCGTTTCGGCTGCCTCCAGCGTGAGCCCAAACGTGATCCGCTCGTAGTCCGCTTCCTTCATCCCGCTTGAAGACACGCCGAGACAAAAGAAACATGCGTCGAAACCCGCAAGCTCGCTCTCAATTCCCGCATAGCTCGTCAAATCGCGATGCACGATCTCGCGTAGCTTCTCGTGATGCAATCCGGTCGCGGTTCGTCCCACGGTCATCGCCAGCTCCACTTCCGGGTCGCGCAGGCATTCTCGCAGCACTCCTTGTCCCACCATCCCCGTCGCTCCAAATACAAGTACCTTCATCGCATCCTCATTCTTTTTTCCGCAAGGCTCATTGCAAGCATAATCCCAACCCAATGATGGATACTCGTGGTGTGCGCGCCGCTGTTTTCATTCCGGCCATTGCAGCTCTCATGACTGCGCCTTCACTCTGCGCCGTCCAATCAGCGGCCACTTGGCGCTCGGCCGTCTCCCATGCCGCGCAATTTGCGCCGCAAGCGCGCATCGTGGTTCTCGACGTTGCGACTGGCCATCTGCTGGCCTCCAGTCATTTGCCTGAAGCCGCCAGCACCCTCGCCGCTCCCGGCTCCACGCTCAAGCCTCTGGTGCTTTACGGCCTGGTCTCCGCAGGCCGCTGGGACCCGTCGCGCCGCATCGCCTGCACGCGAAAGCTCACCATCGCCGGCCGCTCGCTCAACTGTTCCCATCCGCCCGCCGACCCCATGGATGCGCGCCAGGCCCTTACTTGGTCCTGCAATACGTACTTCGCCGCCGTTGCCGGAACCCTCGCTCCAGGTGAGTTGCGCGACCTGCTCGCCCCCAGCGGTCTGCTGAGCCAGACCGGGCTTGCCGGTTCGGAAGCAACCGCCGTATTCCGCGATCCCAAAACTCCCGATCAAAACCGCCTGACTCTTCTCGGCGTGGACGGCGTCCTGGTCACTCCGCTGGAGTTGGCAACGGCCTATCGCTGGCTGGCCATCCAATTTACTGCTCACGCCGATTCCGTCGCAGCCCAGGTGGTCCAGGCCGGGCTTCAGGACTCAGCAAGCTTCGGCATGGCCGGCGCAGCGTCTCTCGGCGGAGTTTCGATTGCCGGCAAAACCGGAACCGCCAGCCCTGCAACCGGAGCCCAGACCCGCGGCTGGTTCATCGGCCTTGCCCCAGCCGCAAAGCCTAGCGTCGTGGTTGCCGTCTATCTCCCCGCCGGGCACGGGGCCGACGCAGCCCGTGTGGCCGCCGAGCTTTTCGCTCACTCGCCGCTGAGACGCCAGCCATGAAAGCCTCTCGTAGAGCAGTTCGCCTCGCGCTGCTTGCTGTGCTCGTCACAACCGTGGCCCAATCTCCGGCTAAGCCGTCGTCGAATCCGCCCGCAACTCTCCGAATCGGCCTCTGGACCCTTTGGCACGACAAGGAAGTCACCGTTTCCCCAACGCAAGAAGGCTCAGCCACGTTCCGCGTTTGCGAAACTTGCGCCGCATCTCCGCTAACCCGGCCCATGCAGATCCGCGCCGGCGACTCTCGTCTCGCCATCGCCGGCAAACGCGAAGCCAACGCCGTCTGGCTTGCCGGCCCCGTCATACTAACCGCCCACGGTGAAACTCTAACCCTCCGCAACCCGCTGCGCATCTCCGCCCGCGCAGGTGAGCTGGTTTTGGCCGTAACGCTCCCCGTCGAGACCTACGTCGAGCGCGTAGTAGCCAGCGAGAGCGGTCCTGCCGATGGCCCAGAGTCCCTCAAAGCTCTAGCCATCGTGGTCCGCACCTTTGCTCTGCACCAGGCCCACGGCCACGCCGATTACGATCTTTGCGACTCCACCCACTGCCAACTCCTGCACTGGGGCGGCAAGCCGGATTCATCTCAAAAGTCGGGTGCGCCTGTCATCCTGAGCGAAGCCGAAGGACCTGCTTCTCGACTTTCCGCGGAACGGGTCGGAAGCCACGCCGCAACCCTTGCCACCGCAGGTGAAACGCTCTGGTTCCACGGTCAGCGCGCCCAAGCCTGGTTCCATCAAAACTGCGGCGGGCGCACCGCATCGCCCCAGGAAGTCTGGCCGGCTACTACCGTCCAGGGCCGGGATCTGGCCCGCAAGCCGATGCCGTGGCTAACCTCGCGCGTCGACCCTTACTGCACCGCCAACGGCGCCCGCGAGTGGTTCGCCGAGATTTCTCTCTCCGATCTGACCGCCGCTTTAGCCAGAGCCGGTCTCGCCCATCCCGGATGGAGCAAACTGACCGTTGTCCGCCGAGGCGAGTCGGGCCGCGCAGTGACGCTTGCCGTGGACTCCGCCGAAATTTCAGCCGAAGATTTTCGCCTCGCAGTAGGCCGGGCGCTTGGCTGGAGCAAAATCCTAAGCACCTGGTTCGAGGTTTCACGCGAGGGCGACAATTTCTTGTTTCATGGCCGAGGCTCGGGCCACGGCGTGGGCCTGTGCCAGGCCGGGGCAGCCGCGATGTCCGCGCAGGGCCGCGACTCTGCGCAAATTTTCGCCCAATATTTTCCCGGCGCAATCGCCGCCGACGAATCAACAGGCCAGCCTTGGCAAATCCTCCACGGCCGGGGCTTCGTGCTTGAAACCCTCAGTGCGGCCGACTCCGCCGATCTTGCCCAACTCAATCAGGCCCTCGACGAGGCAGAAGCCCGCTCCGGTCTTCGGCCCACCCAGTCCATCACCGTCCGCGCGTTCCCGACCACCCGAGCATTTCGCGATGCAACGCTGGCCTCCGGCTGGGTAGCCGCCTTCACCGAGGGCAATTGGATCGCAACCCAGCCGCTCTCCACGCTGGGCGCCCGAAAGCTGCTCGCCTCAGTCCTTCGTCATGAATTTCTGCATGCGTTGATTGAAGCCCAGGCGGCGCAGGCCACTCCGCTGTGGTTTCGCGAGGGCCTGGTCGAAGCAGTGGACAGCGACAGCAAACGCGAAGGCCCGGCGCCAGCCCTCAAGCTCGACCAGATCGACCGCGAGCTCGCCCACGCGGTCACCGACTCGCAATCTCAGGCAGCCCATCGCGCCGCCGCCTGGTACGCCGCACGCCTTCTCACCCGCTTTGGCCGCGACCAGGTCATAGAGTGGCTCCGCATCGGTTTGCCCGCTGGCGCTCTCGCAGGCCTCAAATAAACACACACCGCCCAGGCGGTTTATCCTTTTGAACGATGCGCCAGACCTTATCCATCGCCATGATTGCCATGAACGAGGAGGCGAACCTGCCTCGCACTCTCGACAGCGTGCGCTGGGCCGACGAAATCGTTATCGTCGACTCCGGCTCCACGGACCGCACCCTCGAAATCGCCGGTTCCTTCGGCGCCAAGACAACATTTCACGCCATTACCGGCCACGGCGAACAGAAAAACATCGCCCTCGACCTTTGCACGTCAGACTGGATTCTGCTTCTCGATGCCGACGAAGTTCTCACCCCGGAGTTACAGCAGGAAATCCGTCAGCTTCTAGCCTGCGAAGATGGAGCCGACCCCAAATTTGACGCTTACTGGATTCCTCGCCTCAACCTGATCTTTGGCCGCTGGGTGCGTCACGGAGGTTTCTATCCTGATCGTAAGCTGAGGCTCTTCAAACGAGGTGCTGCCCGGCTCAGTGAAGGTGTCGGTCCGCATAGCACCCCGCAGTTTCAAGGTCCGAAGGGCAAGCTCAAGCACGACATGCTCCACTACGCCTATCCCAGCCTGGCCATCTATCTCGAACACATGAATCGATATAGCTCCGAGATAGCCAAGTTACTCCATAAGAAAGGCCGCACAAGTAACTCCTGGCCCGCGCTTCTTTGGAACGCAATCGCCAACCCCATCGCAACTTTTATTTATAACTACTTCTTCCGGCTGGGATTCTTAGATGGACGCGAGGGCCTGCTTCTTCACCTGAACCACTCCGTCTATATCCACTGGAAGTTCATCAAAGCCTGGCGGCTGGGTCAAGGTAAAGAGTAACAGGACTAACTGACACAATAACTCTTCGCATTCAATTGCTAACTCGCCAACCCGCTTCCCCCGCGCCAGCGGGCTAACTTGCTGACTCATGTCCACCGTAATCGTGGTTCACTCAAAGCTGCGTTCGCTATCATTCAACCATTTCTGAGCGCTTAAATCACTAATGCTCGTCTTGTTTGCTCAGGCTCTCATCCGACGCCCGAGCCCCCGCAGTTGCCGTCCCAGACTCCGCCGCAATCGTCCCTTCCGCGGGCAGCTTTTGGCGACCAAACAACGTAGCCACCCACCCCAGCAGAAAAACCCAACTCCCCACCGCCAGTAGATAAGTTGCCGCTAACTTCAACCCAACATGCCAGACCTGCGCGGAGACCGCCCCGCTCGGCTCGGCGGCAAAGAACTTGCTAGGCAGCCACACTCCGGCCATCGCTGCCGCCGCCACTGCCGGCCACCACTGCCAGTTCCACAGAATTCGCAGAACCCGCCGCCAATGCACCCGCCAGCCCCATTGCGCCGAGGCTACCGCGTACGGAATTACCTTGGCCGGTATCGCTACCCAGCGCAGCAACCACTCCAGTAAGCTCAAGTCGCGAACGATGTGCGGAAACGAGAGGTACGTAAAGCGCGCATGAGGCGGGGCCTTCGCGTTGAGGTAACCCGCCCACAGCGGCAACTGATCGTCGCACCAGTCCAAAGCCCACCAGGTCAACCAGACCACGGCGATCCAGACCAGCAGCGTCATCGCGCCCCATACCAGCTTCACCCGTTTACCATCGTCGTCGGCCAGTTTGCGCATTGTCCCTGCCTGCAACTCAAGGGCCGAGATCAATAGCAGCAAAGGAATCAGCAGCGAAAGAGCCACCTGCCAGCCGAGCTTATCGGGCAGCCGCGTCCATGCAAGCGCTGCCAGAATCAGCAGCAGCGTCCCGCCGAACTGACCTACAACCCAGCGCCGCGCTGTCCATAACCGGCCGAATAATCCATCCAGAATTCTCATTGCTGCACCTCCAGAGTCGCGGGGTCGGTCGTCGTCTGCACATTCGATTGATACATCGGTCCCGCCTGTGCCGGACTTATCGCGAACTTACCCGGAGATATCACCTTCAGCAGGTAGACATATTCGCGCCGCCCGCTGAAATCGGTATTGAAGAAGGCCGCCCGGTCGTCGTGAAATTCTTTTCGCGTAAACCAATCTGCCCACCAATCCGGCTTGTTATTCAGCTGGTAAAGCCCGGTATTCGCCATGAACTCCGTTCCCGCCGGAATCGGGTCCTCGGCCAGCAGATATTTCCAGTCAGTGCCATTGACCGCTAGCTTCACGGCGACAATATCGCCCACGTGCACTGCCCCCCTAAGCGGAACCAAATCGTAAGTGATCGGATCGTTCGGCGAAGCCTGCTTTTTTTCGAGCACATAGTAATCGCGAGTGATATTCAGCGCCAGTTGCTCTTTCTGGAACTGTTTCTTATCCGCCGAGTACCAGTCGCTCTCCGCTGACCAGTAAGTAATCCCGTTGCCGCTCTTGCGAATCGTTACCTGCCCAGCGCTGCCAACTTGCGCAACTGGAATAGATAACTTCCAGGGCAGGGCAAACCCGTCGCCCACGCCAAAGTGGCGTTTGCCTACGCTCGTCCCGTTCACCAGCACTTCTACGTCCGATGTATTGGCTAACTCGCCGCTCAGAGTCAAGTAATCGGTAAGTCCCTGGATAACCATCGAGGTCTGCTTGGTCGAGTACCAGTAATTCCCATCGCGATTTCGCGCCAGCCACAGCGCAGCCTTGGGAAGCAGCCCACTTGCCCGATCCTGCCGAGCCACCAATTTCAGTGCGAAGGCCGTCGTCTCGGGTGCAGTATCACCCCAGAAGTCCAAAAGTTCATCGTAGTTTCCCGACCAGTAGGCATCGGAGTCGGTGACCTTGGCCTTTTTCTCAACCAAATTCGCGGCCTCCTTCGCACGTCCATCGCCGCTGGCATCGAGTGCAAGGCCAATCAGCGCCAGCCCCTCGTCGCTCACCTTGCCGCGGCTGTCCCACGCCTGATCGAGAGCATCCTTCGGCGCGCCGCCAGTGGTGGCGAGCGCGTACACCGTGTACGCTCGCAGGTCGGCAAGCATGTTGGAATGAGCCGCCAACGCGCTCTGCAACCACTGCCGCGCGTTCGACAGCCGCATCTCATTAACCTTGTAGCCGGCGTCCTTTGCTTGTCCCAGCCCGCTTACAACATACGCTGTCATGAATACGCGGCTCTCATCGTCAGGCCACCAGCCCCAGCCGCCATCGTCATGCTGGAAGCTGTAAAGCCGCTCGAGGCCCGCTTGCACCTCATCGTTCAGCATGGCTCTGTCGATCGGCGACTTCAAGTGCAGCTTGTCCACCGCCTGGGCCACAATCACGTCCGGCAGGAAACTCGACATAGTCTGTTCCGTGCATCCCCACGGATAACCCGTCAGGTAGTCCAGTGCTTCAAACACAGTCCCTGCTACACTCGGCGCGACAGTAATAGTTAGCCCTCGCGTGTTCGCATCCGAGTTAGCAGGATAGCTATAACTCCACCCGCCCTGCGCAGTTCCGGAGAAAACCACTCCCGACCCAGTTGCACGCTGCTTTACGCCAAAGGGCAGCACCGGCAGGGTCATCTCCAGCGCGTCCGATTCTTCGTTGGTAAGTGCCTTGGCCGTCAGCACCGCATTGCCAGTCGAGTGCGCCTTAACACGCCAGTCCACATAGCTCTCCCCTTTGGCGGGGATGTTGACCTTTTGCGATTGCCCGCCAACTACTTCAAGGCCGCTAACATCCAGGGCGAAGGTTACATCCTTGGCAGATTCAAGGTAGTTATGCGCAATCACACGCACGGTTGCCTCGTCCCCCTGACGAAAGAACCGCGGCGCGGCGAGCCGCGCAATCAGGTTCTTGCGCACCAGCACACGCGTCACGACGCCGCCGGCCTTGCCGTCGTCTGTCATGGCGCGAATCGTTGTACGCCATGTCGTCAGCGAATCCGGGAAGTTGAACTCGATGTGTGCATGGCCATCGGGGCCCGTATGCACGTTGGGATTCCAATACGCCGTATCCGGAAACGCCTTACGCACTTTCGGAACAACCAGATCCGATCCCGGCTTCACCTGCGCCATGCGCGGATGATAGAGCCCAGCGGCCTGCGCCAGTAGCGGACTCTTCAATCCCGCCTCGCCAGAAAAGAAAAATGTGAACGATGACTGAGGATCAAGCTGGACATATCGTTTGGGATAAAACTGAGCCACGATGTCCCCGCTCTCATCGGGGCGCACCGAGTAAAGCGCCTCGTCAACTTCACCAAAGCTTAGGTCCGCTTCCACAGGCTTGCCGTGGTAGTCCACCGCTAGCACATCGAAGCTGCCCTTTTCGCCGGGCAGATAGGTTGGCTTGCTCGGAGTTGCGGTAATGGTCAGGGTCCGCTCCACAAGAGGAACTTTCAGGCTTTTCTGAGCAGTTATCACCTGATCGTCATAAATAATTACCGCACTGATCACCAGGTTAGGCTGCGCCGTGGTGGTAATCGGCACGTCGAAGGCAAAGCTCTGGCTCGTCGCGTGTATCAATTGCCGCGACTGCACTGAGTCGCCCTCGGCCGTAACCACTGCCCATGCTTCCGGCAATCCCGTCACTAGCAACAGATGCGCTACATCGCCTACCTGATAACTCTTCTTGTCTGCAACAATCTGCGCCTGGGTGTTCTGGTTATACCACTCGCCAGCATTATTCCAGATCCAAATCCAGGTCCGGCCTTCAACCGTTCTTCTCTCCGGAGTCTCCGAGCTCGCCATTACGCTGAAATCGCCGCTGCCAGTTATGACGAACTCAGCCAATGCCGTCCCGTCCGCGCCAGTTACAACGTCCCTGCTGGTGACCGGAGTATCTCTTCGCTGATGAGTGACCGAATCCCATTTCTGCAAAGTCATAGCGATGTGAACCGCGGTTTGCACTGGCTTGCCGTCGTAGTCCTGCGCCGTCACTTTTACCTTTGGCTTCTGGCCCGGCTCGAAGACATAACTTGTCGGTTCCACGCTCAGTCTGAACGAACCATAAGTTGCCAGCACCGTCGAGTGGCCGCTTACTTCGCGATTGGCCGCGTCTGTAACTCGCGCTTCAATGCGGTAATCCTGGTCATTGTGCTTTCCGTCAACCGCCGTCGGCAGCGTAACTGTTAGTCGGCCGTTTGCGTCGAGCACGCCCTCGTGCTCCTGCTGCTCGGTTTCGTCGTAGTTATAGTCCGAATCGCCCGAATTATCGACCGCGCCTTCATCGCCGCCAGAATCGCTGTCGTCTGCTTGGTCTTCATCCCACCACCAATGCTGTGAAGTATGCACAACATACTTCACCTTGACACCGGCCACCGGCTCACCGAAGAAGTACCGCGCTTCAATCACCGCCTGAATCGAACCGCCCTGCAACACGCGCTGGACTGAAGGTTTTACCGTGACCCGGTACTCGGGCTTCTTGTATTCCTCCACATAGAAACTGCCACTGCCAAAACCATTGTCAGCGTCCTTGCCGTCGTTCAGCACAATGTTGTAGAAGCCAAGGCTCGCATCCGCGGCCAGCGTCAGGTCCGCCGTCACCGTTCCATGCGCGGAAACCGGTACATCCTGCTTGAACACGGTCTTGTTGTCCGCGTCGTTCACTGTCAGTTTCAGCGTCTGGTCGTCCGGCAAATCCAGCGCGTCCTTATCCTCCTTGCGGACGATTGCCTTGATATGCACCGTATGTCCCGGCCGGTAGACAGGGCGATCGGTGTAAACATAAGCCCTGACCGTAGACGATGTATCTCCGCTGAAGCCATAACTCCACGGAGTTACCAAGGCCGCATCGCCGCCGTGCCGCGCAAGAATCCAAACATTCTCCGGCTCCGCTCCCTGGGCCACGCCGCGAACGTTCATAGTTAGCGAGGCCAGGCCATCTGTGTCGGTCTTGCCCGACGACTGTAAATTCCCGCCGGCCCAAAGCGCCACGTCCGAGCTTCCCATCGGCGCGCCCGTCTTTCGGTCCGCTACGTAGAGACTTACCTGACTGCCATTGGTTCTCTCGACCACGGCGATGCTAGTTACAATGGCTACGGTATACGCCTTGTAAGTGCCGTCAGTAGCCTCGATGAGATATACGCCGGCGGCAAGTCCGTCGATTGGGAGCTGCTCGGTCTCGCTAACAATGGCCGGCGGAGTTATCAGCTTCCATCGCGCCACTAACTGGCTTTCGTTCAGCAAAGGGATCTGCGCGAACTCCGTCGCTCCCACGACCTGGCTGCGCTTGCCCAGCTTGCCCTGGCCTTCTCGAAAGCTATCCCGCGCCTCATCGGTAAACTGCCCGCGAAAGAAGCGGCGCACACGCCACCACAAATTGGCTTTGAAGTCGTGCAGCCGCTCGATCCAAGTTCGCTTGTCGATCTGCTCTTGCGGCGAATAGCTCTTAGCACCAAAACTGTGGACGTCCTTAAGCCCAGCGAAAAACTTTTCCGCGTCGCGCACTCTGTACACGCGAAATTCGAGCGCCGGCACGTTCCGCGCGAACAGTTGGATCTTCACGCTCTCGCCCGGCGCGAACGTACGGTTCGTTGAAAGCGAGAACGACCGAGGCGCATCTTTGGCCGCGGCGGGCGGTCCGGCACTTACAAGAAGTAGCAACGACAAAGCAAACAGCAGCGACTTATGCAACCTCATAAAGTTCCTCGCAAAATATTCCACCGGTAAACGCCGAGAAAGTTAGGGTTGGCCGGCACCGGCCTCCATTGCGGTTGAGGATGGTCAAGCAACTCCGCCAGCGCCGCGCGGCGCAACTCGCCGGCCTGGCCATGATCTTCGCCCGTGTCGTAGACCACCGCAGCCTGCCCGCCGATGCGGGTCACAATCATCGAGTGCCACGGCGACGATTGGCCAAACTGCCGGTAAAAAAGCAAATCTCCCGGCTGAGCCTCGCGCACGTCGCGGCTGACGAGGTAGGCATTCCGCTCGACGAGAGTCTTCGCGTCCGCAAACTGCGCGAATGCCCCGTTGGCAGCATCCACAGGCTCAAAACTTCCCGGTCGCACCCGGAATAGCCCCGCGCCCAGCGGCGTCTCCGGATAGCGCCAGGCGCGAATCTCACCCGGCAGCGCCGCGACCTCGATTTCCGTGGCCACAAACCAGGTATCGTCGTGCCGCTTCAGCGCCTCGCGATAGGAGTAGCGCAACAGGCTCGCGCAATCCGTAATCTCTGGCGGTATCTCTGCTTTGGGCCGAATCGCTTGGTACTCGGCGATCAGCGTGAACCATTGGCGGAACGCTGCCTGATCCGTCGGATCGGTCAAGCGCAGAAAATCCGGCGTGCCATCGCCAAACCGGTCGGTCCACTGGCGCATCTTCCAATCTGTTCCGCCGTAGTTTGACGCATAGCTTGCTGTCCGGACCGCAGCCGTCGTCACTGCGGCCTCCTGGTTCGTTTTCTCAACCCTGCGCCTGCCGTGACCATGCGCAAAGACAAATAGCCGCAGCAACAGCAGCAGAACGGCGAGCGCAACGAAGCCAGCCAGAACCAAGCTCTGTAGCCGCGACTTAGTTTGAGGAGTCATGGGAGAAGTCGATGCGAAGCGAACTCATCTTATCGCGAATTACGCGTGCCTTGCGCAATTCGCCATGAAATGTTTTCCTTGCTGTTGAAATCCTTACCGCGAGGAGATTGCATCGCCACAAACCCAGAAGTTCGAAGGCTCTCCAACTCGCGCCAGAGGGCCTTCAATCCACAATGAACCGAACTACGCTGTAATCGTTCGCGTCGGCTTCGATCCCACAAAGCCGTAATAGGCGATGTACAGATAGCACAGGACCGGCAGGATGAGCGCGATCTGGTAGCTGGTGTTATCAACCAGGTAACCAATGATCACGGGTATCACCGCCCCGCCGAAAACAGCCGTCATGATTAACCCCGAGCCTTTGCTCGTCATCGGCCCTAGGCCTACGATGCCTAGGGTGAAGATGTTCGGGAACATGACAGAATTGAAGAAGCCCACGAGGATCAGGCATCCGACAGGGATATAGCCGGCGGAAAAAATCGCAACCACAACCAGCGCGGCCGCAGCCATTCCAAAGATACCCAACAGCTTGCCGGCCTTGATCTTGCTCAGCAGCCAGGATCCCAGCAAGCGGCCGATGAGAGCGCCAAACCAATAAAACACAACCAGCTTCTGTGCCTCCGGCTTGAGCAATATGTTCAGGCCGCCGTGCTTGAAATCGCTGAAGTAGAGCACCATGGTGGTGGCCAGGCCCACCTCAACCCCGACATAAGCAAAGATGCCCAAAGCGCCGAGAACCGTGTGCTTGTAACTCCAGATGCTGCGGCTTAGCAGCGGGTCGCCTTCCTTGGCCGGGCGAAACGACTGCGTGGCCTCAATGTGCGGAAGGTGAAGGAAGGCGACGACGATTCCAAGGATGATGAGCCCGAATGCAATCACAATATAGGGGATGCGCACGTTATCCGCGATTCCTACCTGGTAGGCGTGTTGTTCCGCAGCGCTCTTGAGAGCAACCTGGTCAGGGCTGAGTACGCCGGCCGTCAGGAAAAACGTTCCCGCGACCCATGGAGCGATCGATCCGCCAATGGAATTGAAGGCCTGGGCCAGATTGAGCCGAACGGGAGCACTGTGCTCAGGACCGAGAATTGAAATATATGGATTCGCCGAAGTCTGTAGTGCCGCTACGCCCCCCCCAACCACAAAGATCGCCGCCAGAAAGAGAGGGAAGGAGACGAATCGGGCCGCAGGCACAAACATCAGCGCGCCGATGACCTGAATGAACAATGAAACCACGATGGTCCGCTTGTAGCCGATGGCCTCAATCAGCTTCGAGGTTGGTGCAGAGCAAACGAGATATGCGGTAAAGAATGCCCCGTTGGCGAGCATTGCCTCCCATACCTTCAGCCCCTGAACCTCAAAGATGTTGCGCAGATAAGGCACAAGCCCCATGTTCAGGTTGGTTATGAACCCGAAGATGAAAAACAGCGCGGTGACGATGATGAACGGGACAAGGTACCCCGGCGACGTGAGCGCCGTCGATTGCTTTTGTTGTGCTGCCATAGAATGTGGTTCCCCGCTTCCTTTAAAATTTTTGCCCGGTATGGGCTTGTTCCAGCGCACTGGACGCGGGATCTTTCCGGATCGGTTGACGGTGGTTGCCGCCACATGGGCTTCACCATGTTGGATCGCCCTGGCCCCGGAATCCCAGCTTTTTTCGACCACACAACACTATATGGAAAGCCCCCCGATGGGGAAGTGACGAAAAAACGATTGAGCAGCAGCGCGCGTCCCTTTCAATCCACAACACTTTCCGCGAATGCATCGGCCGCTGCCGAGTGGTCGAAAAGGGAAGCTCCCGAAGGTCGCGAAAATGCCGTATCCTCATACTGAAGCGAGGAGCGGCATTTGGCTACAACCACGTTGAGCGGCGCCAAGTTGAAAAAGGTTCTGGCGGCCCTTGAAGGCAACTGGCAAGCCGAGATGGAGGGTTACAACACCTACTTGGCCCTGGCCGAACGCGACACCGATCCGGTGCGCGCTCAGGTGCTGCGCCACCTGGCCAACGCGGAGTGGGAGCACGCAGCCTTGTGGCATGGCCGCATCGTTGAACTCGGCGGTCCCGAGCCCGTTTACACCGGCCGCGCTCACGGCGAAGCGGATACCCTGGCTAACCGCGCCGGCGGCGTTCGCATGGCGCTGCGCCGTCTTGAAATCGAAGAGAGCCGCCACGTAGCCAACTACGGCGAGCAACTCAAGGCACTGGGCGACGAGGGTTCCATCGCTATTCTCGATCACGTCATCGAGGACGAGAAGGATCACTACCGCGAGCTGGGATCGCTGATTCGCGGCCATTACACCGCCCCCGCCGGCGCGCCCAAAATCGACGCCAAGGCGGTTCTCGATGAGCTTCTCGCCAAGCGCAATCAGGGCCGCAAGCAGCCCGGCAGTTGGATCGGCGACGCGATCTACGGCGTCAACGACGGCCTCGGCGCCATCTTCGGCATTGTCTCCGGCGTCTCCGGCGCAACCGCAGGCGACAGCAAATATGTGCTTCTTGCCGGGCTGTCCGGCATGATCGCTTCTGCGCTCAGCATGGGTTCCGGCGCTTATCTCGCCGCAAAAAGCGAGCGTGAAATCTATCAAGCCGAGTTAGCCCGCGAACGCGAAGCCATCCAGATGAACGGCCCCGAGGCGCGCGAGCTTCTTTCGCTCTATTACCAGGTCAAGGGCGTGCCCGAGGCCGACGCGCTGCATATGGTCAACCACATCGCCAGCGATCCCGAACAGTTGCTGCGCGCATTGGCCACCGAACGGCTCGGCTCTTCCGAAGAGGCGCTTTCAAATCCATTGGTCTCCGCCAGCTCGGGCGCGCTCTCCACCGCGATCGGCGCATCCATCCCCGTCATCCCGTTCTTCTTCATGACCGGGATTGAGGCCGTCATCGCTGCCGCCATCATCTCTCTGGCCGCGCACTTCGCCGTAGGCGCGGCCAAGTCGCTGATCACTGTGCGGTCGTGGTGGTCGTCAGGGTTCGAGATGACCGTGGTCGGCGCGGTCGAAGGCGCGGTGACATACGGGATCGGAATCCTTCTCGGCAAAGGCGGGATGTAAGCGGCCAACGATTCACGCTCGATTGGGAATGCCGCGTTAGGTTTTTGGCACCTCTGGGATCTTGAAGCCCACATACGTGCCCGAACTGATCCCCATAAGCGTCAGCAGCGAGGCATCGAATTCCGGCATGGACATGTTGCGGTATACGCCCCACACAAACACGCCACCCAGCACAAGCGTCCACACGGCAATTTGAAATCGATGGAAACTGATCCCGTCGCCATCGTTGAGGATGTCCTTAAGAGGCCCTTCGCTCTTTGAAACACCGGGCGCGATAGGCAGCTTTGCAATTGACGCATTGACCGTGGCCAGGCGACCTTTTTTATCGAGCAGCTCTTTTTCCAGGGCCGAACCTGGCGCGGGAGTGGGGGATTGAAGATCGTTGATCCGGGAGCTCAGAGCGGCTTGCTCGACAAGAAGATCGCTCTTCTGCTTGTTTGCCGTGGATGTCTTCCTTGTGTCCACAGCTGAAGCGGCGAGCCCGGTGGTGGCGCTGATACCCAGCAAGCCCAAAACCGAGCCCATTGGAATATGAATTTGAAGCGTGCTGGCGCAGATATACACGTAAGCGGCAACAGCAAGGAAAAACCAAAACGCCATCTGACAAAGCCCCAGGCTAAACGGGCCTGTCTGCGGCGCGTTGGGGTCTGCTCCCACGGTATAACGAAGCAGCGTGGTTTTCCAGGCGAGAATCCACAAAGCGGCCAGCAGGCAGATCAAGAGCGCGACCAGGTAGTACCAATACTTTGGGTAAGGCATGACGGTTGTTACCGCGTCAGATTCGAAAACCTGCGAACCGTGGGCCACGCTGATCGTGAGTTTGTTGTCCGAAGATTGGCGAGAAGCATCTACGATTGCGGCCCAGGCCTTCCAATCCGGGGAATCGGGAGAATCGGGCTCGAGCATGAAATCCACATACTCCTGTCCTGGCGGCGAGAGCGAGCTCGGCTTGACTGTCGAGAGAATCTGCCCCCCGATAAAAAGACGCAGATCGGCAGGCTTGTTCTTTTGGATATAGATCCAATTGTAGAGACCCTTGACGCAGACGGTAACCGGCCGCCCCATCTCCACCTGTTCAGAGGTATTGATTCTGCCGGATACATTGCCGAGCACAACTTCAGGCTCTGAAGAAGCCTCATTGGACGACGCCTGGGCTTCCGTTGCCTTCATTTCAGTCTGATACTCCGCGCTCGCGCAACTGTTGTTGGGGTTGGGAGGCTGTTTTGGCGTCGAAGCGAAACAATGCAAAACGCCGAGAAGGGCAATTGCTCCCCCAATGCATGTTACTGCCAGCGACTTGCTCCAAGATGCTTTCATGC
>CAZSVJ010000002.1:0-53662 GCA_964610185.1 uncultured Occallatibacter sp. | reverse complement strand
TGTGTTGGAAGTTATCCAGAAGGGAATGCTTCAACTGGGAATAGTTGCTGGTTGGTAGCGCCTCCACTTTAGTGTTCGCGTAGAAATCTGTTTTGGGGTAGGCAAACATCACGCGTACACCCGCTAGCATGTCAATTTGGCGGGGGCCAGAGTCTGTGTCCACCTCACGCGAGGTGATACCAGGTGCGAGGGGGTCTGTGCCGACGATCTGGAGCCCGTCCGGGAACTGGCAACTGGAGTAGGGTGCCAGGGCAGCACTTTCGGGCGCAGACTGCGCCGTTGAGCCTGCCGCGCACAAAAAGCAGATGATTGCGGTGACGTTCCGAATCGTTGTAGCGAGTCGCATTCTCACTCTGTGGGCCTCGCCAAACATCGTATACTAAGAGCTATGTCGATTGTGCGCAACCTCGCCGGAATAGCTAAGGGCATGAGCGTCACTTTTGGGGAGATGCTTCAGCCCTCGCAGGTAGAGAACTACCCCGACGGGGAAGGCCCCCTGCGCGGAGCCGTTTTCGAGCAGCGCTTTCGCGGCGCGCATGTGTTGCAGCGCGACGAAAACGGCCTGGAGAAATGCGTAGCCTGCTTTCTGTGCGCGGCCGCATGCCCCTCCAATTGCATTTTTATCGAGGCTGCGGAAAACACCGCGGAGCAGCGCATCTCCTCGTCCGAGCGCTACGCCAAGGTCTACAACATCGACTACAACCGCTGCATCTTCTGCGGCTACTGCGTTGAAGCCTGTCCCACAGACGCTATCACCCACGGCCACGGCTTTGAGCTGGCTACTCTCAACGCCACCAACCTGGTCATGCGCAAGGAAGACATGCTGGTGCCACTGGCCGCGCTCACCGCGGCGAAATAGTGCCAGCATATGACCTCTACTATCAGACGACCAGAACTTGGATGGAGCCTTCATATGACTGGAGGCTGGAAAGCTCATTTCGATCAGATGTCGCGCTGGTACACGCGATTGATAAAAGCAACGGAGCCATTGGATAGACTCGATTTTCTTTATGCTTTTTTTGAGAGTTCGCACACACTCAACGACTGGCTACAGAATTCAGGCGCAGCGACTGAAGAGAGCTTGAGGCGATTGTCCGGCCAGCATGAGGAGCTTCGCATTAATCGTGATTTTGCAAACTCGTTAAAACACTACGTGCTGTCCGGGCGCCCGAGTCAACCGAATCCGCCGTCGCTGGCACGCGAATACAATGATCCAGGATATGGCAACTTTGAATCTGACTCTGACCTCGTGATACTTTCTAACGGCAAGAAATATAATGTTTACAAGCTAGCGGGCCGCCTCATGGAGATTTGGTCGAGTTATGTTGCAACGTTAGCTAGCGACGTCAAAACCTCGTCTACCGCTCCCTCCGCGCCATATGCTGCTGATCCAGCGCCTGCCGCAGCAAAGTCTTAATAACAGCCTGTCGGCTAATATTGAGTTGTCTTGCTTCCTCATCAAGCTCATGCAGCATGGGAAGTGCAAGGTCCACATTGACGCGCTGAATCGGCGGCATCATCTTGCCCTTCCTGGTGAAAAAGCGCGAGATGTCCTCGCCTCTGTCGGCCATGTCCGCGACCTCATCGGCGGTGGGCGGCTTTGGGAACTCAAATTCTTTTGGCATGGGGTTGCTCTGATTCACGGGCACACTTTCAAGGATATATGCTAACGATGTTGGCCGTATTCCCTCAGGGGCTAAAGGCAGGGCAATCGCATGAAGGCTTCCGGTGTACGAGAGATGAGTTTTGAAAGGGCACGACTTTAGTCGTGCCACAAATCTGCCTGGAGAATTCCGGGCTTTAGCTCCCGCGGAAAGGTCTTGAATCGCTAAGAGCATCCCTCGGCGGCTAAGGCCGACGCAGTTTTGGCATTGACGTTCGGCACGATTAAAGTCGTGCCCTTTCAAAGCAATTGTGCATTTTGGTTAGCGACCTTCATGCGATTGCTCTGGGGTTAAAGCCCGTACCCTTCCATCGGAGTGAAATGACGAAAGCAAACCAACATCCGCTGCAAAAGATCCTCGAGAGTCGAATCGCCATCATCGATGGAGCGATGGGCACCACTATCCGCAGCTACGGGATGAAGGAGGCGGACATCCGCGGCGAGCGGTTCAAAGACTCCAAGAAGGACCTGCTGAACAACGGCGATCTTTTTTCCCTGACGCAGCCGGCGACGATCTGTGACATTCATCGGCGATTTCTTGAGGCCGGGGCGGACATCATCGAGACCAACACCTTCGGCGCAACCAGCATCACCCAGAGCGAATTTTTTGTTGACGATCCGCGTGAGCACGGAGGCCGCAAAGACCCTGCGTTCTACCAAAAGATCATCGAAGATCCGTTCCTTATCGGCCTGGCGGCGGAGATCAATGAGCAGTCGGCGCGGCAGTGCCGTCAGTGGGCAGATCGCGTGGCCAACGAGACGGGGCGGCAACGCTTTGTGGCCGGCGCGCTAGGGCCGCTCACTGTGTCGCTCTCCAACTCGCCCGATGCCGACGATGCGGGCTTTCGTGTAGTCACCTTCGATCAGGTCAAGACCGCCTACGCGCAGCAGGCTCGCGCCCTCATCGCCGGCGGCGCAGACTTGCTTCTAGTCGAGACAATCTTCGACTCGCTTAACGCCAAGGCGGCGCTGGTCGCAATCCGCGAGGTCTTCGATGAGGATGGCAAAGCTCTGCCCGTCATGATTTCCGCCGCAGTCGGCCGTGGCGGAGAGACGATGATTTCCGCGCAGACCATCGAGGCGTTCTGGAACGCTGTGAGCCACGTCAAGCCGCTGTCGGTGGGGCTCAACTGCTCTCTCGGTCCCGACCTGATGTATCCGTTTCTTTCCAATCTGTCGGAAAAGGCGGACGTGGCGATATCGTGCTACCCGAATGCCGGCTTGCCCAACCCTCTCGCTGAAACCGGCTTCGATCTTGGCCCGCAAGACATGGCCCGCTATCTGGGCGGCTTCGCGCGAGCTGGCTTGATCAACATCGCGGGCGGCTGCTGCGGCAATACGCCCGAGCACATCGCGGCCATCGCCAAAGCCCTCGACGGCAAGCCCCCACGCAAGTATGGGACGGCTCTGGTTGACCACTCCTACGCCTTTCAGACCGAGGGCAGACCATGAGCGTGCCCGAAAGCTTGGCGCCATTCCCAACGCCCAAGCCCCTCCGTCTCTCCGGATCGCAGCCATTCACGCAGCAGCCCGGCGTCTTCATCATGATCGGCGAGCGGACGAATGTGGCCGGCTCGCCGAAGTTCGCCAAGCTGGTGAAGGAAGGCAAATTTGAAGAAGCGGTAAGCGTGGCCCGCCAGCAGGTCGAGAATGGCGCCAATGTCATCGACATCTGCATGGACGAGGGTATGATCGACGGCGTCGCCGCCATGACGCGCTACTTGCAGTTGCTGGCCAGCGAGCCCGAGGTCGCCAAGGTTCCGTTCATGGTGGACTCCTCGAAATGGGAAGTGATTGAGGCCGGCCTCAAGTGCATTCAGGGCAAGGGCATCGTCAATTCGATTTCGCTGAAAGAGGGCGAGGAAAAGTTTCGCCGCCACGCCGCAGCCGTTCTCAAATATGGCGCGGCGGTTGTGGTGATGGCTTTCGACGAAAACGGCCAGGCCGCGACATACGAAGAAAAGATTCGCATCTGCGAACGCGCTTACAAAATTCTCGTGGACGAAGTAGGCATCCCGCCCGAAGACATCATCTTCGATCCGAATATTCTGACCGTTGCTACCGGCATGGAGGAGCATAACAATTATGCCGTCGACTTTATCAATGCCACGCGATGGATCAAAGCCAACCTGCCCCATGCTAAGGTAAGCGGCGGCGTATCCAATATTTCATTCAGCTTTCGCGGCAACAACAAAGTTCGCGAAGCCATGCATTCCGCATTTCTTTATCACGCCATTGCCGCGGGCATGGATATGGGTATTGTGAACGCCGGAATGCTCGAGGTCTACGAGGAGATTGAGCCAGAGCTCAAAGTTCTGGTCGAAGATGTGCTGCTGAATCGCCGTCCCGACGCAACCGAGCGCCTGGTGAATTTCGGCGAGGCTTTGAAGGCCGCTGAGGCGGGCGCAGGCGCGGCAGTGAATGAAAAAAAGGCCGAAGAATGGCGCAACGGGACGGTCGAAGAGCGCATCTCACACGCACTGGTCAAGGGGATCGACGCGTACATCGAGATCGACACCGAGGAAGCCAGGGTCAAGCTGGGCCGTCCGCTATTAGTTATCGAAGGCCCGCTGATGGATGGCATGGGCGTGGTCGGCGATTTGTTCGGGGCCGGGAAAATGTTCCTGCCCCAGGTGGTCAAGTCGGCCCGCGTAATGAAGAAGGCCGTCGCCCACCTGACGCCTTTCATGGAAGCCGAAAAAGCGGCGATGGTCTTGGCCGGCGAGGTGGTCAAGGCGCAGGGGAAAATTCTGCTCGCAACGGTCAAGGGCGATGTTCACGACATCGGCAAGAACATCGTGGGCGTTGTGCTCGCATGCAACAACTACGACGTGATCGACCTGGGAGTCATGGTGCCGTGCGAGAGAATTCTTGAGCGCGCCAAGGCGGAGAAGGCTGACCTGATCGGCCTCAGCGGCCTCATCACGCCCTCCCTTGATGAAATGGTTCACGTGGCCCGCGAAATGGAGCGCCAAGGTTTCAAGCTGCCGCTGCTCATCGGCGGAGCGACCACAAGCCGCGCGCACACTGCCGTCAAAATTGCGCCACACTACAGCGAGCCGGTGGTTCACGTGCTCGATGCAAGCCGGGCGGTGCCGGTAACGACCAGCCTGTTGAGTGACGACGGCAAGGCCGCGTTTGTTGCCGAGCATCGCGCCAACTACGAGGTTCTTCGCAAGCAACACAGTGCGCCGCGCCTACAACTCGTCTCCCTTGAGACCGCTCGACACAGGCGTACTCCGATCACGTGGCGCGCAGAAGACATCTCGGCGCCAGAGTTTACCGGCGTGCGCGTGCTCGACAACTTTCCGCTCGCCACGCTGCGCGAATTCATTGACTGGACCCCGTTCTTCCACGCCTGGGAGCTGAAGGGCGTTTACCCCCGCATCTTTGATCATCCGGAGCAAGGCGCGCAGGCGCGACAGATCTTTGCCGAAGCTAATGCCTTGCTCGATCGCATCATCGAAGAAAAGCTAATCACTGCGCGCGGCGTTTACGGATTCTTCCCCGCTGGCACCGTCGGCGACGATGTCGAGCTTTACGCAGACGGCGCGCGCAGCCAGGTGATCGAGCGGTTTCACTTTCTCCGTCAGCAGGCAAACAAAGAGGGCAGCGAGCCCTGCCGGTCGCTCTCCGACTTCATCGCGCCCAGGGAAACTGGGCTGCCCGATCACATCGGCGCCTTCGCAGTGACCAGCGGCATCGGCCTAAAAGAACTCTGCGACGGCTTCCGGGCCCAGCACGACGACTACAACGCAATCATGGCCGAGGCCATCGCAGATCGCCTGGCTGAGGCCTTCGCCGAATGCCTGCACAAGCGGGTGCGCGACGAATGGGGCTACGGCCGCGACGAAGCCCTCAGCATCGATGAACTTATCCACGAAAAGTATCGCGGCATCCGTCCCGCCGCGGGTTATCCCGCGTGTCCCGATCACACGGAAAAGGGCACCCTATGGCGCTTGCTCAATGTGCAGGCGAACACCGGAATGTTGATCACCGAATCGTTTGCCATGTGGCCCGGATCGAGCGTCAGCGGCCTTTACTTCGCCCATCCGCAGTCGCGATACTTCTCGCTCGGCAAGATCGGCCGCGACCAGGTCGTCGACTATGCTGCTCGCAAAGGCATGAGCCCGCCAGAGGTCGAGCGTTGGCTCGGCCAAAACCTCAACTACGATCCCGCGGAGTAACCCTCTCTTGACGGAAATGCTACGAAACGGATAGTAAAATAGAAGCGTCGCAGCGCAAAGGAGGAGAGATGCAGGCGTGGCCGATGCGAGTTCTCGGTGCTCTTAACCTTGCATTTGTGGCGCTAGGCGCAATGTATGCGACCCGCATGTTGCAAATGCGCTGGAATAACTGGCCAGGTTCTCCGAATTATCAGGAATGGGCCGTGTTTTTAGTTCTTAATGCCATAAGTATCTTTATGATTCTGTATCTTGGACGTCTGGGCTTAAGACTTATTGGGAAAGATGCCGAAGCTCTATGGAAATCGTGCATTCTTTTCTTGGGAGAGCTTGGATACTTTGCCGCGGTTTTCTATGTAACATCGTTTGTCTTGCCGGATTCAATGCCCACCGCTACAGCTGCCTTCTGGGGAATGGCTCTTAACCCACTTTTGCCGCAGTTCCTGACCGGTTACCCGCTCGTCGGTCTTGTGTTTGCAATGGTCATTCTACTAATCCGGCGAAGTCCGCCGGGAGCCTATTAAAGATAACTCGGCGAGGAGCCGCCGATGAGCGCTAAGCGAACCAACCGTTCGTCACAACCTGTAGCTTCTTCGCGCGGCTTCGACAAGGAGTTAGCGGAACTGGAATCGCTGAGTGAAGCTCTGAAGGTTAGTGGCGCTCCGAATCCAACTCAGGTCGAGCAACTTCGCAAGGCGCTGGCACACCGCAATAACTTCCTCGTGGCCAAGGCCGGCAAACTGGTAGCCGATGTTGAACTCATCGCGCTGCTCCCCGATGTTCTCGCGGCCTTCGATCGCTTCTTCATCGACGCCGAGAAATCCGATCCGAAATGCTGGGCGAAGGATGCGCTCGCGAAGGCGCTCGTCAAGTTGGAGCATCGGAGCAAAGACGCCTATCTCCGCGGCATGCGCCATCATCAACTGGAAGCAAGTTGGGGCCCACCGGTGGACTCCGCGGGCTCTCTGCGCGCCACATGCGCCCATGCGCTGGTCGATTGCCCCGGCATCTCCGACGCCGAGTTGCTGACGGCCCTGCTGGAGCCGCTGACCGACCCGGACAAAACCGTGCGCATTGAAGGGGCGCGAGCCATTGCACAAGTCGGCGGCGTGGGCGCCGCGCACATTCTGCGCCTCCGTGCTCTGCTCGGAAAAGACGAGCCTGAAGTGCTTGGAGCGGTCTACTCCGGACTGCTTTCGCTTGAAGGCGAACGGGCCATCGATCTGGTCGCTAGCTACCTTCACGCCGGCGACGATCTTGCCGCCGAGGCCGCATTTGCGCTCGCCGACCTTCGCACTCCAGAAGCCCTGGCCGCGCTGATCGATCGCCTGCGCGCCGGAGCAGACAAATGGTTCAGCTCGGTTTTGTTGAGCGCCATCGCCCTTACCCGCTTACCCCAGGCATTCGATTATTTGATCGCAATCGTCGAGCGGGATGCGCGCGAGGCGCCGGCAGCCATCGAGGCCATCGGCCGCAGCGCGCCGAACGCCGAATTGCACGCACGCGTACAGCAGGCAGTGCAGAAGGCAGGCAGTGCTCGCCTGGACCAAGCGATGCGCCAGCACCTGCCCCCGCCGCCTGAATAGAAGGCCGTGAATAAGGCTGAATCGTGCGCGTGCTTTGACGCAGTCGATCGAATGGTGCTCTGATGGTTGCAGCAGGATGCGGCGATCCTGCGATTGCGGGGACGCGGAATGCGCGCAGGTGCAGTGATGCTGACAGCGACTATTTTGGCTGGCGTTTTATTGTGCGGATGCGGCGGGGGAAGCAGCACCGGCCCAGGTGCGACCACAACTCAATCGCCGACAGCCGCGCCGACCATCTCCACCGCCGCTGCGCAAAACGGCGCAGTGGTGGTGAGCCTGGCCACAACAACAGCCGGTGCAACAATCTACTACACCGTGAACGGCAGCACGCCGAGCGCGTCATCGCCGCAATACTTCGCGCCGTTTCTTGTTGCCTCAAATCTGACCGTCAAGGCCATCGCCACCGCAGCAGGCAACACTGCCAGCGCCGTCACCAGCCAGAGCTTTGCGCCCAACATCCCATCGGGCACGCTGGTGTGGTCCGACGAGTTTTCCAGCGGCACCAATGCCAACGCCGTGCCTAATCCCGCCATCTGGACCTATGACACAGGCAACAGCGGCTTCGGCAACAGTGAACTTGAGGATTATTGCGCCTGGGGCTCGAACGCATCGCCCTGCAACGCAGCCAGTCCCAGCGCGTATGTGGGAACCGACGGCTACCTGCACATCGCGGCCCAACAGACCACGCCCGGCGTCTACACCTCCAACGCTTTTACGTCGGCGCGGCTCAAGACTCAGGGACTGTTCAGTTTTCAATATGGCCGGTTTGAGGTGCGAGCTCAGGTTCCCGAGGCGCAGGGTTTTTGGCCCGCGGCCTGGTTGATGGGCAACAATATTGTTACCGTCAATTGG
The DNA here is from genome assembly GCA_964610185.1 of uncultured Occallatibacter sp. Taxonomy (GTDB): domain Bacteria; phylum Acidobacteriota; class Terriglobia; order Terriglobales; family Acidobacteriaceae; genus Telmatobacter. The sequence continues at coordinate 45,377 of CAZSVJ010000002.1, read as the reverse complement.
CCGGCCTGCGGGGAGATGGACGTTCTTGAGCGGATCGACGCCGCGAAGTCGCCCGACTGGAACGAGGGTTCCGTACATGGAACCGGCTTCACCGGGGACACAGGCCTGGGCGCCGTGTTCAACTTTCCCGCTGGCCAAACGGCAGCCGGGTGGCACACCTATGGCATGATATGGAGCCCGGGCAGTGTCGCCTATTATGTCGACGATCCCACCCACCCCTACGTCACCTATACAACTTCGAGCCTGACCAGCCTGAGCGGCGCTGTTTGGCCCTTTGATGCCGGCCAGGCCAACTTCATCATCCTCAACCTGGCCGTGGGCGGCGACTGGCCCGGCAGCCCCAACGCCGCCACGCCATTCCCGTCCCAGATGCTGGTCGACTACGTTCGCGTGTACACCAACTGAGACCATCGCCATAGACGGCTCACATCTACCAATCCCGCTTCAAATCCCGCTTATCACCTTTGGAACCCCTCCCTTCGCCTTTCGCTGCATCCTCCCTTGCGTCGATTCTGCTCTTGTGTTACAAACAAATTATTCAAGTCTGCCTCACGGCAGGCGTGAATTTCATGCAGAGTGGTTGAGGGACGAGCCCTGTGACGCCACGACAACCTGCCTGGGCAATCCAGGAGTATGGTGTCAACTCTTGTCCGCCGCGGCGGAGAACATGAGATTCGGAAGTCGCTTCAACACCCTTGATTGAGGCGGTTTGCAAGTTTTTTCGAGTCAATTCACGTTCGCTCTCTCTTGAGCCGGTCACGCGCTCGCATACCTTCAGGCACTTGTGCCTAGCGAGGGACTTGTGACGGCTGCTTACGAATTGCGTTGTCGGGAATGTGGAAAATCCTACGGGGTTCAACCGCTTTCCATCTGCGATGAGTGTTTTTCTCCGCTTGAGGTGGTCTTCGACCTCGAGTACGCCCGCACCCGTTTCACACGCAACGCAATCTCTCAAGGACCGCCGAATATGTGGCGCTATCGCGCCCTGCTGCCGGTCTCGGACAGCTACCAGCCGCAGACGCCGGCCGGCTTCACGCCGCTGATGAAGGCCCCCCGCCTAGGCTCCCGCATTGGAGCACGCAATCTTTACCTCAAGAATGACGCCGTTTGCCTGCCCACCCTCAGCTTCAAAGATCGCGTGGTGGCTGTTGCCCTTGCCAATGCGCAGGCCTTTGGATTCGATACTGTTGGCTGCTCGTCAACAGGCAATCTCGCCAACGCGGTAGCCGCCGGGGCCGCGCGGCTGGGATTGAAGACTTTCATCCTGGTTCCATCCGACCTTGAGCCAGCCAAGATTCTCAACACCCAGGTGTATGGCGCAACGCTGGTGCGCATTCAGGGTAACTACGACCACTGCAACCGCCTCTGTTCGCAAATCGCCGACCGCTACAACTGGGGCTTTGTGAACGTGAATCTCCGCCCCTACTACGCTGAGGGTTCGAAGACAGTCGGCTTTGAGATCGCCGAGCAACTGGGCTGGCGGCTGCCGGATAACGTCGTCGTCCCCATGGCCGGCGGTTCGCTGATTACCAAGATTCGCAAGGCCTTTAACGAATTGATCGCTCTTGGGCTTGTGGAAGACAAGCCGGTCAAGTTCTTTGGAGCGCAGGCTACAGGCTGCTCGCCCATCTCTACTGCCGTCAAGAACGACACAGACATGATAGAGCCGCAGCGCCCTAACACCATCGCGCGTTCGCTGGCTATTGGCAATCCAGCGGACGGTCCCTATGCCTCGCGCGCCATTCGCGCTTCCGGCGGATGGGCCGAGGACGTTTCCGACGTCGAGATCGTTTCCGCCATTCAGGAACTGGCCGAGACCGAAGGCATCTTCACCGAGACGGCCGGCGGCGTAACCACGGCCGTGACTGCCCGCCTCTATGCTCACGGCCGCATCCATCCCGACGAACTTACCGTGGCGTGCATTACCGGCAACGGCCTGAAGACCACCGACTGCCTACAGGGCGCCTATCGACAGGACGAAGCCATCCGCCCGCGCCTGAGCGATTTTGAGGCCTTTGTTGAAGAGCGCAAAGCCGCGAACCAAGAACTGAGCCCAGAATTGAGCCCGGCCTAGGCCCGGCAGGAGAAAGTCATGTCCGTTAGAGTCCTGTTGCCGAACGCATTCCAGAAGCACACCAACAATGTGCGCGAGATCGCCAGCGCCGCCGCCAATCTGCCCGAGCTTGTCACCGAGATCGAGGGCCGTTTCCCGGCTCTCCGCCAGCACCTGCGCGGCGACGACGGCCAGATTCGCCGCTTCATCAACTTCTATGTCAACGAAGAAGACATCCGCTTCCTGGGCAATGAGAAGTACAGCTTCAAGGAAGGCGACGAAGTGCTGGTAATCCCCTCCATCGCGGGCGGCTGCGCTGACGAATGAGCAACCTTCGGATGCTGGGCGTCGGCCATCACTAATCCATCCGGAAGCCCGTACGCCACATAGGGTCAAAAACCATCGCTGGAGAGAGAAGGCAATCTCCGCCTTCGTTGAAATATTTCAAAAATCCACGGAACCGGCGGAAATGGTTTGACGTAGTCGATTCCTATGGGACACGATCTGCGCTTCGCCCTGCGTTCAATTCTCACGCATCCCTGGTTTTCAGCGGCGGTCGTCGCGACCGTGGCCATGGGCATCGGCGTGAACACCATGGTGTTCACATTGGTTAACGCTGTGCTTCTCAAGCCGTTGGCGGTGCCGCACGGCGAGCGAATTGTCGTCCTCAGTAACAGCAATCTCGCTCACAGCGACGATTCGATGCGCATCTCCTATCCGGATTTCCGCGATTATCGAGCGCAAGCGTCTTCGGTGGAATCGATGGAGGCGGCGAGCGACGTACAGGCTGTCATAAGCGAGCCCGGCAATCCCCCGGCGCCCTATCGCATGGAGCACGCCACCGCTGGGCTGTTTGACATGCTGCATACCCGGCCAATCCTGGGACGCGGATTTCTATCCACCGACGACAAACCTGGCGCCGCACCTGTCCTGCTGCTGGGCTATGGGGTTTGGAAAGACCGTTACGGCGGTTCCCCCTCAGTCATCGGCCGGTCGGTGCGCGAGAACGACACTCAGGCGACAATTATCGGGGTGATGCCGGAGGGTTTCAGATTCCCTGTAAACACCGACATGTGGATGCCGCTGGCGCCGACACCCGATCTTGAAAAGCGGGACTCGCACCCGCTGGAAGTCTGGGCCATGCTCAAACCCGGCGTTGGGCTGGAGCAGGCTTCGGTCGAATGCAATCAGATCGCGAACCGCCTCGCAAAGCAATATCCGGCGGCCGACAAAGACCGCGGCATTCGCGTACAGACTTTCAGCCAACGGTACAATGGCCGCAATATACGCACAGTCTTCCTTCTTATGCTTGCAGCGGTTGGTTTCGTTCTGCTGATTGCGTGTGCCAACGTGGCCAACATGATGTTGACGCGGGCGCTCGGCCGCCAGCGGGAAATGTCCATTCGGGCCGCGCTGGGCGCTTCGCGGTGGCGGATCATTCGCGAACGGCTCACCGAGAGCGTGATCCTCAGCGTGCTCGGGGGCTCGCTCGGGCTTGGTCTGGCCGCACTCGGAGTGCACTGGTTCGACCTTTCCACACAAGATGTTGGCAAGCCATATTGGATACAGTTCACGATGGATTTCAAGGTATTTGGATACTTCGCCGCACTTTGCATCGTCAGCGGTTTGCTGTTCGGAATTGCGCCGGCATGGCGAGCGTCCCGCGTGAATTTGAATGAGGTGATGAAGGAAGGCGCGCGCAGCATGGGCAAACATCGCGGCGGCAGATTTGCCACGGCCATGGTTGTCTTTCAGTTCGCTCTCACGCTCGTTCTGCTCACGGGAGCGGGAGTTTTTGTCCACAACCTCATCCTCACCCTTACTGCCAACCGCTCGATACCCGCCGATCAATTGATGACCGCGCACATTGTTTTTCCCGATAGCCGTTACAAAGATACGGATTCCAAACAGCATTTCTTCGATCAGCTTCTGCCGCGGCTCCGCTCGCTGCCAGGAGTCGCGCATGTGGCCACTGCGTCGAATTTGCCTGGACTCGGATCTGGCGAGCGCGATATCGAGATCGAGCATTCCGCCCTTGACGAAAAATCCAGCCGGCCTCGTGTGTCGATGGTGGTGCAATCTCCCGGTTACTTTGACACCATCCATCTGCCGCTCTTGCTGGGTCGCGACTTCAACGACACGGATGGGGTTGACGGCCACAAGACCGCCATTCTCACCAGGCAGTGCGCGGCGCGGTTCTGGCCGAACCAAACCGCAATTGGAAAGCGCTTCCGCTTTTATGACGACGACAAAAAGCCAGGAGATTGGATCACTGTAGCCGGCGTTTCCGCCGACATGGTCCAGAACCTGAATGACAAAAACCCGAACCCGCTGCTCTTTTTGCCATTTCGCCAGGAAGGCTGGGATGGGATGAATCTATTCATCGAATCAAGAGTGGATGTAACCGGAGGTTTACGAGCAGCGGTAGCGAGTATCGATGGCGATCTTCCGCTGCGCGATGTCTCTATCCTGAACAAGGCCATCGAACATCAGGAGTGGTTCTTCGTGCTTTTGACCCAGATGTTCACTGGCTTTGCTCTCATCGCGCTGCTGATGGCTTCGGTCGGCATATACGCTGTGATTGCGCATGAAACCGGTAGCCGGACACAAGAGATCGGGGTGCGAATGGCCTTGGGAGCCAATACCCGCAACATCATGATGCTGGTTATGAAGCGCGGACTCTGGCAAATTGCAGCGGGGCTCGCGCTCGGCCTGGGCGCGGCGTTCCCCGTAACTCGAATCATGGCGAGCCTTCCCATCGGCGTCTCGCCTTCCGATCCGGCTGTCTTTGTTGCTGTCGCCTCGGTTCTGGTTGCTGTGGGTCTCTTCGCTTGCTGGCTTCCGGCGCGGAAAGCCGCGTCGCTCGATCCGGTGAAAGCAATTCGGGTTGAATAAGGAAGTCGGCCCGGTGGCATTTCGCCGGTTAGCAGAGGGTCGGTATCGGAGATGCGGGACATTTCACGAAAACGTCACCCAAGTCCCAATTACAGACCGATCAAGATATTCGCACCCTATTTGCATTCGTTTGACATAGCTTTTACAATTCCGGGCGGATACTACTCCTGTGATTGCGCACGCTGGGCAGCAGGCTCCGTTGAAGCACACGCTTGGTTTCACCCCTCCGGTGGAAATCCCCCTTCCAACTTATGCCCCGTCCCTGCCTCTAACTCCGGCCAGGTCGCGGATTCATGCCGAAGTCGGACGCTACCGGGTACGGCTTGCTGAAACCCCGGAAGATCGAGTTGCCGCCTGCCGCCTGCGCTTTAAAGTCTTCAACATCGAGCTGGGCGAAGGCTTGGAGACTTCCTATCGCACCGGATTGGATAGCGACCAGTTCGATCTGATCTGTGAGCACCTGCTGGTCGAGGACAAGCTCGAAGACAATCCCGCCAAGCGAATCGTCGGCACCTATCGGATGCAATCGGGCGAGACTGCAGAGCGCAATCTGGGATATTACTCCGAGCAGGAGTTCAGTTTTGCCCCTTTTGAACCGCTTCGGGCTGGCATTTTGGAACTGGGCCGCGCCGCAATCGACCGCGAACATCGAACTCCCGAGGTATTGACACTGTTATGGCGCGGCATTGCGCAGTATGCTAATGACATGGGATTGCGCTATCTTCTCGGTTGCTCGTCAATCAACTCAAACGATCCGGCCGAGGGCTGGCAGATGTACCGTCAGCTCGAGCACTACCGGGTTCCGCCGGAGTTTGAAACGTTGCCAACCGCCAAGTACGCCTGTCCCGTTGATTGGAGCAAGTCGGATCATGCTCCGGAGGGCGCACACGCACAGCCGTCGCCCTGCCAGCCTGCCATTCACCCGGATTCATCCGCGCTGCCAGCGCCCGCACACACCAAGGTGCCCAAGCTGCTGAAGACCTACCTGGCCATCGGCGCGCGCATCGGCGGTCCGCCGGCCTGGGACCGGGAGTTCGGCACCATAGATTTCTTTACGTTTCTCGATCTGAAACTGCTCTCGGCCTCGGCGCGCAATCGCTTTCTGGCTCCGCTTACGCAATGAGTTTCCGCGCTTTCCGGCGCGCTGTGGCGCTGGGATTGGCCCTGTTCTACTGCTTGCTTCGATCGATATTCTGGCGCCTTTCCGGCCCGGATACATTGGAGCGCCGCGCCCAATGGCTCCACGAATCCGGCGTTTTTGTCATGCGCTTTATGGGCATTGGCCTGAAGGTGACCGGCAAACGGCCCGAGAGCGGGCTGATCGTTTCCAACCACCTCAGCTATCTCGACATCCTGGTCTTCGGCACAGCGTTGCCTTGTTACCTGGTATCCAAGGCCGAGATCAGCCGCTGGCCATTCTTCGGCATTCTGGCGCGCGCCGGCGGAACGCTGTTTGTCGACCGGTCGAGCCGGGTCAGCGCCGAGCGAGTGCAAGCTCAGATCGCCGAGCGCCTCAAGGGTTCGGTTCCCGTGCTGTTCTTCCCCGAGGGCACCAGCACCGACGGCACCCAGTTGCTGCGTTTTCACTCCCGCTTCTACACTCCAGCGGTGGATGCGGGCATTCCGGTAACCACTGCGGCCATTCGCTACGTGCCGGGGGACGACTCCCCGGAGAGCGAGCTGTGCTGGTACGGTAACGCCGCGTTTCTTCCCCACATTTGGAAGACTCTAGGCGCTCCCGGCTTCAGCTGCGAGCTCACATTTGGCGAGCCGCGCATCTACACCAGCCGCCGCACCGCAGCCGACGAGACCTACATGGAGATCGAAGCCATGCGCGCCACCTGCGGTGGGGCAGCCGCCTTCGGCTCGTTGAGCGAGCAGCCATCTTTGTCAATGAAGTAGCTGCCGAGTGCGAGGTGCGTCGCATCGGGCGGATCAATCAAGATAAGCCGACTTCGAAGCAGTAATCGACCTCAGTGAGTGAGTTGGCGATGATTAAAGAGTTGACATTCTTTCCATAATGTCTACAATGTAGACATGGCAGATCTATTGGGGACATTCGAGCAAGCTGTATTGCTTTCGATCTTTCGCCTGGGGACTGAAGCATACGGTCGAGCGATTCTGAATCAGGCGCACGAGTTGTTGCTGCGAGACGTGTCTGCCGGTTCAGTCTATACGACGCTGGATCGTCTGGAGGCTCGCGGTTTGGTCTCATCCAAGTTGGCAGCTGGTACTCCTGTGCGGGGAGGTCGCGCGCGCCGCTACTACGCGGTGTCGGCCGAAGGCATGCATGCTCTCAGCGAAGCGCGCAAAGCGCTGACCACAATCTGGGCAAACGTAAAGCTGCCAATAAGGGTGCGGCCATGAGTCCAGTTACCCAAACGCCGCCGCGATGGGCAGAGATTTTGCTGGATCGGCTGCTGGCTGCACGCGACCGGGAGACAGTGGTGGGCGATCTGCGCGAAGAGTATGCCGAATCGATCGTCCCTCGGCGCGGCCGGCTGCGCGGCAATCTGTGGTATCTGCGGCAGGTGTCGAGCTTCCTGCCAATATTTTTTTCTCAGGGAGGATCCGTGAAGAAAACTCTGTTTGCTGTATCGTTTTTCACATTCGCCTCATCATGCTGGCTCACGCTGATGGAAATGGCGTTGCGGCACCCAGGCTATCTGCTGCGTATATGCGCGAGCGTTTGTATCGCCCTCATTAGCGTAGCCACGGTGTCCAAATTGTTTGCCAGGCCTGGAGTTCGCGGCGAAAGATGGCTTGGGGCGGGAGCGCTGATCCTGATCGGGATCGGCGGACAGGCATTACTCCGCAACGCCCGAGCAGGCCATTTTGAGGGATTTGTCTTCCTCATCTCCGCGGCTCTTCTAGTTCAGGGTGTGCTGATGCTGTTCTCCTCTGCAAGATGGAGGTCCATCCATCGTGGTTTGCCGGGGACGCCGGCCTGACGACGACAGGCGGCATGTCGTTAAGTATGACCACAGGGAGGTGGAGAATGACGGTCTTCGAACTGTTCTTTGTCGGCTCGTTTCTTGCGTCCTTGATCGCGTTGATCGGCGTTCTGCTTTTGGCGATCCGCGGGCGGCGCAGAATGGCAGCGCGGGTATTAAGAACACTGGGAGTTTGTTGGGCTGTATATCTTCTGGTCGTGTTTGCGGTCGCTGCGACGATGGCAGCGCGTCCCCAGCCAACCATCCCAATGGGGCAGGAGCGCTGCTTCGACGAGATGTGCTTTTCCGTAACCAATGTTCAGGTGGTTCCGCAATTGGGATCGGCGAGCCAACCCGTGAAGGCTGATGGAAGTTTCTATGTAATCACGGTGCGAGTGAGCAGCCATTCGCGTCGACGGATTCAGAGCGAAGCCGGCCTTCGCGCTCTGCTCTGGGATGCTGGGAAATATTATGAGGGCTCACCCAGCGGACAACAGGCGTGGGAGGCAGTCAATGGCGGAACCGCTGGATTGACGGCACGGCTGCGACCCGGTGAGAGCGTCCAGAGCGTTCAAGTGTTCGATTTGCCCAAAGATGCCTCTACGCCTGGTCTGGTGTTGAGCCACGGACTCACACCGGGTTACTTGGTCATAGGGGAGAGTCCCCTTTTCCAAAAACCGACGGTCCACCGGCTGACTCGATAGGCTCGGCCGTGACTAACGGAATCCGAATTCCTTTTCGACTCGTCTGCTTTCAGTTGGTTTTGCTCAACCGATGACAACCAGCCAATGCGTTCATTGAGCTCGAGCGGATACAGTTCCAGAGGATTCCTCCCGAGAAACGCTGCAGGGGTCGGCAGACGCGCACTACGCGTCCTCCGTTCGGCGTGCTAATCTTCGTGTGCAACAATTCCTGCTGATTTCATTGCTGCCGTTCTGCCGCACCTTGCGCAGGGCCTGACGCGGAGCAGCGGAAACCTGGGAGGCGAAGATGAAAAACCGGCAATCCAAATCAAGCTCAAGGTCCGCATTCACGCGGCGAGATTTTCTCAAGGCGGCCGGAGCCGTTGCGGCAATGCCTGCCAGCGCGTGGGGCCTTGGCCGCCCTTCCGCATCCAACCGAATCACAGTGGGCGTCATCGGCTGGGGCATGATGGGCCCGGCCAACACCAAGGCCTTCCTGGCTCTGGACGATTGCCAGGTCGTTGCCGCCTGCGACATCCACACCGGCCATTTGCAGGCTGCCGTGGACACAGTCAACAAGCATTACGGCAACACCGACTGCAAGTCCTACCACGACTATCGCGAACTGATTGCGCGCGACGACATTGACGCCGTCATGATCGCGGTGCCGGACCATTCGCATGCCGTGCTGGCCACCTACGCGGCGAGCCGCAAGAAGGATATCTACGGCGAGAAGCCCCTCGCAAAGACGATCGCCGAACAGCAGGCTATCGTCCATGCCGTGCAAAAGAACGGCATCATCTGGCAAACAGGCTCCTGGCAGCGTTCTCTGCCCACCTTCCACAAGGCGGCGGAGATCGTCCGCAACGGCCTGATTGGAAATGTCGTGCGAGTTGAGGTCGGCCTGCCCGGCGGTCACCACGATTTTCCCGGCACTGTGCCCGCGCTCATGCAAAAGCTCTCGGCGCTGCCCGGCAAGATCGGCAGTCCAGCTGATATAGTGCCCGGGACCCCGGCATGGGATATCGCTGTCACCCAGCCTCCACCTGAGCTCGACTACGAGAATTGGATCGGCCCGTCAAAGATGGAGCCCTACATTGAGGCGCGTGTCTACCAGAACTGGCGCTGGAATTCGAACACCGGCGGAGGCCAGCTTCTCGACTGGATCGGCCACCACGGCGATATCGCGCATTGGGGATTGGGTTTCGATTCGACCGGCCCGTCCGAGATCGACGGCCGCGGTGAGTTTCCAGCGGCCAACGCCGTTTGGAATACAGCAACGAAATACAAGATCGAAAGCAAGTATCGCAAGGAAGTCACGCGCTATCCCGTTGACGTCGGCGTCACCATCGCCGGCGGCTATCCGGAGATCGTCATGGGCACCAAGTGGATTGGGACCGACGGCTGGGTTTGGGTCGATCGCAGCGGATTCGATGCATCGAACCCCGACTGGATCAAGGGCGACTCGCTTCCCGACGATCTCCGCAAGGTCAAGCTCTACGAGTCCGCAGAGCACAGGCGCAACTTCATTGACAGCGTCAAGTCGCGCAAACCCACCATCACCCCGGTCGAAACGGCGCATCACTCCACACTGCCCGGCCATCTCGGCCTGATTTCAATGCTGGTCGGCCGCAAGCTCCAATGGGATGTTGCGAATGAAAAAATCCTCAACGACGCTGCCGCCAGCGAACTGATGACGCGCCCCTATCGAGCGCCCTTCAAGCTGTCCTGATTCGGCGCAAAGACCGCGCGGCAACCCGCGATGTTTGGCAGACGGGTTGCCGCGCCTCAGAAACCCCCACCTGCTTTGGCCGCTGGCGTCTTCGGCGTAACCGGCGTGGCAATCGTCTTGATCTCCGCTGCCGAAGAATCAAGCTTCATCACCACAATCGTATCGATCGTGCTTGGGTTCCCGTCGAGTGTCACTTCGACACCGTTATCGCTTTGTTTGCACGAAGCCTTCCCGCCGGTGAGCGTGGAGCACGACAGAATCTTTGCCGGGAGCGCCGGCAGCGTCAGCGGCGCGCCCGCTGGGTTCAGAATATGCAGATAGATCGTTTTGTCGCGATAGGTTGAAACGCCAAAGTCTCCCGGCAGATAAGGCCCGCCGCGGGTTGCGTAAATGCTCTCGCCATATTGATGCAGCCACTCGCCCATCTCGTGTAGCCGCGCCGCATAAGCAGGGCTGATCTGTCCATCCGGCTGCGGACCGACGTTCAGAATGAAATTCCCATCCCGTCCCACGGCAGACACCAACAAGCGAATCAGGCGGTCGAGCGACTTGATCTTAGCATCCGGAACATAGCCCCATGCTCCTTCAGTAAGCGTTGTGCACAGCTCCCAGGGATACCCGTTCTCAAAGTCGCCGAGTCTTCCATCGCCTTCGCGCGATCGAAAATCCGCCGCTGCATCCGTTCTGTCGTTAATGATCACAGACGGCTGCAGCTGCCTCAGGTTGTTCACCGCTTCCTCGTCCTGCCAACTAAATGGGCCGCTATAATGCTGGTTCTTGGGCCGCGATTGCCAGCTCCCCTTGAAGGTGACGCCGCCGAATCCGAGCCAGTCGCCGCCGCCGCCGTCGAACCAGAGAATATCGAGCTTGCCATAATGCGAAGCCAGCTCGTTCAACTGGCGATGATATTGGTCGCGCAGCTCCTCGGCATTCGGCTTGTAGATGCCGGGAAAAAAGAAGCCGGGATAACGCCAGTCGAGCGGCGAGTAATACAAGCCGACGCGCAGCCCGGCCTTGCGGACGGCCTTCACGTAATCGGCGACAAAATCACGATGCGCCGCCGATTTCATCGCCGTAAAGCTGCTGCCCGGATCGTCGAAGAGCGCAAATCCATCGTGGTGGCGCGCCGTCAGCACGGTGTACTTCATGCCCGCATCCTTGGCAATTGCCGCCCATTGATCCGGATCGAACTTATCGGGATGAAACTGGTCAGCCAGCTTGGCGTACTCGTCCACCGGAATCTGCTCTTGCCATTGAACCCACTCGCCGCGGCCGGGGATGGAATAGACGCCCCAGTGCATGAACAGGCCAAACTTGGCGTCCCGCCACCATTGAATGCGCGCCGCCGCGTTTTTGTCCGTCACCATCGGCGCCGTCTGCGCCCAACCGCACGAAGAAGCAGTTAGAATTGCGAAAAGGGTCCATGCAAATCCAGTGCGAAGAACTGCCTTGTTCATTTTTCTCCTTTGAATCCGGCTTCATGATTCCGAAGGTTATTCTAGCGCGTGCCGGAGGCCGGCGCTGCCGTCGATTCGCGCAGAATCAGGGTGGTTGAAACCAGAAACTCGCGCTGCATTGCCGGGCTGCTGGAGCCCTCCACTTGTTGGCGAAGAGCCTCGAAGGCGGCTCGCGCCAGATCGGCGCGCGACAGGCGTATGGTGGTGAGCGGCGGCAGGGTGTAGGCCGCAAAGTCGATGTCGTCGAGGCCAATGACCGATAGATCCTTGGGCACGCGCAGGCCCTCCATGTAGGCTGCGCGAAGTACGCCAATTGCGGTCATGTCGTTGGAGCAGAGAACGGCTGTGGGCCGCGCCGCGAGCGCATGCAGCTTCCCAAAGCCAGTCACGCCACCCTTCAGCGTGTGGTCGCATTCGATGATCCACTTCTTCTGGATAGTCAGGCCTGCATCCCGCATCGCCGTTCGAAAATCGTTCTCGCGGGTGATAACCGAGTGCAGCTTGTGCGGGCCGGCCAGGAAGGCGATCTTCTCGTGGCCCAGTTCGGCCAGGTGATTTACAGCCGCGTGAATGCCGGTTGTATAGTCGAGCAAAATCGTGCTTGATTTCGGTGCTTCGAGCTTGAACTCGGCCAGCACCATGGGAATATCGTGGTGCACCAAGCGGTCCAGCAAAGGCTCTTCCTGCCCGAACGTCATTACGGCCACGCCTTCCACCTTCCGCTCCAGCATGCGGCGAATACAAGTGGTCAGAACGGCTGCGTTGCTGTTCGAGGAACTGACCAGAATCTCGTATCCGTGTGCGACTGCGATCTCTTCAAAGCTCTGGATCAGCTCCGGGAAGAAGGGATTGGTGATGTTCTCGACAATGATGCCCAGAATGCGGCTGCGGCCTGAAACCAGGCTGCGCGCATGGGTGTTGGGAAAATAATGCAGATGCTCAATGGCCTGCCAGACTCGCTTGGAAAGTCGATCGCTGACGGCTGGAGAGCCGTTGATGGTTCTGGATACTGTGGCGATGGAGACCTTCGCGTGCGCAGCGACAGTGCGAATGTCGGGCGCCTTAGCGGCTGTCTTGCGTTTTACTTTTCGAGCCACGAACAGGTCCTCATCCGGGCGGAATGAATTTGAAAGCAATGTTATCGCATTGGATGGGTTCGTGCGGAAGTTATCCGCTCTGTTCGATGGAATCGAGTGTCCTGAGTCGCTGAACTAATTCTCGTCGGCGATCAGCAGGCGCAGATCGCGCAGGTTGTGGCCGGTTGGACCGGTCACAACGGAGTCTCCGAGCGCGGTGAACATGGGACAAGCGTCAAAGGCAGCCAGCGACGATTTCAGATGGAATCCAAAGGCATGGGCGCGCGTCACCGTGGTTGGGTCGGCAACCGCGCCGGCCGCCTGTGTGTTGCCGTCGATTCCGTCCGAACCGGCGCTCAACACAGTCAACCGTTCGCCTGGGTGGCCCTCCAGTTCCAGGGCGCAGGCCATTACAAACTGCTGATTGCGGCCTCCAGCGCCAGGGGTGCGGTTAATGGTCACTGTAACTTCGCCCACTGAGATCAGGCACAGACGCGGGTGAGTTGCGCGCAGCGAGTGAAAGCGTTCCAGCAAGTAGCGGGCAGCGTCGGCATAGTCCCAATCGTCGCAGCTATTGTCGACCCTGGTGTAGTATCCGGCCTTCTCAGCCAGAACGCGGGCGTTTTCGACAAGGTCGTGGCTTGAGACCAGAATCTCGAAGACCGAATCGCGGAAGGCCTCATCCTCGCCGGACATTGAAGCGGCCGAGGTCACGCGGCGCGCCAGGGTTGCATCGGTCCACGGGAGGCGCGGAAAAAACGGCGGACGCCAGACCTTGTTCCCCGGCGACTCGGGCAGATCTTGGCGCTCAAAGAACGCGCGTATCGACGGCGGCAGCTTGGGCGCCAAATCGTACTTCGTCAGCAGCGCGCGCGCTTCGGCAACGGTCGAGTGATCGGGTGAAGTTGGGCCCGATGAGAGTGCGTCCAAAGAACGCAGCGGTACATCGGGCACCAGCAGGGAAACTTTGGCAGCCTCAGGCGCGGCCATCGCCAGCCGCCCGCCCTTCACCGCGGAAAAGTGCTTGCGCAGTGTATTGACTTCGCCGATCGGCGCGCCTGAGCTGACCAGCAGTTGATGAAAAGCAATCGTGTCGTCGAGCGTGATATGCGGATCGAGCGGCAGATCGAACATGGCCGACCCTCCGCCGGAGATGAGAAAGAAGATCAGGGTGTCCTTCTTGGCCTTCTTGAGCATGGCCAGCGTGGCGCGAGCCGCTGCGAAGGACTCCTCATTGGGCACTGGATGCCCACCCTCGAAATACCGGAAACGCCAGTTGCGGTGCTTGGGCAACTGATTGGAACAGCAGATGCCGCGCAGGCCTTTGCGCCGCTTCATGCGATCGAGCAGCGTATCGAGCATGGGGCTGGCCACCTTGCCCAACGCAATCACAAAAACGCGTTTGTAGCAGGAGAGATCGATGGTGGCCGGCCCGCTGCCATCGGGCAAAAGCCGGTGCAGCTTGTCGCCTTCAAAACGCAAACGCCGGTCGAACGCAGTGGGGATGTTGCAAGCTTCCAGAGCCCCGGTAAAGATCGCTGTGGCCGTTGCATGCAGGGAATCCAGAGCGGCATCGCTTACCGGAGTCATAACAGTTGCTCCTTAAGCCAACAGGAAAGCGCGTGCTGCATCGGCTCCAGTTGACCTGTAAAAAAATGATCGGCGCCGGGGATGAGCGCCAGGCGTTTCGGTTCGGCGGCAGTCGCGGCTACCTGCGCCAACTGTGGGCCAGGCGCAAAGCTGTCGCGGTCTCCACTAAGAAACAACTTGGGAATGAAGCAATTCTGAAGGAAGATGTAATGGAAATCGCGGCCATCGGCCTGCGTGGGCAGTCCGAGCAAAGCGAGAGCGCGGACGTTTGCGCGGATAGATTCTGAAACCCCGCAACCGGCTGTGAAGAGATTCCTTCGGGCGGTAGGCCAGGGATTTATCCCTGGCATGAGATCAACAGAATCAATGCGGAGTCCGCCGCGGCGGACCCCCGAGGTCTGCTTTTTGCCGTTTTCGAGATAGAGCGTGCCTTCTTCCGCGGCCCCTGAGGCCCCTTGCTCGCAACAGGCTTTGAGCGCCATCGCAGCCCCAAAGCTGAAGCCAACCACCACCATCGGCAGCTTGTACTCGCTTTCCAGCCACTCGATCGCTGCCAGCACATCCTCGCTCTCGGTCTCGCCATCATGGGCACCTTGGCTCAATCCCACGCCGCGAAAATTGAAGCGCAGCACTGGCCAGCCGAGTCCCCACTCTGGATCGTTGAGGACCTTCATGGCATGGTAGACAACTTTGTTGTGAAGTGTGCCGCCGCCCAGCGGATGAGGATGGCAGACCAGCGCCGCAAAAGGCGAGTCGGCGTTTCCTTCGTTCAGCAGCGCCTCGAGCCGGCCGGCGGGCCCTGATAAATCCACATTGCGCAGCAAGTGCGCCGCGGAGCCAGGGCTGCCCAAACCCGTGAATGGTTGGGCGGGTGCGATTGTAGTGGTCATACCATTCCTAATTCTACGCTCTGCCGAGCGCTTTTTTCATCCCTTCCTCATGCTTTGCGCAGGGAGTTTCCACACTCGTAACGCTGCCCGCCCTATAGTTCTTAGCAGGCTCTAGCTCCAAGAGGCTCGTTCCCGGCTGAAATCGAAGGCAGCAATCGCCTTGTGCGATATTCTGACAGCATCATGATCGATCCGCTTTCTCTCGACCCCATTGATCCCATCGGGTTTACCCGCCAGTTGTGCGAGATTCAGTCCACCACTTACCAGGAGGGCGCCGTAGGCGATTTTCTGGCTGATTTTCTCGCCGGCCGTGGCTGGGAAGTCGAGAAGACCCCCGTGGAACAGCCCTCCGAGAATGCAGACGGCGGCCCGCGCTGGAATGTCTACGCCGGTGTGGCCGGCCAAACCCCCGACCTGGTGTTTTCCACCCACATGGACACCGTTCCGCCCTACATTCCTTTCAGTCAAGATGCGGAATTTATGTACGGCCGCGGCGTCTCTGACGCCAAGGGCATCATCGCCGCCCAGGCAGCCGCCGCGGAGGCGCTCCGCGCACAGGGATTTCGCGTTGCTTTGTTATTTGTTTCCGGCGAGGAGCGCGACTCCGCCGGGGCCAAGGCGGCCAACTTATCTCCCAAAGGCAGCAAATTTCTCATCAATGGCGAGCCCACCGACAATCGCCTGGCGCTGGCCTCCAAAGGAGCGTTGCGCGCCGCATTCAAGGCTACCGGAAAGATGTGCCACTCCGCCTATCCCGAGCTCGGCGAAAGCGCTGTGCACAAGTTAGTTGAAGTAATGGCCAGGTTACTCGCGTTGCCCTTGCCGGTGCTTGAAGATATCGGCCCGAGCACACTGAACATTGGCCAGATCCACGGCGGCCACGCGCCCAACGTCGTGGCCGACAAGGCCGAGGCACAGGTGCTGGTCCGCACTGTAACTCCCTCAGCCGAGGTGCGCGCTCAACTCATCGAAGCTGCGGGAAGCCTGGCCGAAGTGGAGTTCACGCTCGACAGTCCTTTCATCCGCATGAAGGCCATTGAAGGCTTGCCCACCATGATCGCCAAGTTCGCGACGGACATTCCGCATTTGAGTAACTGGGGCGAGCCACTGTTGCTGGGTCCGGGCTCCATTCACGTGGCTCACACGCCGTTTGAGAAGCTCTCCAAGAAGGAGTTACTCGTCGCGGTTGAGTTATACATCAAGGTCGCGAAGCAGCTGCTTGGTTGACATGCACAGAAAGATATACACGCCTATAACTCATCTCTGCTATTCTTCCGTTGCGGTTTCCCCAGCCAAATCCCACGCCCGAGGTCGCCATGCCAACGCAAGCCCCTGTAACTCCGGAGCGCATCTATCAATTTGCATTTGCCTACGCCCCGCCGCTTGTTCTTGAGGCGGCAATCAAGCACCGCGTCTTCGACGTTCTCGACAGCGGTCCAAAATCCCTCCAGGAAGTTAGTCAGGCAACGGGCGCATCGGAGCGCGGGCTGGCTTCGATCATGAATGTTTTGGTAGGTCTCGAGTTCCTATCCAAAGACGCCAAGGGAAGTTATAGCCTTACCCCGGAGAGCGCGGCATTTCTGGTGAGCACCAAACCCGAATTTCAGGGCGGACTTATTCGTCACACCAGCGAGCATCTGCTTCCCCGCTGGCTTCATCTGAACGAAATTGTCGCCACCGGCCTTCCCGTTGGAGCGGTCAATCAGCAGGGGCCGGGCAGCGAATTCTTCGCCGAGTTCGTCAATGACATTTTGCCCATGAGTTATCACGTGGCTCAGGAACTGGCCGCGCACCTCAATCTCAGCGCCGCGACAGGCCCGGTAAGCGTTCTCGATCTCGCTGCGGGATCGGGTGTTTGGGGCATTGCGCTGGCGCAGAGTTCCAGCCACGTTCGCGTCACCGCTGTCGATTGGCCGGGAGTGATCCCCGTTACGCGCAACACCGTTGCCAGATTCGGCGTGGCCGGCCGCTTCACCTATTCGGAAGGCGACCTGGAGCAAGCCGACTTCGGCAGCGGTCACAACGTTGCAACGCTGGGTCACATCCTGCACAGCGAAGGAGCGGTTCGCAGCAAGGCGCTGCTTGCCAAAACGTTCCACGCGCTCGCCCCCGGTGGAACCATCGCCATCGCCGAGTTCCTGGTGAACGCCGATCGAACGGGGCCGGTTGGCGGCCTTATCTTCGGCGTCAACATGCTGGTCAACACCGATTGCGGCGATACATTTTCCTTTGAAGAAATCAGCGGCTGGCTGCGCGAGGCCGGTTTCGCCGATTCGCGCACCATCGACACGCACGGCCCGTCTCCGCTTATTTTGGCAACCAAGCTGTAGCCGCGCTGCATCATCGATTGCGCCCTCCACGTCCTCGATCCGGCCTTATATGATGGAGAGATTGGAGGGCAAAAATCATCATGAGCGCATCCATCTACGACATCCCCGTTAAGAAAATCACCGGCGAAGACGCATCTCTCGCCGAGTTCAAGGGCAAGGTTCTGCTGGTCGTCAACGTCGCTTCAAAGTGCGGTTTGACTCCGCAATACGAAGGCCTGGAAAAGGTCTACGAACAATACAAGGGCCAGGGACTGGTCATTGCCGGCTTTCCGGCCAACGACTTCAAGGCTCAGGAGCCGGGCACTAACGAAGAGATTCAGTCGTTTTGCAAATTGAACTACGGTGTGCAGTTTCCCCTGTTCGACAAGATCACAGTCGTCGGCGACCAAAAGCATCCGCTCTATGCGGCCTTGATTGCTGCTCAGCCCAAGGCTGTCAGTCTGTCCGAAATTCCTTTCCGCGAAAAGCTCAAAGGCTACGGCATTGAATCCAATCCGGACCCCGAGATACTTTGGAACTTTGAGAAGTTTCTGGTCAGCCGTTCAGGCGACGTGGTCGAGCGGTTCGCCCCCGACACCCAGCCCGACGCTCCCGAGTTAGTCGCGGCCATCAAGGCGGAACTGGCAAAGAGTTAATTCAAAGAAGGTCGGTTGTAATCGATGAGCCGCGAGGCGCCCTAGCATGTATTCTCAACTCATGCCAGAGGACGAATCCCAAGTTACAGGCCACCTAAACCAGCTGGAACTCGCAGCCTCGTCCTATCTGCGCTCGGCGCGCCATCAACCTGTTCAGTGGCATCCCTGGGGCGAGGAGGCTTTCGCTCAAGCTCAATCCGAAGACAAGCCCATACTGCTCGACATTGGCGCTGTCTGGTGTCACTGGTGCCACGTCATGGACCGCGAGTCCTACGAGAACCCGCTGATCGCCGCGCTCATCAACCAGCTTTTTATTGCTGTGAAGGTGGATCGCGACGAGCGCCCCGACGTGGACGCGCGGTATCAAGCCGCGGTGTCGGCCATCAGCGGGCAGGGCGGCTGGCCGCTGACGGCGTTCCTCACTCCCGATGGCCGGCCTTACTTTGGCGGCACCTATTTTCCACCCGCCGACCGCTACGGGCGTCCCGGCTTCGGCCGCGTGCTTGAGACCATGGCCCAGGTTTGGCGCGACCGCCGCGACGAGGCGCTCGAGTCGGCTGCAAGCGTCATGGCCGCAATCGAGCAGAACGAGTCCTTCTCCGGCCGCGATGGTGAGCTCTCACTGGCCTTGGTCGATAAGATTGCCGCCTCGGCCCTCAAGCAATTCGACCCGCGCAACGGCGGCTTCGGTGCGCAGCCAAAATTTCCTCACCCTTCGGTGCTCGACCTGCTGCTTGAAGTGGCCATGAACCGCGACCCTAAACTGCCGGAAGTCGCCGAGGCTCGCAACGCCTTCACGACGACACTCGAAAAAATGGCGCGCGGCGGCGTCTACGACCAGTTGGCTGGAGGCTTTCACCGCTACAGCGTCGATGAGCGTTGGGTGGTTCCGCACTTCGAGAAGATGCTTTACGACAACTCCGAGCTGCTGCGCAATTATGTTCACGGATTTCAGAGTTATGTCCGCGAAGACTTTCTTCAAACCGCGCGCGAGATCGTGGGCTGGCTCGATTGCACGATGACCGATCGCGAGCGCGGCGGCTTCTACGCATCGCAGGATGCCGACATCAACCTCGACGACGATGGCGACTACTTTACCTGGACCCTCGACGAGGCGCGCGCCGTCCTGACCCCGGAAGAAATGGACTTTGCCGCAAGCTACTGGGACATTGGCGAGCTGGGCGACATGCACCACAACCCGGCGAAGAATGTCTTATACGTAAACTGGACGCTCGAAGAAAAGGCCGAAAACGCAGGCGATTTGGCGAAAAACTTTGACTGGGAGGCTCTGCGCGCACAGCGCGATTCAGCCCGGCGCAAATTGCTTGCCGCCCGCAACGCGCGGCCCACGCCGTTTATTGATCGCACGCTCTATACCGGCTGGAATGCGATGGCGGTGACGGCTTACCTTGAGACGGCGCGCGTGCTGCGCATGGATTCCGCCCAGGAGTTCGCGCTGCGCACGCTCGACCGGCTGCTCAACGAGGCCTGGGACGGCGCCGCGGCGCTGAGCCATGTGATCGCCTATGGCGGCGATGAGTCGCCCGCCGTGCAGCCTGCTGAGAAGGTTCCCGGCACGCTCGACGACTACGCTTTTACCGTGCACGCCTGCATTGACGGATGGGTCGCCACCGGAAACATGAATCTTTGCCTGGCAGCCGTCAAGCTGGCCGATGCCATGATCGCCCTTTTTTACGACCGCACTGCCGGCGCGTTCTACGATGCCGCCGCGCCCCAGCAGGGAACTGTCCCGCTGGGCGCGTTGGGCGCGCGCCGCAAGCCTCTACAGGATACGCCCACTCCGGCCGGCAACCCCACCGCCGCCTCGGCCCTGTTGCGCCTTGAGGTCCTGAGCGGGCGGGAGGAGTATCGCGAGATTGCCGAGGACACTCTTGCCTCCTTTGCCGGCATCGTCGAGCACTTCGGGCTTTATGCCGGCAGCTACGGCCTGGCGCTTGAGAGGCTCGTGCTACCTCCCGTGCTGGTTGTCGTCGTGGGTTCAGGCCCTGAGGCCGCGCGCCTTGAGGCGGTGGCCATTGCCCGCTTCCGCGTCAACAAATCGGTCCTGCGCATCGATCCTGTCCGGCTTGTTCCGGGGGAACTTCCCGAGGGGCTGGCCGAAATGCTGCTCAACGTTCCACCGCCGCCCGGTGCGCAGGTGTGGGCGCGGGTTTGCCTCGGCCACACTTGCTTTCCACCGATTACGGATGCAGAGGCCCTGCTGGAAGCGCTGGAGCGCGCCAACTGACTCGACGCGGATCAGGCCGCAACTTGCGATAGTTGACAGGCTGGCCCCAATCGCGCGACGCAGATCTGCCCGCGCAGAGATCCTCAAGTGCGAGCCTGACACAAAGTCATATTCCTTTCCGCCAAATTGCCGATGAACCCGAGGTAGGCGCTTGTTACGCGCAAGGTCTCGCTTGCATCGATTGAATCCAATTCGGGTCATTGCCTGTTGTTTGGCGCTCTCAACGGCCGTACATGCGCAGCAGTATGTCTTTCGCGAGTTTCGGCAGCACGAAGGGCTCCAGAATCTCGCTGTCAATGCATTAACAACAGACCGCAGCGGGTTTCTATGGGTCGCCACTGAAAACGGCGTCTACCGGTTTTTGGGTTCCAGCTTTCAGCAGTACGGCCAAAAACAGGGGATTGCAGAGCGCGATATCGAGGACATCTATGCGGATCCGGGCGGCGGCGTCTGGGCGGGAACCAGCCAGAATCTGTACCGTTGGGAAGGCCAGCGCTTCGTCGCTGTAGGAAAAAATCCAATTCAAATCTCCGGCGCTCAGCATTTGGCCGCCGAAGATGCGCGGCGCCTGCTGGTTGTGGACAAGCAACGTCTCTACCGCCTGGAGCACGACGGCGAGGGAAGAATGCTTTCCTACGCTCCGGTGTTTTCCGCCGATACGCTCGCATCTATCCCCGCCCTCAGCCAGATATCGAGCGTGAGCGTCACCGCCGGCCAGACCGTCTGGATGGGCTGCGGAAAAAAGCTGTGCTCCTGGATCGACGGGAAGGGCGACGGGGTCGCCGGGCACGGGAGCGCGGTGACGCAATGGGGAACGGACAAGGGCGTCCCTGAAAATGTATGGCGTTGTGTCGTTCTGGATCACTGGGGCGTGTATTGGGCCGTGGGCCAGTTGCATTCCATCGTCGTTCTGACGCGTGGGGCCGCGCGCTTCGTCGATCGCAGTGTTCCCGGCCCTGATGCGGACATTGTTTACCAACACACAGCCCTTGTGGAGGACCGAGAGGGACGGGTGACGGTGTCCACCGCCGCCGGGTTTGCCCGTTGGGAAGGAACCCGCTGGCGTCAGATCGGCGCAGCTAACGGACTCAGCACCGGCCACATCACCAGTATGGCTTTCGATACGGCTGGCGACCTGTGGATGGGCGCCTTCGGACACGGCGTCTACCATTGGATCGGGGGAGAGAACTGGGAAGCCTGGACCGTTGTCGGTGGGCTGCCAAGCGCAAACATTCTGTCCGCTTTCCCGATCAGCCAAGATCGAGTGCTTACTGGAACCGAAAAGGGACCAGCCTGGATAGACCCGCGACTTGGGTCGGCGGGGCCGCTGTTTTCGAGTAAGAAGTGGACCTATGCTCAGGTCAGCAGCATCGGCGCAAATCCCGACGGCTCCATCTGGGCCGGGACCTTCTCGGGCGCCATTCTTCACATCGACCGCAAGACCGGCCGTGTCGACGAGACCGCAAAGCTGCCTGCATTGATCGTCGGCGCCGTTGAAGACCCGGCGGGACGCATCTTTTTCTCGACGGCTGGAGGAATATATGTTCGCGAGGCCGGAGTCATCAACGCTTCGCCGCACCGAATTCCCGCAGCCGACGCTTTAGCTGGAGAATCCACCAGGGTCGATACCAGTTGTGTTGCGCCTAACGGCGCTGTTTGGTTCCTGGCGAGTGGCAAGCTGTTGCGTGAACAGGCCGATCATTGGTCGGCTCCCCAAATCGACGGCCTCCCCAAACTAGGCGGACCTCTGCTCGATTTGGCCTGCGCCGACGACGGCGCCCTGTGGGCGACTGGCCTCCAGACCGGAACTTGGCGGCTTACCCAAGGCGGCTCGCACATGAAAGCCTGGCAATTGGTGCCTCCCAAGGAATTTCAGGCGCTGGCGCCTCTATCCATTCTTGCCGATCGCCGCGGCTGGATCTGGCTCGGGACCGATTGGGGCTTGGTGGTGTGGAATGGCCGGGAATGGCGCCGTCTTACTCAAACCAGCGGGCTGATCTGGAACGACATGAACAAGGGGATTTTGACCAAGGGTCTGGACGGAACCATCTGGGTCGAAACAAGCGGCGGACTTGCACACCTGATGCATCCTGAGCGAGTCTTCAATCCGCAGCCCCTGGCAGTCTCGATTACCGGCATCGAGCGCGGCGATCAGGTGTATCCGGTTGTACAGCAGCTTCGATTGCCGTGGGCGTCCCCTCCTCTTCGTTTCCAAATCTCATCGCCTGCCATGCGCGACCGTGCCGATCTAGTATTTGCGTATCGCATGGAGGGACTACAGCCGGACTGGACCGAAAGCCGCGACGGCGTGGCCGTCTTCTCCGCTCTTCCGGCGGGGAAGTACACCTTCATTGCGATGGCCCGCAACCCCGGCTTGAATGCCTTTTCCAGCTACGTCACGGTCAAAGTCGAGATTCTCCCGCCCTGGTGGAGAAGCCGATGGTTCTACGCTTCAATTTGCCTGACACTGCTGCTTCTTCTGATGGCAGCGGGCTTTCTTTACGCGCGCCATTTGCGCGCCAGAAGACTGGAACTGGAGACCCTTGTCCAAGAACGTACGCGCGAACTAGAACTCAGCCGCGAGCAGTTGCGCCTTCAGGCCACCCACGACGGGCTCACCGGAATGCTGAATCGCGGGGCCGTGCTGCGCGCGCTGGCAGCGGAGATGGATCGCGCCCGCCGCGAGGGCATTGCTCTTGTAGTGGCGCTTGTCGACCTCGATTTCTTCAAGCAGGTCAACGACTCCTACGGACACTTGGTCGGCGACGAGGCCCTGCGCTGGTTCGCCACAGCCGTTGGCGCCGCCATTCGCGTCTATGACTATGCGGGCCGTTATGGCGGAGAAGAGTTTCTTCTGGTGCTGACTCAGGTTCCACTGGAGGCTGTCGCAGAGAGATTAGCTACCCTCCACGCCTCAATCTCCAACTTGCGCGTCCAAACGCGGGAATCGGAATTAACAGTCAATTGCAGCATAGGCGCCACCGTCTTCGATCCAGCCGGGGAATGCGCATTGGATGACGCACTGCTCGTCGTTGCAGATCAGGCTTTGTACGCAGCCAAGGCCGAGGGGCGAAATCGAGTTGTCTTCCGCCTGCAGAGTTCCCTGAATTCTGCCCAAGAGGGCCATGTCGCCACCATGAGCTGATTCGCAGCCGCCTGATTCAAATGAACGTCCAGCGCCCTATGCGCCCGTGAACGGACTTCCATCCTGCGGCTTGATCGTGGTTGGGTCGGCTGCTGGAGCCGTGTCCGGAACAGGCCGCTTGCTGCTGCCAGTGGCCTTGTCGATAAATGTACTGAAGACCCGGTTGGGATCGCCGGGCAGCAGATGATTCTCCTCCAGAGACAGCCGAACCCGGCGGCGAAACTCGCGAACCGGCTCGTACTGCTTGGTTGCCAGTGTCTTGAAGACTACGGGGAATACGACTTCCGATCCCTTCACGGCATCCACGCCCAGAATCCGCGGATCGGCGACAAAGATGTCGCGGAACTCCTCACTCTGGCGAATATCCTTGGCGATGCCTTTCAACAGCTTCATCACCAAATCGGGATTCGCCGAGAAGTCCACGCTCACATTCACGGTTGCTACCGAATAATCGATGCTCAGGTTGGCAACCGTGGTGATCTGCGAGTTGGGAATAATGTAGAGAGTTCCGTCCGCGTCGCGAACAGTAGTCTTGCGCAGCGTCATCCCCTCCACCGTTCCTGCCAGGCCGGCCAGCCGTACCGTGTCGCCCACGCTGAATTGGCCTTCGATCAGGATGATGATTCCATTCAGCACATCCCTGACGATATTCTGAGCGGCCAGGCCAATGGCAATTCCGACAACTCCCGCCGAGGCTAACAGCGGAGCAAGGTTCACCCCCAGCGCATCCAGAAATTGCAAACCTGCGATCAGGGCAATCACCGCCAGCCCTGTGGCGCGAACGACCCCGGCTACGGTTTTCACCTGGGAGATGCGCTCTGGGCTGGCGGCATGACGTTCGGCCGCGCTTGTCATGTGGGAGGTGCTCAGCCGCAGTAACCGGCTGAGCAGAAACGCGATAACAGCAATCACCACCAGGTGCGGCAGCTTCAGGCGGATGAACTCTTGGGTGTCGATTACCCACTCGTCAAGCACCTTACCCAGAAACCGCCCCTCGGCAAACAGACCGGTTCTTGCCGCAAGCAAAAAAGGATGCATCCAAAACTCCTGTTTCTAGACTAGACTGTCGGCAGGCACCACTGGGTTGCCCGGCCCAATCCAATTCGGTTCCCGAGCCAGCCCTCCAAGTCCTGTTGCCTGGCAACTCAGGAGGTCACCCCATGAGATCTCAGCGAGTCCGCACAACCTCAATCCCGCGCCCGCTGCGGATGAGCGCTTTGTGGATCGGAGTTCCCCTCGGCCTGATTGCAATTGTCCTAACGCCAGCCGCCAACGAGGGGCAGTCGCAGAGAGACCCAGGGTTCCGCTACCCACCCTCGGTGACCCGCATACCCGACGCCAATACGCAGAATGACATCAACGGACAGCAGACCCAGCAGCAGAGCTTTGAAGCGGCCAACGCCGCACGCAAAAAACAAATTGCGGACGAAAGCGCAAAGCTGCTCAAGCTGGCTACCGAGTTGAAGACCGAAGTGGACAAGACCAACAAGGACACGCTCTCGCTCAACGTGATTCGCAAGGCCGACGAGATCGAGCGACTCGCGCATGACGTGAAAGAAAAAATGCAGCTCACCGTGGGCGGCGGTTAAGGAGGCGTCCAATGAACTTCGCGAATAGCCGGGGCTGCGAATCCCGGCACAGCGGCGCCATCCGCTTAGACCGCACGTTGGGGGATCGTCGGAGACGTATCTTCGCTTGCCTCGTCCTCTCGACATCCCTCGCGGGTGCCGCTCAAAATCAAAACCCATCGCCCGCAGGCGTGGCGCTGCGCAATGACAGGGCTAACGATCCGGCCCCCAGCAGCCAGTCCCCGGATCCCAACGCGCAGATGCGTGACCAGCAGGCGAGTCCGCAGACCTTCGCGCAAGCCAACGCGGAACGCAAGAAGCAGATTGCCGATGACACCGCCAAACTGCTCAAGCTGGCCACCGACCTGAAGGCCGAGGTCGACAAGACCAACAAGGACACCCTTTCCATTACCGTGATCCGCAAGGCTGACGAAATAGAACGCATGGCTCATAGCGTGAAGGAAAAAATGAAGCTCATTGCGGGATCGAATTGAGAAGATTCTCAGCCCCTGTTCAGCAAGCCTGTTTTGAGGTGGAATGCCATGCCCAAGCCCCAATTGGAATTGCCAGGCCGCACGGGAAACCGATGTCTCAAGGCCATGCGCGAGGCGCTCTTCCTTGTGTTCCTGCTCGCTATGCCGAGCGTTGCGCAGAACGGGTCGTCCCCGGTTTCGAAAAGCGGAATGCAGCAGCCGTTTGCTCAGGTGCCCTCCGCGGACGAAAACGTCGGTCCCGGCGATCCCCTCTGGCAGGAAAAACAATTGCGAATACTCAATGCCGATCGCCAAAAGGAATTGGTCGCCGATGCCAACAAGCTGCTCAAGCTGGCCAGGGAACTGGATGCCGAAATAGGAAGCACGAATCCCGATTCGCTCACGCCCGAACAGCTTCGCAGAATCGCGGAAATTGAAAAGCTGGCCCACAGCGTGAAAGAAAAGATGAGCACCTCGGTGCGGGGGATGCCAATGTTCCGACCCGGACGTCCTCCCATGATGCAATAGCGTCCTATCTCTTGTTTCTGGCCAGATGCCCGAGTCGAAACTTGCCGAATTCACCTCTGTTCGATTCTGAGAAGGATTGTTACAATCGAGGTTGAATTCTTAGAACAGGTAATTTTGGAGCGTGGCGGGAATGGAACTGGTAGCCTCTACAGCTCGCGAGCCTGAGTCGATTGCCGCTTCCGGTAGCCTGAGCCCGGAGCGCATGGTGGAAATCTACCGGCTCATGGTTCTCTCCCGTTGCGTGGACGACCGCGAAATCATGCTCAAGCGGCAACAGAAAATCTTCTTCCAAATTTCAGCCGCGGGACACGAGGCGCTTCAAGTTGCAGCCGCCTTGGCGCTCCGGCCCGGCTACGACTGGTTCTTCCCCTACTATCGCGATCGCGCACTCTGCTTGGCTCTCGGCGTCACCCCCGCCGACATGTTGCTGCAGGCCGTGGGCGCGGCCACCGATCCGGCCAGCGGCGGCCGGCAGATGCCCACTCACTGGAGCAGCCGCCAGCTCCATATTGTCAGCACTTCCTCCTCGACTACGACCCAACTGCTTCATGCCGTCGGATGCGCCGAGGCCGGCCGTTATTTCAGCCGCCATCCCGAGTCGGCAAAGAGAAATGAATCCGATTACCGCGCTTTCCACGATGTTGAATTCCACGGCGACGAAGTCGTCTTCACTTCACTCGGCGATGGCTCAACCTCTCAGGGCGAATTCTGGGAAGCGCTGAATACCGCATCCAATCAGAAGCTGCCTGTCATTTTTTGTGTGGAAGACAACGGCTACGCCATCAGCGTCCCGGTCGAAGTGAACACGCCGGGCGGAAACATCTCGAACCTGGTGGCCAATTTTCCCAACTTTCATTTCGCCGAAGTAGACGGCACCGATCCCGAGGCATGCCTGCGCGCCTTCGAGGCTGCCGCAGCGCACTGCCGCGCCGGGCTGGGGCCTGCCTTTGTCCACGGCCATGTCGTGCGCCCCTACTCGCACGCATTCTCCGACGACGACAAGCTCTACCGCTCCGCCGCCGAACGCGAAGCCGACGCCATGCGCGACCCCCTGGCTAAGATGCAGATGCGCCTGCTGCGCGAAGGCATTCTTACCGACAGCGAGATCAACGCCCTCGAGCAATCCCTCGACCTCGTGGCCGCCGAAGCCGCGGAGCGCGCCCTCGAAGCTCCGCTGCCCAAGGTGGCCGATATCACCCGCCATGTCTACTCAGAGGACCTCGACCCAACCCGCTCCGACTTCGCCACCGAGCAGGTTCAGGCGCAGACAGCAGGTTTGAGCCTCGCCGGCGGCGGGAATGCTGGTAGTTCCAAGGGAAGCGGTCCGCGCACCATGTCCGATCTGATCAACGCATGCCTCCACGACGAGATGCGCCGCGATTCCCGCATTGTCCTCTATGGCGAAGACGTGGCCGACGCCAGCCGCTCGAAGGCGCTCGAAGAGGTCGAGGGCAAGGGCGGCGTCTTCAAGCTCACCGCCGGCCTCCAGACTGAGTTCGGTTCCGAGCGGGTCTTCAACTCGCCGCTGGCCGAAGCCAATATCGTGGGCCGCGCCATAGGTTACGCCACCCGAGGCATGAAGCCCGTCGTCGAGATTCAGTTCTTCGATTACATCTGGCCGGCAATGCATCAAATTCGCAATGAGCTGGCCTTGATGCGCTGGCGCTCCAATGGCGCCTGGGCCTCACCCGTGGTCATTCGCGTGCCCATCGGCGGCTACCTCACCGGCGGCTCCATTTATCACTCGCAGTCCGGTGAAAGCATCTTCACCCACACTCCTGGCCTGCGCGTCGTATTCCCCTCCAACGCCCTCGACGCCAACGGGCTGCTCCGCACCGCCATTCGCTGCGACGACCCTGTCCTCTTCCTCGAACACAAGCGCCTTTACCGCGAAACCCACGGCCGCGCGCCTTATCCAGGCCCCGACTTCGCCATCCCCTTCGGCAAGGCCAAAATTGTCCGCCCCGGCTCGCACATTACGC
This sequence comes from uncultured Occallatibacter sp., assembly GCA_964610185.1. Lineage (GTDB taxonomy): Bacteria > Acidobacteriota > Terriglobia > Terriglobales > Acidobacteriaceae > Telmatobacter. Next base: position 17,159 of record CAZSVJ010000002.1, on the reverse strand, counting down.
TCGTCACCTATGGCGCTCTGGTGACCCGGGCCTTGCAGGCCGCGCAAAAGGCCCAGCTTTTAGGCATCGATGTCGAGATACTGGACTTGCGTACCTTGAATCCCTATGACTGGGAAGCCATCGCCACCAGCATCCGCAAGACCAGCCGAGTGATCGTGGCCCATGAAGACATGCTCAGCTGGGGCTACGGCGCGGAGATCGCCGCTCGCATCGCCGATGAGCTTTTCGACTCGCTCGACGCCCCCGTCCGCCGCATCGGCTCAAAGGACACCTTCGTCGCCTACCAGCCCGTCCTGGAAGATGCCATCCTCCCCCAGCCCGAGACCATTCTCAAAGCCATCGTCGACCTGAAGGCCTATTAATTCGCGCTACAGTCAGTGAGCGTCTTCACATTCAGAAGTTGAATTTCAACGCCCCTTGCATGATTCGCGGAGGCGATGCACCGATTGCATTACCATATGTGGAGCTGCCGATGTTGCCATCGACGGAGTTGGGTCCGTTGAATTGCGTGTGATTGAAGACATTGAACGCTTCAACGCGGAAGAGCAGCGACTTCGATTCGGTCAGGGCTAGACGCTTGGCAACCGCCATATCGTAGTTGTCCGCGCCGGGGCCGTGAAAGAATCGCCGCTTTGCACTTCCCGGCGTGCCGAGCGCATTCATGCTAAAGGCCGTAGAGTCGAAGTAGTTGTTCCCATTCTTGCGGGGATTGCGGTTCAGTTTGAGCGGGCCGCCGCTGTAATCGGGCTCATCGATGCTGCTGTTGTTGACTCCATTCGGATTGGCGCCAATCAGCGAGTTGTCTCCGTTGTTCGTCATGGTTACCGGAAAACCGCTCGCAAAACGGGTGATGCCGGAAAGCGACCACCCTTGAACGAGTGCCTTGGGGATCAGCCGGTTGGAATTCGATAGCCGCTCGAAGGGCAGTTGGTATTCGTAGCTAAGAACGAAGTTTTGTTGAACGTCGAACGACGACAACGCATAGCTGAGCGCGGGATTGAAGGGATTGACCTCCTCGCCGATGTTCGACGACTGATCCAGAGACTTGCTGAAAGTGTAGGCAGCTGAGAATTCAAGGCGGCCAGTAGTGTGGCGGGCGCTGAGTTCAAGCGCGTTGTAGTTGGCACGGCCGATCGTCGATTGCAGCGCATCGCTGCCAAAATTCGCTCCCAGCGGCCCACGCGTTCCATTCACCTGCCCGCCGCCGATCGGGTAATACACCGTGTTCTCGCCTCCCGCGCCGCATGTGAGCGTGGCCGGTTGCACTTCGCTAGGCTGGCTGAGGCCGAGGCATAGCGCCGGATTGCCGGGATTGGCCTCGATCAGCACGCGTTGCCGATGACTGGAAGTGCCGACGTAGCTCGCGCTCAAAACTGTATTCGCCCCAGCCCTCCGCTCAATTGAAATCATCCATTCTTCGGTATACGGCACACGATTGTGAATGTCGTACCCTGGAACGCCGCTGATTGGCTCGTAATTGCCCCAGTCGATACTCCCGTCGGGATTGCTGCGTGAAACATTAAGCGGCGCGAGCGTGTAAGGGAATGGCTGACCGTTATTGGCTCCATCCGCGGCTGTAATGAATGGCGTTGCAAACAGGGGCGGCGCGGGACTGGTGTAGGTGGTCCCGTAAGGCGCATTCGCGGCCAGCACGCTGATGGAGAGCGCATCGATTGCGGTGTAAAAACTGCCCAAGCTGGCGCGAACGCTAGTCGTTCCCGCCGAACCAAGCAGCTTGCCCAATGCGCTGCCGGGATTGGCTTGTGGCGACCACGCCACGCCCACACGGGGCGCGAATCCCAGCTCGCCGATGGGGGCAAGCGTTCGTGGAACCCCAGGATCTCCCGGATAAAGGATGCCCGCGGGAGCGCCGGGAAACACCTCCGACTGAGCGCCACCTTCAAACGTGGATATCTGGTTGTATTTTTCCGTCCACGGCGCGATACGATCCCAGCGAAGCCCGTAATTGAGCGTCAGGCCCGGCAGCGCGTGCCAACTGTCCTGTGCAAAGAGGCCAACGTACTTGTTACGCGCATAGAACGGATTGAGCTGGCTCTGGTTGTACTGGCTGGGCACGCCAATCAGGAAATCGGCAATGTCCACGCCGGTTTCAGTGCCGGAGAAGACAAAGCTCCCGTTGAATTGCGCAATCGGGTGAGCGTTCACCTGGTCGGCGTGAAATTCACCGCCAAACTTCAGCGTGTGGCCGCCCAGCACTTTTGAAAATGTGTCCGATCCCTGATAGGTGTTGTTGGCTTGAATCAACTGGTTGGCCGCGGCGCCGGTCGAGTAGCCGTTGAAGTTCAGATTCTCGACACTCTGTCCTTTCGGATCGAGCGCCACAATACTGGCGCTGCCGTCGGCGTTTTCAAAACCTTGCGAAATCAGGCTCACGCCGCGACCGCCCACCGGTTGGCCCAGGTTGGTCATGTCGCGCAGGTAGCTCAGGTGCAATTCATTCACGGCCGCGGTGTTGAGCGCCTCGGTAGCGCTCAATGCCAGAAGCTGCGCCCGGCCAGTGGTCAGCGCATTGAAGCCGGGAACGCTGGCCCCGCTCTGCGTCGTTGGATAGGGATTATCGAGATTGAAATCGTCGATGAAATAGTAGGCCGACAGCAACCCCCAGCGTGTATTCGCATCCAAGCGTGCGCCCGCCTTGTCGTCCCGCAGAGTCTGATTGTAGGAAGATGTGGAAAAGGAGCCGTCAGCATTGTTGGGGGCAGGAATGTATTGCAGCATTCGTTGCGCTGGAGTGGACCAGACAGCTTGCGGAATTATGGCATTGGGAAAGACGCATTGCGAGGAAAAAGCGCATCCAGGCACATAGTACGATTCGCCAGAGGCGACCGCGTAGCCGAGTTTCTGTGAAAGAAGGGAAGCAAGATATGGTCCACTTACAACCGTCGGAACGTTGACCGGTTGGCCACCGACCTCTTCCTGGGGGTCAAATAACGCGGCTTGATCGATCAAATTGCCGGTGCGGTCTTCGTTGGACGGGACACTTATCTCGCCCGTGTCGATGCCCTGTGTCTGCCTCGTGCCCTGATAATCGGCAAAGAAGAATGCCTTATCGCGTCGAATAGGGCCGCCCAGCGTTCCGCCAAATTGGTTCTGGCGATATGCCCCACGCGTGGATGAAAAGTAGTTGCGCGCATCCAGCTCGGTATTGCGCAGAAAATCGAATGAGCTGCCGTGGAACCCGTTGCTGCCCGATTTCGTGACGACGCTGATTTGCCCGCCGCTGAATTCCCCATACTCGGCATCGAAATTGCTCGTCACGATGCGAAACTCGGCAATTGCGTCGAGGTTGGGAATAATTGCCGTGCCCGCGTTCACATCCTCTTCCGCATCGCTCCCGTTCACGTTGAAGAAGTTGGCTGTTTCGCGCTGGCCGTTGACAGAAATTGTGCCGGGGTTCAGCGTTCCGGATGGCTCGAGGACGGTCGCGCCTACATCCTGCACAGTATCGGAGCCGATTGTCGTGGACGGAGCCACGCCGGGCTGCAATGAAAGCAGGTCGGTGAAGCTGCGGCCATTCAGAGGGACAGCGGCCATTTGCCGTCCGCTGATCACTTCGCCCATCTGTGTGCCGATCGTCTCGACGTGCAGGGCATTGTCCGTCACCCTTACTGTTTGGGTCACACCGCCAATTTCAAGCGAAGCGTCGAGCGTAAGCGACGCGTCTGTATCTAGTTCAACGTCTGTGCGCCGATAGCCTTGGAATCCCGAAGCCTGCACATCCAGCTCATACCGGCCAACCGGCAGAACCGGTAAGGTGAAGTATCCCTTGTCGTTGGTGCGAGCCTGATGAGATATTTCCGTGTTGACCTCACGGAGGGTGACGGTCGCATTCGGAACGACGCTTCCCGAGGGGTCTTTCACTGTTCCTGAAATGCTCCCAGCCACGGCTCCCCAGGCGGCGCTGGCCAAAAACAAGAGAAAGCAGCTCAGTAGTACTGCAAATCGACGATTTACTTTCTGCGAACTCAATCCCAACTCCCTAGGCTCTCGTATGCCGCGCGCGGCACAGGCAACAACTACGACCAATTTGGTCTGCATTTAATATACGACAAATTAAGTCCGAGTTTAATGCAGTGATTTGGATCACACCAGATAGCGGTAAGAGCCCAATGTCGCTCTACATTCTGAACGGCACGCGGGCACGGGCGGGAATTGGTAAGATTCGAGGTATTATGTTCGACTCATCGAAGAAATCTGTTCTGGTAACCGGCGGCGCTGGTTACATTGGCAGTCATTCGGCCAAGGCATTGGCTGCGCGTGGATATGTTCCTGTCACCTATGACAATCTCGTTTACGGCCATCGGTCGGCTGTGCAATCCGGTCCGTTTGTCGAAGGGGATATCGGAGATCGGAATCTGCTTATGGAGACGATCCGCCGATACAACATCTCCGCAGTGATGCATTTCGCGGCTTTTACCTCTGTGGGTGAATCGGTCAAGAAGCCGGAGAAGTTTTTTAATAACAATGTGACCAAGTCTCTTACGCTGCTCGATGCGGCCGTGGAATCCGGAGTGCGTCACGTCGTCTTCTCATCGAGTGCCGCCACATACGGGACGCCGGACCGCGTTCCGATCACCGAGGATGCACCGCAGCGCCCAGTCAACCCTTATGGCGAGACCAAGCTCATCATCGAGCGCGCGCTGCACTGGTACGCGGGCGCGCACGATCTCACCAGCGCCGCACTGCGATACTTCAATGCCGCGGGCGCTGACCTCGACGGGAAACTTGGAGAGATGCACGATCCGGAGACGCACCTCGTCCCGCTCGTGTTTCAGGCAATCGATGGCGGCCGGCCGCTTGCGGTTTACGGTAGTGACTATCCAACTCCCGATGGAACCTGCGTGCGCGATTACATTCACGTGGCCGATCTGGCCGATGCCCATGTGAAGGCGCTAGATTACCTTTTCGGCGGTGGAGCATCGATTGCGATGAACCTTGGAACAGGCCAGGGGCATTCGGTCAAGGAAGTTATCAGCGTCGCCGAAACTGTGACCGGGCGCAAGGCGCCGCACAACATTGTCGGCCGCAGGGAGGGCGATCCGGCCGCTCTGGTTGCAGATCCGGCGCTCGCTGGCGAGGTGTTGGACTGGCATCCGCAACACTCCGACCTGGATTGCATCGTTCGCTCCGCATGGAAATGGTACTCCGGCGATACCGAGCGTTGCCGGCGTGACCGTACCGCACTTGCATCGAATATCTGAAAGTTCGCTGTAAACTAACAGCATCCGCGGAGGCGCTTTTTTCGGATAGATTTCCGCATCTCGGTTCGACTTGCACATCTCTGGATCGACATCGGCTGGGACCTCACGCGGCGCGGGACAAGCGCTGATCCGAAGTTTGTTTTGCGTTGGTTTATCAATCTATTCAACGAGGCAGGTTCATGGGGAAGACCGCTCTAATCACCGGCATCACCGGGCAGGACGGCGCTTATCTCGCCGATCTTTTGCTAGGCAAGGGCTATCTTGTGCATGGCATCAAGCGTCGCTCTTCGTCGTTCAACACAGCGCGCATCGACCACATCTATCAGGATCCCCATGTGCCTAACAGCCACTTTCAGATTCATTACGGAGACATGACCGACTCCACCAACCTGATCCGCATCATTCAAGCCGTGCAGCCGGACGAGATTTATAACCTTGCCGCGCAAAGCCACGTTCAGGTCAGCTTTGAAACCCCTGAGTACACCGCGAATGCCGATGCGCTTGGTACGTTGCGCATCCTTGAGGCGATCCGGATTCTAGGACTTGTAGAAAGGACGCGCTTCTATCAGGCGTCGACTTCCGAGTTATACGGGAAAGTCCAGGAAGTCCCACAAAAAGAAACCACGCCATTCTACCCGCGCAGTCCATACGGCGTGGCCAAGCTATACGGTTACTGGATTACGGTGAACTACCGCGAAGCTTACGGCATGCATGCCTCGAACGGGATTCTGTTCAATCACGAGAGCCCAATTCGCGGAGAAACTTTTGTGACGCGCAAGATCACGCGCGCGGTGGCGAGCATCCACCTGGGCGTGCAGAAGACGCTGTACATCGGCAATCTCGACTCCAAGCGCGACTGGGGCCATGCGCGCGATTATGTCGAGGGAATGTGGCGGATCGTGCAGCAACCAACGGCGGACGACTTCGTTCTCGCCACGGGGGAGACGCATAGCGTTCGAGAGTTTATCGAGCTCGCGTTCTCCAAGGTCGATCGCAAGATCGAATGGAAAGGCAACGGCGTCGATGAGGTCGGCATCGATTCCGCCAACGGTGAGCCATTGGTTAGGATCGATAGCCGTTACTTCCGCCCCACCGAGGTGGATCTGCTTCTTGGCGACGCTTCAAAGGCTCACCGCATTCTGGGCTGGCAGCATACCGTCACGTTTCCCGAGTTGGTCTCGGATATGGTGCACTCCGATTTGAAGGTCATCGCCAAAGAAGCCGGCAGCAGGGAGCATGGCTATGAGTAGCTTTGAGTTGGCGGGCCTGCGCGTCTGGGTCGCGGGGCATCGCGGCATGGCAGGCTCGGCGATTGTGCGGCGCCTGCAGCGTGAGAGTTGCGAAATCGTCACGGCGGCGCGCAGCGAACTGGATCTGTTGCGTCAAGCGGATGTCGACGAGTGGATGGCAGGCGCAAAGATCGATGCCGTATTCCTTGCCGCAGCGACCGTGGGCGGCATAATGGCCAACGCGACGCGGCCGGCGGAGTTCTTGTATGAAAACCTTGCCATCGAAACCAATATCATTCATGCGGCGTGGCGCGCCCGTGTGAAGAAGCTGCTGTTCCTCGGCTCCTCCTGCATCTATCCGCGCATGGCCGAGCAGCCAATGCGCGAAGAGGCGCTGCTGACAGGCCCGCTGGAACCTACCAATGAATGGTACGCAATCGCCAAGATTGCTGGCATCAAACTGTGTCAGGCTTTTCGCCGCCAATATGGCTGCGACTTTGTTTCAGTGATGCCGACCAATCTGTACGGCCCAGGAGACCGTTACGATGCCGAGGGCGGCCATGTTGTGGCTGCGCTGATCATCAAGATTCACGCGGCTAAAATGGCAGATTCACCGACCGTCGAATTGTGGGGAAGCGGAACCCCAAAGCGCGAATTCCTGTTCTCCGAGGACCTGGCTGACGCTTGCATCTTTGTCATGAAGAATTATTCGGGCGAGATGTTCCTGAACGTCGGCACCGGAAAGGACATGACGATTTTGGAACTTGCGCAAAGCATTGCCAACATCGTTGGCTGGAACGGAACCTTCACGTTCGACCGATCCAAGCCCGACGGCACGCCGCGTAAGGTGATGGACGTCAGCCGCCTGTGCGCTTTAGGCTGGAGTGCTCCCACCGATTTTGAATCGGGCATGAGGGAAGCTTACAGATGGTATCTTTCCAATGTTGATTGCGCGAATGTTAAAGGACCTCTGAATAAAACGATGTCTTGAAAGGGCACGACTTTAGTCGTGCCGTAAGCGGCACAAAATGAAACTGGGCTTCAGCCCCAAAGGAACACATTTTCGTTGGCCCAGCCCGAGCCCCGCTGAAAGCGAACGATAATTTGCGGCGTTTTGAAGGCAGTCCGAGGCAATCCGCATTACTCGCGGGGTGGCATGTGCGCCAGCAAACCGTTCACCGCTTCAAATAGCGACGGATAGCGCAGATCGGCCAGTTCGCGCGCAGTTTCAGCGCCCGGTTTCTGCTTCTGCGGGTCGCCGTCGATGAAGACCGTAGTCATCCCCAGCCGCCGCCCAAACTCGATGTCCGACTTGGAATCGCCGATCATCACGCTGCTGGCGGCGGTGATTTCTGGAAAGTCTGCGACCGCCATTTCGAAAAGCCCTGGCAGCGGCTTGCGGCAATTGCATTGCCCTTTGTCATGCGGGCAAAAATAGAAGCCGTCAACGTGCGCTCCGGAGGCCTGAAGCATTTTCTGGAAGCTGGCGTGAATGGCGCGCACATCCTCAGCCGTGTAGAGTCCCAAGGCAATTCCGCGCTGATTTGAAATCACGACTACGCATATTCCGGTCCGATTGAGCAGGCCAATGGCCTCAATCACGCCAGGCAGAACCTTGAAGTCGCTCCACTGGGTCACGTAATGGCCCTCGGGAACTTTTTCGTTCACCACTCCATCCCGGTCAAGAAACACAGTGCCGGAATACGATGTGTTGCGAGCGCTGTTCACCCAGCTATGATAGCAACAGCGGGAATCGCGCCGGCCAGGCGATTTGCCGCTGGTCGAAGCTGGTTAGTAGATTCTCGGCAGGATATCCCATCCATTCCGCAAATGACACGGAATGGATGGGGCACGGTCAAGGGCCCGGATCACGCGAATTCAATTCGGCAAGAAGCGAGGGAAACATGTCGAGCGGTCCCGATCGGGCAAGCATCTTCGGGAAGGCCATCGCGGAGCACCTTGAGGTTGTGCGCCAAATTGAAGCGCAGCAGCCCGTGCTTGAGGCGATTGCGCTAGCCATGACCGCAACCTTGCGCGGTGGAGGCAAAATTCTGTGGTGCGGTAACGGCGGCAGCGCCGGCGACTCGCAACACCTGGCTTCCGAGCTTGTGGGCCGCTTTCGCCGTGAACGCCGGGGCCTGGCCTCGATCGCGCTGACAACGGACTCATCGACTCTGACCTCCGTATCCAACGATTACGGCTTCGAGGCTGTGTTTTCCCGTCAGGTGGAGGCGCTCGGTATCGCCGGCGACCTGTTGGTGGGTATTTCAACCTCGGGTACCAGCCGCAACGTGGTTGCCGCTCTTGAGGCCGCTCGTTCTCAGGGGCTGATCACGGTGGCCTTTACCGGCGCAGGCGGCGGAAAACTGGCCGCGCTGGCCGACCATCTGTTTGGCGTCGACTCACGCGAAACAGCACGAATTCAGGAGGCTCACATTCTGGCCGGCCACATGCTCTGCGACTGGATCGAACTGGATTGCATCGGCACAAAGCCCGCAACCGAGCAAAGCGCCGCGGTGCGATCGGGGGTTTCGCGGTGATCGACCAACTGCGCGAAGTGATTCAGGAGATCGAGCACAAATGGACTTTGAAGCGCCTGCTCGTAGTGGGCGACGTGATGCTCGACAAGTATGTCTGGGGCGAAGTGGGCCGTATCTCGCCAGAGGCGCCGGTGCCCGTGGTGCGCGCCACCCACCACAGCGAGCAGCCTGGCGGCGCGGCCAACGTGGCCATGAATCTTTCGCGCTTGGGCGCGCAGACACAGGTGGTTGGCTTTACCGGCGGCGACGAAAACGAAAAGCTGCTTGCCGAGAGCCTCCGCAAAGATGGAATCTCTCCACATTTTGTTGTCTCCGACGGTTTTCCCACCATTACCAAACAGCGCGTTCTGGGCGGCAGGCAGCAGATGCTGCGCATTGACAGCGAGCGATTGGGCGCGCGTCCAAGGGCCGATTACGATCGCCTTGTGGCCGCTGTGCTTGCTCATCTTCCCGGCTCACACGCCGTGGTGCTCTCCGATTACGCCAAGGGTGTGCTCACGCCCGGCGTCTGCCAACTCGTGATTCAGGCTGCGCGCAAGCTGGGGATTCCGGTGCTGGTCGATCCCAAGAGCGCCGATTTTGCCCGTTACCATGGCGCCACAACCATCTGCCCCAACCTGGGCGAGCTATCCACGGCCACGCATCTTGACGCGCACGATTTGAATGCCGTATTGGACGCAGCCGAGGCCATGATCGCCGCGCTCGATGTTGAGTTCCTCACGGCAACCCTCGGCGATAGAGGCATTGCGCTGCTGCGGCCGGGAAGCCGCTTCATCGCACCCGCGGTGGCACGCCAAGTCTTCGATGTTTCGGGAGCCGGAGACACGGTGATCTCCGTGCTTGCCTTATGCCTTGCCTCCGGTCTCAAGCCGGAGACCTCGGTGGAATTAGCCAATATCGCCGCCGGCATTGTGGTGGGCAAGGTGGGAACGGTGCCTGTCGAGAAGCACGAACTGCTCGCCGCGCTGGCTCCAGAGATTGCCCTGCACGCCGAGGACAAGGTGCTCCCGCGCAAGGAGCTGGTGCGCCGTGTGGCGCTGTGGAAGAGCAACGGCGAGCGCGTGGTCTTTACCAACGGCTGCTTCGACCTGTTGCACATCGGCCACATCACCGTGCTCGAACAGGCTCGGCGCTTCGGCGATCGTCTCATCGTAGCAATCAACAGCGACGAATCGGTCAGCGTCCTCAAGGGTCCCAACCGCCCGATCGTCGGCGAGAAGGAACGGGCTCGCGTGCTTGCCGCGCTTGCAGCCGTCGATGCCGTGGTGGTGTTCGACGAGCCTACCCCGCTGGAACTTATTGTCGCCACGCGCCCCGATGTGCTCGTCAAGGGCGGCGACTACGGCGTGGATGCGGTGGTCGGCGCCGGCGAAGTCCAGTCCTGGGGCGGCCAAGTCAAGATCGTCCCCCTGGTTGAGGGCTTTTCCACGACCCAGCTTATTGCCAAGGGCGCCGGTAACTAGAACTGCAAGCCGCAGCCAGCGCCCGCCGGATACAATACTGAGATGGAGATTTTCACCCAAGGCGCGGGGCTCATCCCCGAGACGCGCGCGTGCCAGGCGGTTCAAGCGGCATGAAGAATTTCCTCCGCCTACTGCGCTACGGGCTTCCCTACGGGCTCTACCTCCTGCCCGGAGTTCTCTTGCTGGCAGTGGTCGGCCTTCTCGACAACTTCCGTACCCTCCTTTTTCAGCCAATCCTCAATAATGTCTTGGACCCAAAGGCTCCGGACGGCCCCATCACACTTGGCCTGCTCAAATCCCCATGGCACTTCGACCTGAGGATGGTCGTTCCCCACTTCATGCACAATGCATGGACGGTGGTGGCATTTGCTCTGATAGCATCCACCATCGTCAAAGGCCTTTGCGACTACCTGGGCACCTACCTGGTCAACTACGCCGGTTTCGGTATGATTACCGACCTGCGCAATCATCTCTACGAAGCCACCTTGCGCAGGTCCTCCAGCTTCTTCCACAAGCACGCAACGGGCACTATTCTCTCCACACTCATCAACGATGTGGATAAGGTTCAAACTGCGGTCAGCTCCGTAATCGGCGAATTCCTGCAGCAGTTCTTTACTTTCCTGGTGGGGATTGTGCTTGTGATCCGCCTGGGCGGCCATCTCAGTTGGGCGCTGCTTCTGTTCGTTCCAGTCGTTGTCACGTCCGCGCGCAGAATCGGTCGTGAAGTGCGCACACGCACCCGCACCGGGCAGGACAAGCTGGCCGAGATTCAGAACATCCTTCACGAAACTGTTACGGGCAACCGTATTGTCAAGGCGTTCAACACAGAACTTTGGGAGATCTTGCGCTTCAAGAAGGCGGCCACTCGTCTCTTTCGCGCCAATCTTCGCAGCGTGAGGATTCAGTCCATCAGTTCGCCGTTGATGGACACCATCGGTTATGTGGCCATCGCTCTACTCCTGCTGGTCGGTCGCAACGAGATTAAGCACGGCCGCATGGACATTGGACTCTTTGGCGCATTCATCATCTTGCTCTTCAAGCTCTATGACCCGATCCGCAAGTTCGCCTCCTTCTACAACAGCTTCCAACAGGCGATGGGCGCTTCATTGTCGATCTTTGCCTTTTTCGACACCAAGGACGACGTAAAAGAACGGCCTCGCGCCGAAACGCTGAAGCGCTTTGAGCAATTCGTCCAGTTTGAGAATGTTGGCTTCTCGTACAGCACCGAGAAGGGCGAGCACCAGATTCTGCACAATGTCGATCTCCGGATGTGCGCCGGCGAGGTGCTGGCGCTGGTGGGGCCAAGCGGAGCGGGCAAATCGACCATGGTGAACCTCATCCCGCGCTTCTTCGATGTTACATCGGGCCGCATTCTTATCGACGGCCGCGACATCCGAGACCTTACACTTGCCTCGCTGCGCCGCCAGGTTGCCCAGGTTTCGCAAGAGACCATCCTCTTCAACGACACGGTGCGCAACAATATTGCCTATGGCCAGCCGGAGGTGAGATTCGATGTCGTGCGGCAGGCTGCCCAGAACGCCCTCGCGCACGACTTCATTCTGCGTATGCCGCAGGGGTACGATACGGTGATCGGCGAAAAGGGCTTTCGCCTCTCCGGCGGCGAGCGCCAACGACTGGCCATTGCCCGCGCCATCCTCAAGAACGCGCCAATTCTGATTCTCGATGAAGCAACCTCTTCGCTTGACGCCGAAAGCGAGTCGCTGGTGCAGGCCGCGCTCGCCAATCTGATGCAGGGGCGCACCGTGCTGGTTATCGCGCATCGTCTGGGCACCATTCGCCGCGCCAATCGCATCGCTGTTCTTGAAGATGGACGCATCACCGCCGTCGGCTCCCATGATGAACTACTGACTTCCTCTCCCACTTATCAGCGGCTTTATCAATTGCAATTCATGGAAGTGCCCGAGCCCCAAGGGCCGGACACATTGGAAGAAGATCCGCCTCAACTGCATCTGGCGCTTACCACAGGGCCTGGGAACTAAAGGAAAATGCCGATTTATTCAATGACCGGGTTTGCGCGTGTGCAGGTTCAAGTCCCACTCCGCGATCAGGGCCAGCTCAGTTACACGCTCAGCGTGAAGAGCGTGAACCATCGATTTCTCGACCTGCAGTTGCGGTTGCCCTCGGGCCTCGACGCCATTGAAGCCGAGCTGCGAAAGACGCTGAAGGAGTCTCTAGTCCGCGGCCATGTGGAGCTGACGCTCTCCGTCGATCGAAACAGCCAGCAAAAAGCCGGATACAATCGCGAGCTGGTGGCGAGTTACGTCGCTGCCTTTGCCGAGGCTCGCGACGAAAACGGGCTCACCGGCGAGCCGGACCTGAATGCAATACTGCGTCTGCCGGGAGCTCTGCAAACTGAGAATCGCGGCGACGAAGATCTCGCGGCTCTGGCTGAAAGCGTGCAGAAGGAAATCGTGCCTTTGCTCGACCAGTTGAAGGTGATGCGGGCGCGCGAGGGCGCGTCGCTCGAAGGAATTCTCAACGCCACGCTCGACCGGCTGTCCGAGGCAACTGACGGGGTGGCCGAACTGCGTCCCGAAATCGAGCAGCGCTACCAGGAGCGCCTGACGCAGCGTTTGCTCGCGGCAACCGGCCCGGAGTTCAATCGCCAACGGCTGCTCGAGGAAGTTGCGGTTCTCGTCGAGCGCAGCGATGTTGCAGAAGAACTGGCCCGCATGCACACGCACATCGCGCACTTCCGCGAATTGCTCGCCGCGGGCGGCGAGTTGGGCAAGAAGCTGGATTTTCTTCTCCAGGAGATGAATCGCGAGGCCAACACGCTGCTCTCAAAGACCGGCGGCGTGAGCGGCAAGGGGAACCGCATTACGGAATTGGGACTGGCTATGAAGTCGGAGATCGAAAAGGCACGCGAACAGATTCAGAACGTGGAATGAAGGACTCTGAAACAAGTGGAGTAAGAAGCCTCGAACCACACGAACTAAGAAGCTTTGCACCAGATGAAATAAGAAGCTTCGAACCAGATGAAATAAGATGCTTTGAACCAGATGAAATAAGATGCTTTGAAAGGGCACGGCTTTAGCCGTGCCGAATCGGAATAGCAAATCTGCGGGGCTTTAGCCCCTGAGGGAATGCTTCTTGCTGGCCAATGCTTTTTCCGGCAGCGTGATCGAAAGCTCCCCGAAGGACAGCGGTGGCAGGAATACTTTTTATCATTTCGGCGCCCTCGGGATCGGGCAAAAGCACTCTGGTCAGCGAGCTGCGCAAGCAGGTGGGCGGCGTTGAGTTCGCTATCTCATGGACCACGCGGCCGCCACGCGGCTCTGAGGAGAACGGGCGGGAGTATAACTTCACCAGCCGCGAGGAGTTTCAGCGCATGCTCGATGCGGGCGTCTTTCTTGAACATGCCGAGGTCTTCGGCAACTTCTATGGCACCGCGCGCAAGTCCCTCGACGAGGCGCGCTCGGCCGGCCATGATCTGCTTCTCGACATCGACGTTCAGGGCGCCGCGCAGGTCCGCGCCAAAATGCCCGAGGCTGTCAGCATCTTTGTTCTGCCTCCCAACCCCCGCGTTCTGCGCACCCGATTGCGCAATCGCAGCCGCGCCGAGGGCGTGGTTAACGAGGAGGAAGTGTACCGGCGCCTCAACGCGGCCAGCAAGGAGATTGAGAATTATCGGGAATACGGATATATTCTTGTCAATGACATTCTGGATCGGGCGGTAGCGCAACTTGAGGCGATTGTGCTCGCCGAACGCTATTATCGAAATGGCGAAGTGATTGCGTACCGCTCGCGCCGGGTATTGGAGGTTGCCGCCGCATGCCTGCAGCAGAACTCGCTGGAGCGGCTTAAGCCGGTGTTGGAGGCCTTTGGCATTCTGGGCCCCACTGGACAGCAGCAGTTGAATTTCGATGAATATCCCGAGCAAGAAGAAACCAATCAGGACGATTCCGATCCGGGAGACTCCGGTGAGGAAAACGAGGACCCCAGATGACGATTGAGACCGGATTCGATTCCAATTACCGTAAGGTTCTGGTAGCCGCGCGCCGCGCCCGCCAGTTGCAGAGCGGCTCCCACGCTCTGGTCCACAGCCAGTCCACCAAAGCTTGCCGGATCGCGCAGGATGAGATCAATGCCGGGAAGATCGCTTACGTCAAAACCGAGGTACCGGTGGTGAAGCCGCTGGTTGAAGGGCCGGCAGTTCCCATTCTTCTGAGCTAGTTATTCAATCAGTCGATCACGCGCCGCGTAGACGCCCCGCATAAGGCTTGATTTTTCAGTGTGGGCGGCCCGGCAGCACAAAATGTTCCGCGCAGCGCGGCTCGTAGGAGTCGCCGGGCATTTTAATCGGACTGTCGTAGTGCGCAGGCTCGCCTCCGATAAGGCGCTGCGAGTAGAGAGCCCGGTTTCCGCATGAGCAGTAGGCAATGCACTCGGTGATGCTGCCGCCATAGGCGGTCACAAACCAGGTCAGGTTCAGCATTTCGCCGAAGGGAATAGCTCTGAAGTCGAGGTCCAGTCCGGCCACGAGGACATCGTGGTTCTCATCGAGCAGCCGCCGCGTTAAAGGGAACAGCTCATCGACAAACTGCCCTTCATCGATAGCGACGCATTCGACTCTCTTCCCGATCTCCAATTCCTTTTCCGCAATCGTCTGAAGAATCTCCCATGGGTCGTTGGATTTGAATTCCACGGCTTGCATCTTGCCATGGCCTTTCGGATTGCGGCTCTCAACCACGCCGGGCCCGCCCTTTGTGTCGTCGCTGGGTTTGAGAACCATGACATATTGGCCGGCGTACTGGCGGCGCATTTCGGCGCGCCGTAAGAGCTCCGCGGTTTTATTACTTCTCATCGGCCCCAGCATCAATTCCAATTTACCTTGCACGTTATCGCACCCCTGAAAGAATTGAGTTATGGAACCTCTGATCAAGTTTAATTTCTAGCCTCTCGTTCGCTTGGGGGCCGATCAGGCTTCGGATAGACCGTTGTTGTTCGCCTCTGTTTCCTCTCGAAGCGGATTTTTCGCTTTTCGGGCTGTTTTGCTGCAGTTTCTTCTCTTCGTTTTGCGCCAGCAAGCCGTTTTGCCGGCCTCCAGGCACACTTCTGTCCTACATCGGCCGGCGCTTCAATCGGAATCAGCCTCCGCACGCGCACCACGTTATGCGCCACGATCGTTTTCCGGGAGAACCAGTCCACCCGATCCAGCCCGCACAGTTTGACCTGGCGCAGCGGGCCGCTCACCTTGCTCCAGCCAACGACCCGTTCGATCAGCTTGCGCCGGCGCTGGCTGATCGCGCGCCCCGCATCTTGACACTCATCGTCCATCAAGCTCTTCTTGTTCTGATAGCCCGGAACCGCCTTGTCCGCCGACGCCTCCTTATAGTCGCCGCGGCGACCCGCTCGGGCGCAATTGACGGCCGACCCGTGCTCGAGTAAAACTGCTCAAACTCCGCGTCCATCCGCTCCAACGACCGGTCCGCCAGCACGCGAATCCGCCGTGCCGGCGGGAACCCGCTTGCAGGTGCGACTGGAATCCGCTCGGCCAAGGTTAAATAACCGAACATCGCAACCTGCTTCTAATCGTCTCCACGCATACTTGTTATCTAAACCAATACCCTGTGGAGAAACAGCAACGCAAAAGAAACATTTGCACCTTGAGTTTTTCCGCTCCCTGTAAAGCTCGTTTCTTTTCAGTGGATTAACGTACGTGCTGAAGCCCGTGTCCTTCGACGATTCAAATGCAATTGACCTGAGGCACTACGGTAAAGATGCTTGGAATGTTGGCCAATGAAGATCATCCTTAGGGTTTGGACGCCTGGACGGGGCGAAGGGCTTCAAAAATCCTTCGAGGCCTGAATCAGCCTCGTATATTTGCTGTTTTCAGGTTACGTTTGGGGTCATTTCGCGTCCAAAGGTCAGCAAACTCCATACGGAATCTTGCCCCGCCTGATTGGGACCCGTAGAATAAAGGCTCGCAGGAGTTTTGAAGGCAATGACGTTGAAAAGTAGAAGCTTCTTGTTTATCGCACTTGGTTGTGGTCTGGCATTCGCCGCTGTAGCCGGGCTCAGGGCACAGCAGATAGCCGGTTCGTCCCCAGCGGCCCACCAACAGGGACAACCCGCCGCGGCGGGGCAGGCAGAAGAACCGGATCCGCTCAAGCGCGAACGCTCCGACAAGGAGAAGTTCGCCGCTACCAAAGGCCTCAAAGGGGAACTTCACGGCGCCTACAAGACTTGGCTCAATCAGGACGTGCTCTGGATCATCACCGATGAAGAGGCCAGGGCATTCAAGAACCTCAGCAATGACGAGGAGCGCGATGCCTTCATTGAGCAGTTCTGGCTGCGCCGCAACCCCAATCCCGACTCGCCTGAGAACGAATTCCGCGAGGAGCATTACCGGCGCATCGCGTATGCCAATGAGCACTTCGCCGCGGGCAAACCCGGCTGGAAGACCGATCGCGGCCACATCTATATCTCTTTTGGCAAGCCGGATTCCATCGATGCGCACCCCTCGGGCGGACAGTATAATCGCCCCATGGAAGAGGGCGGCGGCGAGACATCGACGTTCCCCTTTGAGGTATGGCACTACCGTTACCTGGAGGGCATTGGGGAAAACATCGACCTCGAGTTTGTAGATACCTGCATGTGCGGCGACTATCACTTCACCATCGACCGCGGCGAAAAGGATGCGCTGATGCACGTCCCCGGCGCCGGCCAGACACAGTGGGA
>CAZSVJ010000001.1:0-56715 GCA_964610185.1 uncultured Occallatibacter sp. | reverse complement strand
ACCGCAACCAGGCTGACAAACTTAAGAACTCGAACGTTCATGCGTTTTTCCTCCGTAGATCAGGCTAAATGACACAATGGAAAACTGCTTGTTGGCACGAATGTCGCCCCATAGACTCTACTTTCCCCGACAGCCGGACGACCGCTATTTCTTAGGATGCTACTTCTCCGCAAGAAGGATGCTACTAGCCCGCCAGAAATAACATCTGTCCTATATTGCACTTGCCGAATGAGACAGCATCCAAAACGCGCATCATGACGGCAATCAACCTGAATGCCGCGTGATCCGAAAGAATCCTCTTCATTTAAAAGTATTGCCCGCTCGTGCAAGTAAATCAAGACTATTGATCAAGAGACTGTGCAAGTTACAGACATTTTGAGCGGCTCAATTCGCGCCGGAGCGCGCGGATAGGGATGCGGAATCTTCTTCAAGCCATTCATTCTTTAGAGGATGGCTTCCAGAAGGGCGTCGAAACAGAACCCCACGCGCTGCGTAGTCACCATCCAGGTTCCTTCGGGCGTGAGTTGCCATCCGCTCCCAAATCCGGGTGCTCGGCCGCGAATTCCGCGCCCGGCAGGGAGCAATGCTCTAAATGCTCACCAGCGGAAAGGCGATGCGGCGGAGCCTGAGGATGGGCTGAATGAGGTCGGGCATGAGTGCGGAATAGAGGGTTAGATCAAACAGATACATGCCGCCGCGCGTGGCCGGCAGGTGGTGTTTGTACCAGGTGTCGAGCGCATCAACGAGTTCTGCGTCGAATGCCGATGCATAGAGGAATTTTGGGAAATAGGTGACCGGAATCTCGCTGACGATTCCGCCTGTCGCGACTTCGGCGGGGGTCGGCGCAAGGAGCGGCGAGGCCAGTTCATAACCGTAACGCGCGACGACCTTGAGCGTGTGACCCTGATCGCCGACGTCGAGAAGAGCATCGAAGATGGCCTCAACTACTTCGGCCAGCGTTTCAGCCGGGCTGGTACGCGCGTCGATGAACTCATTGCGCAGCAGCGACGGAACGATGGGCGTGGCGAAGGAGACAGCGGGCGTCTCATAGACGAAGGCGTCGGCGGTTTTTGCCTGCGGCAGCAGCTCGGTGTTGCGTTTTACCACGATGGCGGCGGCGGCGTTTTCCTGGATCACGACGTCGAGCGCATCGAAGGTGTAGCGCCAGGTGAAGCGCTGGTAGGCGAGGATGGGCGCGGCCACCTGGTAAACGACCTCGCGCGGGTTGTTGGTTGGCGTCTTGGTGAGGCTGACGTAGGTGTTTTGCTTGGCGTCGTAGTAGGCGATCCGCGGGTATTGCGCGAAATCGTAGCCCGCCTGGTTTTGGGCTTGCAGCACCAGCGAGCGCAGAGCCGGCGTATCGGTGCGGGCGTCGACGATGGGAACGATCTCGGCCTCGAAGCTGCTCGGCTGCGGGACTTCAAGGGCATCCGCGGCGGCGGTGGGCAGCCAGAATGCGGCCCAGGCCGAGGAAACTTTGCCAACCAGGCCTTTGAACGTGGCTATGGCGTTCTTCAACAGCTGCGGCTGCGCGGCGACGGTGGCCGGGTCGATGAGACCGAGCAGGATCTTTTTAAGCTCCGGCCACACAAAGTTGAATTGCGCCAGGGCCGCGAAGAGGGCCATCAACTGATCTCCGCGTAGCGGCCCCGGCAAGAGGGAAGAACCGCGATTGTAATTTACGGTGAGGAACGTGGAATCCTGCGCGGCGCGGATCTGCTCGAAGTCGAACTGGTATTCCCATTTGCGGGCGGCCAGCAAATTTTCGGGGAAGTTCGGCGGCAGGATTGCGACCGCGGGCTGGGAAGATTGCTCGCGCAGAACGGGCAGTTCCGGATAGGCGCGAAGCACCAGCGGGATTGCGGCTTGGCCGAGCAGCGTGCGCTTAACTGCGGCGGGGCGGTTTGCGGCGGTGATGGGAATGATGAAACTCAGCCATTTGGAGCTGGAGAAGCCGCCGCTTCCGGTCACCGCGGCAATGTCGTATTCAAGCTCGTTGAGCTGGTAGTCGAGGTTGGCGAGCAGCGTCTTGTGCTCGCGCTGCTTGGGCACGGTGAGAAGGAACTCGATGGTACCGTTGGCGCTGCTAGCGAGAGGCGTTTTCCCCACGCCCAGATCGAAGCTTGGAATCGGCATGGTGATGGAGAGCACGGTGCCGGGCACGAAGTAACCGGGGACTGTGCGGTTGTACTCGGCTAACGGGGTCGGTTCCAGCAGCCCGAAATGCGTTGCAACGCCGGCCAGGGTGGTGGTTGCGTTGGGCACGGTATAGGAAGGCTGGCCGGGGAATGCGAATACGCTTCCCTGCTGCAAAAGCGGGGTGAGGCCAGCCATCTGGGCAATCAGTTCGTGCATATCAATGGAGAAGAACTGCTGGATCGCCTCAAAGGTCGTGGCTGCGGTGAGCGACAGGGTGAAGACGCCCTGCGTCTCTCCGGGATTGTCGCTCTTGAGCACCGCGACCGGCCTGCCCGAGAGCCTGGCGTTGCCGGCATTTGTGGAAGTGACTCCGACACCGTATTGCAGAACGGCCGCGGTCGAGAATCCGCCGCTGAGGCTGTTGAGCAGCGATTGCTCAAGCCGCTTGCGCGCCGCTGTCAGATTGAGCGCGGTTGTGTCGCTGAGCACCGGAATAAGCCCATAGGACGCGGTGGCGGCGAGCTGCGCCTTGTAGCCAACCAGCGCGGTGAACGATGCCGCATCGAGACCTTGCGCGGGCGCGGCGAGCTGCGGCGAAAGAACCAGATCAATGGCTGCAAGCGCTGTGGATGCCCAGGCGTCGAGATCGATGGCGCTGAAGTCGTGCGGCGTTGCCGTGCCCAGCGTTCCGTCGGCTTGCAGCGCGGCGATGGACAGCCCCTTGGCGCTGAGCGGGCTGGTGGAAAGCGGCTTGATAGCCAGCGTAGCCGGGTTTCCCGCGGCGATGTCGACGTTGGCGATTCCCGTCGATGTAAAGTTGACCGCGATCAGGTGCGGCATGCGCTGCGCCTGCTCGGTGGAAGGCTGCGCG
Organism: uncultured Occallatibacter sp.; assembly: GCA_964610185.1. Taxonomy (GTDB): domain Bacteria; phylum Acidobacteriota; class Terriglobia; order Terriglobales; family Acidobacteriaceae; genus Telmatobacter. The sequence continues at coordinate 53,705 of CAZSVJ010000001.1, read as the reverse complement.
CCGACGGCCAGTTTGAGGCCGGTGAAGATGGCCTCGGCGTTGGCGGCGAAGGGCGCAAGCAGGTAGCTGCCATTACTGTCCAACTGGAGCCGGGGCGCAATGGCGACGCGGAACGCCTTGACGGCAGCGACGTTGGAGAATTCGTCGAGGATGGCGTCGGTGCGCTCCAGAATGAGTGTCTGGACAAGCTCGAAGACGGTGCCGGGATAGGGCGGCGTTGCCGGCATGGCGGTGTAGAGCACGACGTCGAGATTCATCGCGCGAGGCGGAAGCATGACCTGGGTTGTGGCGATGAGGAAACTCGGATTGGGCGCGACGGCGGCGGCGATCTGCTCGACGGAAACTGTTAGGTTGAAGTTGGCCTGGAAACGCGCCGCGATGGTGGTAAAGCTGTCGTTGGCCTGCGTGGTCACGGTGCTGTCGCCGTTGGGTGTGGTGACTGTGACCGGCTGGCCGGCGGCGATGAGCGGTGAGAGCGACGCGTTGGCCAGGGCCAGCTCTGCCGCGCTAAGTCCGAATGTCGCGGCAAAGTCAGACAGTGACGTTGCCTCAGGAACGGCGGGCGGCGGCGCGGCGATTGCGCCGCCGGGGCGCATGAGCGCGGGCGTGGTCTGAATTGCCGCGATCAAGTCCGCATAGTTGGATTGGCCGCCGCCCTGATTGAGGTCGTCGAGCACGGAGCGGAAGGTGGAGGTGGCGCTGGTGACCGCGTGATTGTTTCCGACCTGTATGGTTACGCCTGCCAGCAGCAGGTCCGGCATTCTTTCGTCCGAGGTCATCAGCGCGACTTGAGCCGCGATCGCGGTTAAGCCGAGAGCGGTGACGATGGTGGTCCAGGTAGCGTTTTGCGGTACGGCATACGGTACGTACACGGGGCCGGCGCCGATGGTCGAAAGCCCCGGCAGCTGCACTTTGGCGTTGACGAGCAGGGGTTGCAAGCTGTTGGCCACGGCCAGCTGCTCGACGGTGCGGCCGTAAGTCAGAGCAAGGCTCGCGAAGGTGTCTCCCGCGCTGGGCGTCACCTGGGCGCCGGGAGCGAGATAGAGCGCGGTGCCGGGCTGCACGCTATTCACCACGGCCTGCGAGGCCGTAGCGATGGCGGCGACGGTCCACGCTGGTACCAGAGCGGCTAGTGTTGCGAAGGTCTGGTTCTCGGCTGTAACGTATGCGCTCACGGTTAGCGGCTGCGCGCCGGCCACCAGCCCGATGGTGTCGGCATTGGCGGCGGCGATGGCCTCAGGCGTAGTGGTTATGCCCGCAGCGGCGAAGCGCGTCACCAGTTCGTTGAGGCTGTTCTGGAGCTCAACCGCAAGCGTGACGTTATCGACAACGACTGGAACGCCAACTACCAGCAGGCCGGGAGTGGGTGCGTTCCGCGTGGCAATGTTGTCGACGGTGGTGCGGTTGGCGCGGGCGGTCTCGCGGAAGCTGGTGGCCGTAGCTGTGGTCGTAATGGTGCGGTCCGGGGTTAGCAGAACCACGCCGGCGCTTAGAGGAGCATTGGTGTTTTGGCCGGCCAGGGTTGCAGGCGTAAGACCGGCCGCGGTGGCCACCGCAAGCAGGGTGCCTTGCTGTGGAAAGACCGCATAGCTTGGAATAATGACGCTGGCGAAGAGAAGATTGAGTGCGGAGTTTGCGTTGGCCTTGCCGATATCCGCGATGCTCACCGGCCAGGTTTGCGCAAGCGATGCGAATGTGACCGTCGTTCCGGACGCAACCGAGACGGTCACGGGCTGCAATTGCGCAGCGGCTTTGAGCGCGATGCACACGGCCTGAACGTATTGCCGCAGGCCGGTTAGATCGACCGGGAAGTTGCCGGAGGGATCGGCCGGATTGGTCATCAACGATGTGTTGAGCCATAGCTTCAAGTCGGGCTGCTCAATTTGATAAAAGACCTGCGCGTATTTCAACGCGTCGGCGCTGATGTTGGTCTGCGCGCGCCGTGAATCGATGCCGGGACCGGGGACGTAATTCGACACTTGCAGCGAAAGCCGCAGCTGAATCCCTGCCTGGTCGTACTGGCCGGTCGTCGGATTTTGGACGCCGGTGAAGTCGTAGCTGGCGGTGGTGCCAGGCCAGGCGGAGAGCGGAATGAGCGGATCGGTGTAGCCGACGTTCAGTGGCGCGTTGGGAATCGGGTTGGCCGGGTCAAGGCGGTTGCCGTAGAGATCGTGCACGGTGAACTCGACGGTGAGCGCGGCATTGGCGGCGATGCCCGCGTAGGGGTCCTGCTCAGGCGGCGGCAGATGGCCGGTAGCGTGCACCGGCGATGTGGCTGCAAAAACATAGGCGGGAAGGTTCTGCTGGTAGAACCAGGGCAGGTCAACAGGAGTTTCAGCGGTGCGGAAGCTCTCCTGTAGCAGGGGCGGGACGGCGGGACCGATGGGCAGCGCCCTGTTGCTCTCCTTGAAGCCGCCGGCTTCCGCTGAGCGATAGCCGATGAGGCTGTAGAGCACCTGGGTGCGCCACTTGTCCACGTCCTGCGCCGGTGGCGTTTGTCCGGGGTTGACGCGGGTTCCGGCGAATGCAAAGACTCCAGGTGGAACGGTGGCGCTGGAAGTTTTCTCGCTTCCGTCGGCGCGCTCCAGGAACAGGTTTGCTTCTCCGAGTACGATGTTGTCGCCCACCACCGCGCAGGTGTTGAACGGATAGAAGCTGCGGACGGGGTCGATCGTCTTGCTCTGCGTCGGAAGTATGACCAGCAGGCGCAGGCTGGCGTTGCCCTGCTGATCGAAGATGGTGTCGGGAAGGCCCTGCTCGCCGGCCACGTAGTTGAGGAAGTAGCCGCCGGTGCCGACCACGCCGGCGCTCCACAACAGATCGAGGAAATTGGCTGAATCACTGATATCTGCGAAAGCAAGCTCATCGGCTGCCGGTTCGTCAACAGACGCAAGAAGCGCCTTTACGTCCGCCTGCTGATTGTGGCCGCTGGTTGAAAGCGTGGAGAGATTGCTGCGGAAGATGAACGTCTGCGCCTTCGCGAGATCGAGCGACTGCCAGCCGCTGGGATTGTCGCTCTGGCTGCTTGGCGCATATAGGACGCGGATGTCGGCGCCCGCATCCTTGGGATTGGCCTTGATCCACGACCACAGCCCGAGCAGAACGCGCTGCGCATCTTCCGACGCGGATAGCACCTCGTACGTATTGGGCATGAACGCGTTTGCGGCGTCCGTGGGAGGCTGCTCCTCGATTGCGTCGTCGATTTGCGGCAAGGCCAAAGGCACGCGGCGCAGTTGCAGTTCGAGCAGGGCGGCCCAATCGTATTGGACGACATTGGTCAGGTGCATTTTGGCCTGGGCGTCGACGGTGCCCAGCATCAGGCGATAGGCGTTGGCGCCGGTTGCCCCGCTGCGAATGGCGTCGAGAATGTTTTGCGGGAAAGACCAAAGCGTGGCCTCGCCGGGCCCGGCGACCTCGCCCGCGACAGTGGCTTGGCCGGCCCACGACGGCGGAGTGGCGGCTTGCCAATGCACTCCGATGGGAAGCGTGGTGCGCAGCGGGTTGGTCTCAACCAGCGACTGCTCGGCGATGGGCTTGATTGGATTGGTCCACGCGAGCGTGAGCTCGGCCGATGCCTTGTTGGCATCGACGAAAGTCTGCTCGACGACTATCGGCAACTGGTCAAGTTGAACCACGAAGAGCAGCAGGCCGGGAACGACGTCGGTGGGCGTTATGCCTGGGTTGTACTCGGGCAAATTCGGATAGAGCGCCAGCAGCGACTCGTAGGTCTCGCCGGCAACGACCAGGTGAGTCTGATAGAGCAGAATGCCGCCGGGCGCGGTAGGCGGATTCGGCGCCGCGTTCGAGGTGATGCCGATGGACAGCGGCAGCGTGAACTTGTCGATGGGGATCTGCTGGCCGACGATCTCGTAGAGCCCGTAAAGATCGGTTGTGATCACCGGGCTGCTCGGCGTGGGCGGCACCTCGGGCAGGCGCAAGCCGTTCATCATGAAACGCGAGGCGGAGGAAGCTATCTGGTTTGAGGCGGAAATGGTGGCATCGAGCAGCACGGCGACGGAGAGGCTGGCGACGTCTGGAATGATGATCGTGCTGGGAACGAAGTATCCCGATGTGACCGCGATCGACCGCGCCAGCATCTCCAGATCCATGTTGAAGTGCTGCGCGAGGCCGGCGAAGGTCTGCTTGTCATCGGGCAGCGCATAGTTGATGCTAGGCAGCGCCACCACGGCGAGCGGCGATAGGATGGCCGGGTCCTGGAGGCTCGCGGAGGCGGTGATTGTGGCCTCGGTGAGGCCGAGCGCTTCGCCGAGGAGCGCGAAGCTGTCCACGGTTTGAAACGCGTGCTGCCATGCGGGAACAGTTACGCTGCTGCCGACCGGGAGCGGCGCGGTGGGTGCAGGATTACCCGCAACCTGTAGCGCATTCCGGAATGCCACGAAGCCGGCCGTTGGGTTCTGCGTGAGCGCGAAGTAACCGGCGATGCGCTGTAGCGTGTCGCCAGCGCGGCTCGCATAGGTGAGCGCCGTTCCCGCTCCCGACTCGTTGAAGGCCGATGGCACTTTGATCTGCGTGCCGGGCGTGAGCGGCCCGTCGAAGTTCACGTAGTCGCCGTTGTTGTTGTAGTTGAGCATGGCGACTGCCTGCTCATACCAGGCGAACTGAGGCAGATTGAACCAGTCTTGCGCCGGAAGCGCCGGGGCAACGCCGTTGCGCACCAGCAGCCACGCGGCAACAAAGTCCAGCGTGTCGCCGGCCACGCTGGTGTAGGTGAACGCGGGCAACTGGAAAATGGCGCCGGGAGCGAGAAGCTCGGTGCTCGCGAGGTTCCGATTCACCAGGTCGGCGAGCGTGACGGCGAAGCTAGTGGCGATGGCGCTAAGATTGTCTCCGCTCCTAACCTGGTAGTTGGCGCCCTCGATGGGCAAGATTGCGCTCGCGGCCAGAAGCCCCGTCTTATCCTTGTTGGCGGCGAGAATCGACCATGCGGTAGGCCCTTCAAGCACCCGGACGCTGATGCCGGCGGGAAGAGGCTTGGTGAAATCGACGCCGGGATTGAGCTGTTGCAACTCCGCGAGCGTCATGAAATACGTGTTCTCGAGTATCTCCGTGGTCTCGCCCGACTGAACGATGTGCGTGACGGCAACGCGCGGGTAGTCATTGGCGAGCCCGCTCAGCGAATTTGCGGCAACGACCGCCCGCGGCAGAGCATTCATCTGCTGCAACGCGGTTTCAGCGGCGCTACGCGCAATGAGCAGGTAATAGTCGCGCTGCACCATGGCGGCGACGGAGACCGGATCGGGGTCGGTTGGCGTTACCCGCACAAAGCCGTCGGGATCAGTGGCCGTGTTCGATCCGTAGTCGACGGCGGTCTGCGCGAAGTAGTTTGCCACCGCGTCCTCGTAGGCTGCGCCGACCATGCGGTAGTTGGCGAAATTGATCGGGGGCTGATCGGCAACCTGCATGGTCACCAGCGGCGGAATCGGCATGAAGCTGGCGCCGGCCCTGTTGACCGCCGTTGGGTCGCCAGTGTACGCGCCGATACGATAGAGGAAGTTCATCGACTGAAACGCCTCGAGCTGCGCGGCGGTGAAGGCGTTGCCGTCCGCGTCCGCCGTGTCGAGCGCCTTGACCAGCGCTTCCAGCTCCCAGCGGTCGATGGTTCCGTCAAGAACATTGCCGCCAAGTTCAATGAAGCTGGCAATAGACCACGCGAGCATTCCTTTGACTACGAGGCTGAACGGGAGCTGCGAGGGGTCGGAAGTGGAGTGCGCGGCACTGGCCGTCAACTGGCGCAGCGCGGTCAACGTCTGTGCGTCGGGGTGAATACCGTTTTCGAAAACGAACGTGAGCGCAATCTGGTTGGAGACTGCGCCGGTTGATCGATCCTCGGGAAGCAAATACGCGTTCCCCGCGACGGTCAGCGCAGGCAGAATCAGCACCGGAATGAACTGAACAGATGAGAAGACCGCGCGCGGCGTCCATTCGAATGCGGGCTCGGCTTCGAATGCGCTGAAATATTCGCCCATTGTCTCAAGCGCGAGGCCGGCAAGGTTCAGGTCGGCGAGACGAAGACGCGTGGCGACGGGTGTCTGCGACCGTCTCGCGATGAGCTTAGCCGGCACGCGGTTCGTTGGCTTCCGCAAGCGCAGACGGGTGAGCACGGGCCGCGCGCGCTTGATCAGGCCCTGACGGCGTCCGCCCGGCAACGCGCGATTTGCTGTGAGCCGATTTGGATTCGTGGGCAAGGCCGCAGGGTCCACCACCCACGGCGTCAGCGATGCGCTGCCGATCGTGAATGACACATCGAGGCCAATGTCAAACGAGAAATGAATGGTGATGAAAAGGATCGATACGCTAGCCTGGACCGAGACTTCGACCGACAGCCGCACAAGAATTGGCTGATAACATTCCACCACCAGCGTGACGCTGGCCCGCGCTGTGAGCGCGATGGAGACCTTAATGATCTTGAAGTCGACTGCGCCGTAGAGCTTGCCGATGAGGGTCGCGGTGCCCGCTACGCGGAAATACATCGCATTCGGCTGGCTTCTATCGAATGGCTGGAACCAGGCAAGCGTGCCTTCGAGGATGGCTTCGACGGTAAGAGAAAGCCCCGCCGATAGAGGGCCTTTCGAAATCTCTTTGCCCACGCCGACGGCCAGCGCCAAGCCCAGCTCGATCACCGGCGCAAAGGCTCCGTTGGTGATGCGCGGCACGGTCTTCGACGCGGCTCCGATGAGGTAGCCAAAATAGAATCCGCCCTTGCCGATAAAGGGAAACACCTGAACGCCGAAAGATTCGGTGAAGTCGCGCGCCACCGGGAAGCCGAGATCGATCTTGAAATTGCCGTTGGTATAGATGTCGAGCTTGATGGTTGGCAGCGTCACCGAGACGGCGCCGAATTCGAGTTGTCGGAATGCGTCGGGAACGCGCAGTACTACTTTGAAGACGCCGAGCGTGTCGGTGATCCGGATATAGAGCAGCTCGAATCTCAGTCCGGCAAGCGAGCCGGCAACGTCTCCGCTGAGCTCGATGAGGAGACCATAGAGATAGGGATCGTTGAAGACGGCGCTGATCGCCACTCCGCCCAGCACTACGAACTGCGCGCCAAACAGAATGCTGCTGTCTTTGTCGAAGACCAGGCCGCTCTGGTTCGGCTGCGAAAGCGGATTTCCGCCGGGATTCGCGACCGGCTTCATCTCGTCGCGCAGCGCTTTGATGACTTCGCTGACCGACTCGAAGCTGGTGTGATTCTTGAGCGAGACATGCTGGCCCAAGCCGACGAATTTCAAATCGAAGAGGCTGTTGCCGCGGCCGGGGACAACAGGTGCAGGATCGTCGAGAAGGTCCCATGAAAGCTCGTCCCCATCGCCAAAGCTCTGCTCGAGGAAGCGGCCCTTGATGCCCATGCGCACCGTGCCGCGACCGTCTTTGCGCTTCATATATGTAAGCGAAACGCTCTCGATGTAGAGGAAGACCAGTTCCAGATCGAGCCGATATTCGATCCCCACGGTGTTTTCGATGAGGTCGGCGACCAGCGAGAGGTTCTTGAGGTTGAGCGAGTTGAGTATGTCCCATGGACCTTCGAGGCGGAATTGAATATTCGGATTGGCGAGGTTGACCAGGTACTCGATGATCTCGCCGATGCTGATGTCGCCCAGCGAAATGCGCAGAATGCTGACGGGAACATCCACGCCGTCTTTCTTCTTGGTGGTACGCATCAGCGTGGCGTAAAGTGCAAAGCGCTTGTAGACGATGGAAAAACTGTAGTTTGTGTTTTTCGGATCGAAGGCGTAGCCGACGGTGACGGTGAGCGCGCCGATTGAGATGCTTCCGATGACCGAGCCGCGATAGGCGTAGACGGAGTTCTCGACAAAGTTTTCGACGTCGATCGTGGCGCTGGCTTGAAGCGCCGGCTGGCCGGGAATGATATCGAGCTGCCAATGGCCTTTGACCGTGCCCTGAAATTGATATGTCTTGTCGCCGAGGTTGTAGCGGCAGTAGAGGCCCTCGATCGAAATAGTTGGTATCAGCGCGGGATTGAAGTTGAGGAACGTGGCCACCAGTTCGCTCAAGTTGATGCTGTCGCCGGGGCGCAAGCGCAGAGCGAAGATCCAGTTGCCGGTCGTTGAGCCCGGCTGCTCTTCGTCCTCACCGGGACGCATGTATTCAGCGGAAACCAGCCAGCCTTTTGAGAACAGCGTGAGGTCGGCGAGGATGGTGGCATAGAGCGCGTCCTGGCTGTAGTTCACGCTGGCTGAAACGCCGTTGAGGGTGAGCGTCGTAATCACCAGATTGAGCTCGAGCGGGGGAACGGGCTTGACGCTGCCGGACAGCTCGTAGACCTTGGAATCGAAGTTGGCCACGATGTTCAGCGAATCGATGACAAAGTCCTGTGACAGGCCGCCGGCGTCGGGGAAAAACTCGGTCAGAACATTCACCAAAGAAATCTGGTCGCCTTGGCGCAGGTTGGCATCGATGATGAACTCGGGGATAGTCGCAGTGATATCGAGATGCACCGGATTCTCTTTGCCGAGCAGCAGCGTTCCACCCACGCCGCCGGACTGCGACCAATCGGCAGAGAAGGGCTGCAGAATCTGCCACTGCACACGCACATTTTCAATGGCGATGTAAGGAATGGGCGGGTCCCAACGCTTGGGCGAACCGACTTCAATGAAGACGAACTCGATGATGGTTGGCTTGTACGGATCGACACCGACCACCAGGCGTGTCAGCCCAAAGGAGCCGAGTGAGCGCACCGCGTCCGGCAACTCCAACTTGCCCGCGTCTCCGCCGGCAAAGACGGCAAGCGCGTTGAGTCCCGCGGAAAGCGACAGCGGCTTGTCGCCGAAGTCCGCAAAGAACGCCCACACCGATGAGGTGCCGGTGTCTTGCGGAACACTTTGTATATCGACGCCAATCTGCGCCGCCACGCCGTCGGAGACATCGAGAACCCCCGCGAACAAGCTGCCGGTAAAACTGAACTCGGTCGCGTCGTTGTAATAAACGGTGCGGATGACGAGCTGAAAATCGTGCATCCGCAAAGGACCGATGCCGGAGGTGAAGCCGGGAAACTCGCCGCTTAGATAAAGCTGGGTCACGTCGTCTACAGGAAAGGCGATGGGCCCTTTGAACGTGATCTCCGTGGTCTGGGTAAGCGTCGCGACGTGGCTGAAGATGGGCTGGAGCGGAACCGTCGTCCTTAGATTCAACCCCACCGACGGATAGATGACTCCACTCGGCGGCTCGATGTCCGTGATCAGCCACATCGGGTTGCGCGTGCCGATCTGGTAAAACAGCGACGGTTGTTCGACCTGGATTCCGGCTACGTTCTGGTTCGAGTTGGGAAGATTGGGGAACAGGTCAACGAGCCTGATTGCCGACTGCGGCGTGGCGCTCAGTTTGAGTCCGAGCGAGCCAGCCACGGCGACACCGATTAACTCGATGGACTGGTTTCCGCCCAGCTTTGCCATCACTCCGTTGCCGCGAATCATGACCTGCGCCGGTGTCGAAGTCACGGTGGCGTCGGTGAGTATGACAGAGCCAGTCTGCGCAAAGCCGAGAAGGGTTGCAACCTGCTGAACGATGTTCGAGCCCACCGTGATGGTGCGCTGCGTGGCGTCGTACTGCGCCAGCACTTGCTGCCGGAAGGTCTCGAGAGTTTCGGCGCCGTTGCTCATCAATCGGACTCCACCCAGCGGCCGCCGACCAGGCGGGCATTGGACACAAGACTGATCAGACTCTTCTTGATCCTCCGTTTCTTAGCGGTGACCGCGGTAGTTCCCTTGGTGGTGAGAATGCCAGCCAGCGTTGCCGACGTTATGGTTGGAGTGCCCGGCCCCGCAATTTCAAAAATCCAGTTCCCCCCTTTCATCTCCAGGTAGGACTCGCCGGCCTTTTTGTCCTTGGACTTCTTGCCGGACTTGCTTTTCGCCGGGACCTTCGTCAGGCTTTCCTTGTAACTCTGCATCGTGTTGTATATGTACTCCACGGAATCCTCGATGATCGTGTAACTTTGCACCGAGTCTTTGTACTCCACAACACTGTGCTTGGGGGCTCCCACCTTCACCAGCGCTGTGATTTTTGCAATGGCCTCCAGCGAAGGATGCCCGAATGTGACGCCAGCGCTCGCGGTCGCCACCGGCGGCTTGACGGCCTTGTTGGTAAGGTCGTCCGAAAACGAATCGGGGCTGCCGTGATGCGCCATTTTCATGATCGTGGATTGGAAATTGGCTAATTGCTTCGCCTCATCCGCCTTGGTATAGAGCACGTCCTGCTGATGCGTGGTGGCGTCGCCCAAAAAAAATGCGCGAAATCCTTTGTAGTTGATAACTACGATCAGGCTGTTGCCGTTGTTGTCGAAGACGGAGCGCTCCGCCTTGCTCCGGCTCCGCTTTTTGTTGATGTCGACATCTACGGGAATAGACGCGGGCTCGTATTTGAACGGGTAGTTTCCGCAGATGATCCAAAGCTTGAAATCGCCATCGTCGATAATCGAGTTGACAAAGATGTCGAAGCGGCGCGCTTCCAATTGCACCACCTTCTTGATCTCCGGATTCTTGTCTTTCTGCTCAAGCTTCAACTTGAATGAGGAGTACTGGCTTGGAGCGCCTCCAAAATAGACCAGATCGAAAGTGGTAAGGGCGAAGAGTTTGCTCACCATGTTGCAGTGATCCTTGTCGGAATGCGTCAGGATCAGCAAGTCGATCGACGTCTTGCCGAGGCCTTTCATGATGTTCTCGATCGACGGCTTCACGTTGGCGGCGAAGATGGACATGTTGTCGCTGGTGCCGCAGTCGATCAGGATCAGCTTGTTCAAGTCGGTTTGGATGAGGGTGCAATCCCCTTGGCCGACCCAGATTGTGTAGATCTTTATGGCCATGGTTCACTCGGTTTTGCTGTAGGCTGCGTACCAGCCGAGCTGGGACGCGTCGCCGGTTTGCGGGTTGCCGAAGAGGTAGACATCGATGTCGCCGGGAGGAAAAGTGAGGGTGAGCAGGTTGAGCGAAACGCCGCGAAATTTGAGCATGTATTGCGTGCCGCCGGGTAAGGCGCGCGGCAGGCTGGGAGGCGTTGCGACAGCGAGCGCGCCGCCGATTTCAGCGGGCAGTGGCGCGGGCGCGGGAAGCTGCGCCGCAAGCGGCAATTGCAGCGCCGGCACGGGCGGGATAACCACGATTTCAATCTTCTTGAAGTTCAGTTTGAGGATGCCTTCGATGGGGATCTGCGTCTGCGCCCCGATTGAGCCGGGCATCTTCAGGCCCACGTAAACATTGGTGTCGTCGCCGGCCGCGGACCACGCGGCGATCAGGTTGGTGGTGAGCCCGGCAGAGGCGGCAAGCGCGCCCAGGCTGCCCAGCTCGAGTTGGAAGACCAGGCCGAACCAGGGGGAGTCCATGCGTCCCTGCGCCAGCGGCGAAGTGACCGACATGTAGCCCAAGTCGGCCGGCGTTTTTCCTTCCGTGCCTTGCAGAAAACCCGCGAACGTGAGAGGAAAATGCGCGACGATGGATTGCTGCCGCGTCACGCTCAACGCCGGATCGATGCCGATGCTGTCGGCACGAAGCGCGAAGGCGCGCTTGCCGGGATCGTTCTGGCTGAAGTTCATCTCCAGGATGAGGCTGTTGAAGGCCAGACCGCCGACCAACTCTCCTGCGGCGCCGTAGGAAAACACATCGAACGACGGCAGGGCGGCGAATCGCAGCGAGCCGATGAACACAAAGCGCGTGCGCACCGCGGCTCGATCGGCTGCCGCGTCGGCCGGCGCAAGCGTGTAGAACTGCGCCTGCTTGATGTCGATTTCCTGAACCACCGTGCTCTTCATGTCGAAGAGATTGTCGTCCGACTGTAGGAAGACGTAAGTGCCGGTCGCTCCCTGCTGCTGATAAACGCCGTTGAGCACAATGTTATTGCCGTGGTCGGCGTAGCGCAGCGTGGCCTGGCTCCCGAACAGGGTATTCAACTGCACCTCAATGCGCGAGGCGAAGCTGGCAATGCGCGAGTCCTCGAAACGGATGGAGAGCTGCAGGACCTTGAAGTCGTAGTCGACACCGGTGTACGCCAGGTCAGTGAGACTCTCATAGTTGATCAGCCCGAAGATGGAACTGTTGTCGAGCGCCAGCGGGGTTACGTTTTCTTTGATGGGCGAGACTTCAATTCCTAGATGATGCACGAAAAACTGCGCGGGATCGATGCCGCCGGCGAGCCCTTGCAACGGCGCCGGCAGCTCGCGCAGCGAGACTGGCACACTGAAAAACAAAACCCCGTTCCACGCGGCGCTCTGCGCAATTCGGGAGAAGTGCGCGAAGTCGGCTTGGCCTTCGGCTGCCGCGGCGATTCCATCGTTGACAATATCGATGAGCCGCTGCTGGATGAGGATCGAATTGGCGTCGCCGCCCGCGCCCGCGCGCCAGCTCCAGGCGCTCATGTCCTGCACAAGATCGACCAGCGGTCGGTTGGCGAACTTGAAGACAACGATCGTCGCATTGTCCGCGCTCCATTTCCAGTGATACGGCGAGACATGAAAAAGCCAGTCGGCGATGTTCAGGTCGGCGAAGGCGCCGTAGAAGAGCAAAATGTCGCGATACTGGGTATACTGCTGCGCCGTCAGCGCGGCCTTTAGCGCTGCCTGGTACGCATCCAGGTCGGCATAAAACGTATTGACAATGCCGTGTTGCGTCAATGCATCTGTAACCGCGGGAGGCGCCGCTCCGCTGGATACGATCTCTCCAAAACTTTCCGGCGTGAGGCGGAAGGTGACAGAGCAACACTGCAACACGGCGACCGGATCGCTCATCACCATGAACAGCTGGTTGGTTTGCAATGCCGACTTCAGTCCGCCGGTGACGTTGGCGAGTTGGAGCGCTTGGACGATATTCTCGGGCGGTGTGGAAGCAATTCTGCGCGGCGTTTGCGCCAGCGTCAGCGCGGTCCATTGCATCAAGTCAGCGCTAAAGTTGCCGAGTAGACCTTGCGGCGTGACGCCAACCGGAAGCGTGTCGTCGAGCTCGAATTGCGTGCGGCGTCCGTCGGCTGCGCTGGCTGGAAACCCGGTAATCGCTTGCCGACGGACCGGGCTCAGAGCTTGCAGTTCGAGCGCGCGGTATTGCGCCAGGTCTGCGACTTTCAGCCCGGCATACGGCGCGGACGGGAAGGCTTGTGCGGATGACGAGAAGCTCCCCAGCACCGCTGCGGGTACCTCCAGCAGAGCCAGGCCGGTGAAATCGCCTGGCGTCTGCGCGACCACTCTCCCCATCGAGATTAGCCCGCTGCCTTCGGCCGCCGCGTAATAGAACTCCGCGTCCTCGGGCTGCGCGTAATAGTAGATAGATTTGCCCGTGGGCGCGGTTGCGTAAATCCATGAAGTGGTCAGCCATCCGTCTAGCGACACCAGCGCATTGGGAATGATGGACGGCTCCGGGCTCCGATCCGGAGGCACAAAAGCCGGCGCAAATGCGGCGCCTCCGGGAATGAAGTGCAACTGGTGCGTGCCCGGCTCCATGATGCCGAGATATTCGGTTCCCGCAATGCCCGGCATCACTCGCTCGACAGGCTCGAGAACATCGCTTGCCGCGGCGTTCTCGATGCTCACCGTGCTCAGGTTCCACGATCCCGCGAAGGTGAGGTAGAGCGGCGGATAGTCGAGCGCCGAAGTACCGGGTGGGTTGGGTGCGAAGACCAGACGTGAGCCGGGGTCGCCAGCCTGCGAAATCGACGGCGTGAGCTTGACGCGATGTCCAAGCGCCGTGCGCCAATAAGACTCGATTGCGGTTGCGGGGGTTGTCGAATCCTTGAGAAATGCCAGGTAGGATCGCGTGGGCGCGAGGGGATCGACGGCATCGAGAGATCCGTAGAGCGTGATGCCGGTTGCTTGCGCGAGCACGGGAAAGCGGAAACTGCGCACCAGGTCCGAATCGGGGAACTCCGGCTCCTGCGCAAAGTAGCGCAAACCAGCGTCGATGGCGGCAAAGGCGGCGTCGGGGTCGTCCGCATCGGCCACCAGCAGAATTGTGAACGAGAACGTTCCCACGCCCAGCCCGGAGAACGCAAGAAAGACTTCGCCTTGCTGGTCGGGATACGAGAATGCGCCGTACGAACTCGTGAAGCGTAGCGACGCGCTCAAACCGCCGGAGCGAGTGAACATGAACCCGCTGGGAAGGCCAGCTGCCGGATCGGCGACCAGCGCGATCGGGCATCCGCCGCCGACGATCAAACTGTAGTTGGCAAGATCGAACGAGACCAGCCGCGATACCGTGTATGCGCCCTGCGCCGCGCGCGCCGCGAGCACGAAGCTCCGCCATTGCGGATACGGCGCTGACGGATTCGCGATCCACAGAAAGCGAATGTCGGATTGACCGGTTGCAGCGAGATAGAGCGCCACCTGAGCCTGGAATTGCGGCTCCGCCGCGGGCTTGGCAGAGAGAAACAAATAAACTCCATTGGATGGATCGGTCCAGGTCTGGGTCAGCGTGAGCTCGGCTGGCAGGTTCGCCGACGGGGTGTACCATCCTAGCGCATAGGTGCTCGCCGGCGGCAATTCGCCAGTCAAGTCGAGCCAGTAAAGGCCGCTGGCGTCGGCGCTTTTCTTGAACACCACGTCGGGCATCGGATCGGCCCTCACATCATCGGATCATTAGGTCAATCGAGTGTTAGCCGGTCTCCGCCAAGCAGAGGAAGATCGAACGCGTCCGGCTGATCGAGCACGCTTTGATAAGGATTGGCGATCAGGTTGACCGGATCGGTCCCACCCGGATCGAGCATGAGCGTGGCCTGCGCGGCATTTACGAGATTGCCGGTCACGCGGTCCAACCGCAGCGATGTAACGGAGGTCGCCGGCGCCACCGGAAGCTCGGCTGTGCGCTGGACCAGGCCGCGCACCGTAGTGCCGAGCGATACCTGTTGCGCGCCGCCGTTGACCCGCACCGTGATCAGCGGAGTTGCCAGAACACGGCCGCGGAAGAACGTGTAGGAAATGTTATCGGTGACGGTGGAGAAACTCCCGGTGCTCAAATAAATGTCGGTAGCGTTGGACAGGGCGGTCCACGAATCGCAGCCGAGCAGCGCCATATTATTGCTGATGCTTAGGCTGCCGGGCGAGTCTCCACCGGTGAAGGTCGCGGGGTAGAAGATGCGATAGTATGCGCGGCGGAATCCAGTGGTATAGAGATCGATGACGCCTCCCGACCCGCGCGTGTTCCCCGGCACGGCCGGCCGCTGTAGCGTGGCCAGAAACGCATCGAAGCCGGTTTTACGCGCGCCGCTGGGAAACAGGTAGTCGCCAACCTCATATGCGCCGCCGCCGGTTTGCACAAAACCGCTGAGCTGTGTAGCCGAGGGCGAGGTGCCCTCGAACTGAAATACCTCGGAGTCCAGCCGAAGCGCCATGCCCGGCTGCAGATTTGAGAATCCGTTCACCGGGTCGAAGCCGTAGCGATAAAACAGCGTCTCGTAAAACGTGAGCGGAAGCCCTGCCGCAAGCACCGCGCGAACCAACTCGAGTCCGCCGGTTATCAGTCCTCCCGTGACCAGCTCCAGCGCTTTGAGAAAGCCATTGTAGTCGGATTGCAGCGTCGGGCGAATGCTCTGGTTGTCGAAAGTCCACACAGGGCTACTGACGGCAAAGTCCATCTCGTAGGCGTACGGCGTGCTGTTGGTGGGTGTAAGGGTGAATGCTCCCGAGGTGATCGCATTGGTCTGTGTGGTGTTGAATATCTCCGGTAGAAAGATCGAAAAAGCCTGCGCCGGAGGATTGGCTGGAGTAGCTTGTAGGGTGCGAAACAGGTACGGCTGCACGTTGGCCTGGGCCACCTGGACAAAATATTGATAGCCGGAACTGCGGACGGGGAACGAATCGCTCCATGGCCCCACGGCAGCAGCCGCGCGCGCGCGAACGCGGCAGGTGTAGGCAGCTCCGGCAGTGAGCGCGAGCGTCACTCCGAGCTGGGCTTCGCTGGTGTCAAAGCGGCCGATCCGCGTGCTTCCCTGGTAGATTTCGACCTCGTACCCAGTTAAGAATTGCGATTGCACCGATTGCCACGCGGCTTCAAACCGGCTGCCTGCAAAGGCCGCTTCGAGGATCCGAGGCGTCGCGGTGACTATCTCTACGGGCGCGCTTGACGGGCCGGCGGTCCCCTGGCCCGTTGGGCGCACCACAACTGAATAAGCCACATTCACGGTCAGCATTTTGGCGAACGTTGCCTTGTTGCCGTCATACGTAGCGGTGTCTGGCAGCGCCAGCCCATCTTCGAATAGCACAGCAATGTAGCCCGTGATTCCAGCTGCTTGCGTCGGCGGCTGCCATGTCGCTACCAGCGTTCCCACCGTGTAGCTAAGGCCGTCAATGGTCGGAGCCGCAGACAGCACGGCCAGCGGGTCACTGAGCGGACCGAGGCTTATGCCGGAAATTCCCTGTAGCCGCGCCCCGTACGTCTGCGCGGGATCGAGCGCAACGTCGAAAGCGGCGCTCAGGCCGGTGGTAACAGCCGATGCCAGCAGACTTCCCGCTGCGTCGTACAGACCGAGCCTATAGCAGGAGAGACCGGTGACGGCGGTCCATGTTGCCGTCAACAAACCGTCGTCCTGAGCGACGCTCGCCAGGAATGGCTTCGGCGTCACCAGGGAAACGGGCGCGCTGACCGTGATTGCTCCGGATGAGGCCACGGATCGGATTTCCGCCACATAGTCCGAGCCAAGGCCGCCGGCGGTGACTTGGCCGCCGCGTGCGAACGGATCGGCGATGTTTTTGGAGAATTCCGGCGTAGTGGAGGAGGTCTTTCGCACCGTGAGCACAAAGCCGCTGAGCACGGCGTTTCCATCGGGCTTCGCCGTCCACGTCATGGAAACAGAAAGGCCATCGTAGGAAACCTGGATTGGAGCAGGAACGTCGGCAAGAATGGCAGCCGGCGCGCTACAGGCGCTGATGCCGGCTGGAGTTTGCGTCCAAAGGCTGAAAAACCAGGTTTCATCGCCGGGAAGCAGGCCGCCGAGGGCGACACTGCCGCTGGTTGTGGCTCGATCCGGAATGGGCTGCACGAATTCCTGACCGCTCTGGGGCGCGAACACAAGCATCGCATATCCGGTGACGGCTGCGTTCGCCGACTCCGCCCACGTCGCGTTCACCGCGCCGGCTTGGTAAACAACGCTGGAAATCGCCGGCTGCGCCAGGTCGAGAGTGACCGCGTCACTGGCCGCGGAGACTTGCGCAGCCTCGGCCTCGACCGTCACCGTGTACGAGCCGCCAGCGGGGAACGGCGCAGCAAGCGCCAGCCGCGCCCACGCGCTACGCTCACCGAGGACGCTCACCGCGAGCTGTGTGCCGTCCGGCTTCGTCACGAACATCGTGTAACCCGTGACTCCAGCGCCGATCACCGGTGTCCATTGAGCGTCTACATAAACCCCGAAGTAGCGGACCGCGGTAATCACAGGCCTTTGGGCCAGCAGTGTCAGCGGATCGCTTGCGCCGGCCACCGCTCCCTGTGCCCACACCTGCGCCTGCCAGAGTTGATCCGCCTGTAGGCCGCCTGGAACGGTAACGGCCCCGCTGGTTGCATACGGGTTCGCGATAGGCGCGGTGAACGTGTTCCCGCTCGAGAGCGAAATGACTTTCAGAATCTGGCTGGTAACCGCGGGGCTCTGGGAGGGCGCCCACGTCAACGCGACGTTTGCGCCGTCGTAACGGGCTCTGGCCAGCACCGGCAAAGAAGAGATCACCGGCGCAAGGCTCACCACCGCTTGCGACTGGCCCGGCACCTCGGCGGCAATGGAAAAGCTGTAATTAACGGTGGGACTGAGCGGCCGGGCGAGTGGAAGCACGCCATTGGTTGCGGCGTTTCCTGGAATCAGGATCGAGTATGCGTCGTCGCACTGAGCCGACGCGGCGGTCAATCGATAGCCGGTGACGGCGCTGTTGGCCCCGGCCACGGGTGACCATCCTGTCACGATGCGCGTGCTGTAGCAGGTGGCGTAGTTGGGCCGCGGAACGCTGGAAGCCAGCAGCGCCTGCCGGCTGATGGCCGCAACGTTGTTGTCCGCGCGCGCCGTGATGGCTGCGTGATATGTCTGTGCTGGGTCGAGACCACCGACTGGGAGACTGTCGATCACGGCCGATGCTGCGAACGGATTGTTCACCTCTTTGGAGTAGACGGTGTTCGTTCCATCGACCGATACGCTCGCGGTATATCCAACGACAGTGGCAGCGCTGTCGGCCACGGGAGTCCAGCTTATCGTGACCGCGGCGCCGTCGTAGCTCACCGATCCGAGGACGGGAATCGACGTGATCAGCGGCACCGGCTGGGTGGAGAGCACCGTGCCGCCGGCCGTCAGTGTGGCCGAAAGCGTAAGCAGATAACCGCAATCGGTGCCCAGCAAACCCGGCAGCGGCAGAGTTCCGCCAGTCGCGGTTCCAGGGGAAACCTCCTGCTGAATGCGAGTACCGGTAACGGGCGAATGGAGTGCGATCGTAAAGCTCGCTGCTCCGGTAAACTGCGCCCACTCGACGACCACGCTCGAGCCGTTGTAGGCAACGCTGCTAATAACGGGGAGCGTCGTTGGCAGAGGGCTCAAGGCGCTTGCCGCACTGGTCCCCGCATCGGTGCTAGCCGTCACGCCGACCGTGTAATTGCCCGAGCCGAGCGGCGACGGCATCACCAGCCGCGCTGAGCTCGCAAGGCCGTTTTCAACTTCGACGGATTGAACCAGTGCACCGTCTTTGAAGAGTCCGGCAACATATCGGACGACGCCGGCGGGACCGGTCCAGCCAATCTCGATGACTGCGCCGTCGTACGCTAGCGAGACGATTGCCGGCTGGATGGCCAGCAGCGCCAGCGTGGGACTGGCTCCGCCAATGTAGTTCGGGTTCTGCGTCGCCACGGACGCGACGTAGTCCTGCGCAGCGTCAAGCGGGCCGGTCGCGACCGAGCCGGAGGTGGAAGGCTGATCGGGGACGGTCGCAGTGAAGGTCTGGCCGCTGGATAGCGACACGACTTTGAGCAGATAGCTCTGTACCGCGGGGCTCTGCGCAGCCTGCCAGACCAGTTGCACATTCGCACCGTCGTAGTTCGCGCGAACAATCCTCGACAGCGCGGAGATGACTGCTTGCGCTGGTGTGGCCACTCCCACATCGTCGCCGGTCAAAGCCAGCACGCGCGCCGCATATTGCTGCAACGGCGCTAGCGGCCGCGGCAAGGGCAGCGATCCTTGCGTCGCCGCTCCGCCGGGAATCGTGACGATCAGGCGCGAGTCGTCCTGTGGCGACGTCAGCTCGATGGCGAAACGGCTCACTGCTCCCTGCGCGAGGGCGGACCAGCCGGCCTTGATGCTGACTCCTCCTTGATACTCGGCGTATGTCAGATTGAGCGTGGGCAGCGGCTTGGGGAGGTTGAACGTATCGCTCGAAGCGCTCAACCCCGCGCCGCCCGCAAGACTGGCGCTCAGCGCGTCGACTCGGACTGCCCATTGCTGGCTCGGATCCAGTTTGCCGCCAGGGATCGCCGACTGCGGCAAGACGCCCTGCTCTGCCCACGGATCGGCCACCTTCGCGAAGGCCGAGGTTCCGCTGTCGAGCGAATAAACGGCGAGCTGATATCCATTCACCGCGCCCTCAATCGGATGCCAACTGAAGTTGAGATTGGCTCCGTCGTACCATGCGGATCGCAAGACCGGCCGCGCGGCAAGCAGCGGAAGAAATGGACTCGCGGTTCCAGGACCGCCCGCGGTTTGCGGCTGAACCTGGAGAGTGTAGACGATTCCAGAAGGCAAAGTGCCGGTCGAGAGCGAACCGAAATTCGCGCCCTGGCCCGAAATGACCGGACTCTGAAAGGCGATGCCGCTCTCCGCGGACGACGCCATAAGGATGTATCCGGTAACGTTGGTGTCGGACGACGGCGTCCACCACACCTTGGCGGCCTGGCCGTCGTACTGAATGGCGACAATCGTTGGCGCGCTCGCCATGATGTCCTCTCTCAAATCCGGGCTGGGCTGCTTCGGGGCTAGGCTACTTGTTAGCGCTTTGGTGACGCAGAAAATCTTCGCGCCATTCCGGCGGCACTGTCTCGATGGTCGCGGGCGTTGAGGCAGCCAGACGCTCCTGCTCCTGCGCATCTTCGTCAAAGTAGGCCTGCATGCGCGCGTCGCCCACAATGAATCCATTCGCCTGCAACGTCATGTGCGCGAAGTCGGAATCGTCCGTGTCGCCAACGCGCAGGTTGAAGACCTTGCCCGAATAGATCTCTTGCTTGACTTCGATAAGAGTGGCGGGGCCGTCTTCGGTGAGAACTTTGTCCTGCAGCTTGAGCGCGGACGCCATCACCGGCCCGGTAGGCGTGACGATCGGATGGGTGCGCGTGACCAGAATCTCCTGGCCTTTGTCCGTGCGCAGATGAATCATTGGCAGTGGCTCAATGCCGCTGGTAATTTCCAGCACCGCGCTATCGCCTATGCCCGACTTAACCATCCTCGGTTGGTCGAGCGCAAATGTCTCAATCGCCTTTTCCGTTCCGTCCGCCAGCCGGATCTGCGTACCCGCCGCCATGCACCCTTGCTGAATCTGAATTTGCGGCACAATGTAGATGCCCGGCTGGCCGATCTGGGACCGATTGCTGGTGAACTCGAACTGGCCGAATTGCTGGTTCGTCATCACCAGCCCAAGCACCTGAACGTGCATGTAGGTGTTTGTGGCGTTGTAGTATTCGAGGCAACTGTTCGGGTCGGGGAACGAGGCCGCGGGAAAGGTCCAGTTCAGCTGGTTGGGCGTCGCCGCCGGAACGTTCCAATTAGCCGCAGCCAGCGGCGCAAGCTGCTGGAAGACCAAATAGCATCCGCCACCCTTTGTGGGGTTCTCCAGCGTGATCGTCGCCGCGCCTGTTGCAGTCGTTCCCGTGGTAAATATATTCTGCGAGAATTGCGCGTAGCCCTGAAGCGGAAAGACGAAATTGGTGGGATGGGCGGGAGCCTGGTTCCAGTAATCGCACTCCTGCTGGCTGCCGCGGTAGTAGCAGACCTTGATCGGTGTCGTATTCGTGACCGTATTCGTGCAAGTGGTTTGATATTGGCCGGAGACGCAGTTTTGATTGCCGTCTCGAACGCAGTAATTCGGCAGTTGAATGCAGGCGCTGGTGGGATTGATCGATGCTTCGCCGCGATAGTAGTTGGCCACCGGCGTATGGCTCCCCTGCGGTACGTAAAGGAACGCGGCATTGGCTTCGGCGGTAACCGGGCCGCTGTCGGCCGGAATCGTCCCGGAGTTGGGAACCGTCCCGGAGACGGCGACCGTATAGTACTGGCCTTGATTGAGCTGCTCGCCCTGGTTTGCCGCGAAGGTCTGGTTGTTCGACAGCAGCGATATGATGATTTGACTGGACGCCGTGCCGTTATTCACAGAAAGCAATCCGGATGCCGAGAATGACTGCGGTCCCGTCGCGCTCAGGCTGTTGACATAACTCAGCGTCTGCGGTGTGCCGTTCGCTTGTCCGTCGGGACCGGTGTTCACGGCAATCTTCGGATCAGCGCCCGGGCCTCTCCGGCTGCTTTCAGCAAGCAGGCTGAACATGTGCGGCGACCGCTCCTTGCTATCTCCGGCGCGCCGGAGCATGGTCATCAAGAAGCGGTATTGGTTGGGTTGCGACAGGTCGAGCTGGTACGGAACGCCGACCTTCGTACGCGCCCGCATCCATTCCAGGTCCGCAATCTCCTGGGCTGTGGGCGGAGCGGTGGCCAGCGATGTTGCCCTGCTGGGCTCAGGTTTGGGGCTGCCCGATTGCGCGATGGAAGCTACGCTCGCGACGGATGCCAGCGCTGTGCAGACCGCTAACAGCGATTTCCCTGTAAGAAGACGCATGACCCCCTCCTTGCGCCAAACTCGACGAGGCTGCAGTGTACTTTCCTTTCAAGAAATCAGTCAATCAAAATTTTGATGAATTAAAATTTTGCGCCTCGATGAAGGAGCTGGCGACCATAGGAATGGATAACTTCCAAGCAAGAACTTAGCGGCTGAACAAGGCCGCCAGGAAAAAATATTGCATCCACAGCGAAAAGTGGGTTATAGTGGGCGCTCTGTCGATCAGCTGACCTATGGCGGTAATCGGAAACCGGTGAGCAATCGCTTGTTTAATCCCTGAAGTTGTATCCCCGGAGGCGGAAATGGCAATCTACCCAGCGGCCGCAACTGCGCCCATTGCATTCCTGAATTCAGCGAATAACCAGTACAACCAAATTGAGATTCCCCTGAGCGCCATCTTCTTCACCAGCCGGGGAATCGACGCCACCACCTGGCCGGATTATTCGACCTATCAGAGCCAGGTCACGCCTCTTCTGGCCATGCTCTCCTCGCAGGGGTATTTAACCGCGAGCCCAACGGCTCTCAGCGGATCGGCGCTGGCCGCTGCCGGGTTGACTGCGACCGCCACGCTCAGCGGAGCGGCCGGCAACGGCATCACCATCCAAATTGCCAACCCATCTGTTGCAAATGGAACGGCGGACATTACCGTGGTAATGAGTGAGAAATACACAGATGTCACGCCAACCTCGCTGGCCACGGTTTTGGGCAGCACCGCTGCGGCCGCACTGGGGCTCGTCTACGATGCCACCACGGGCACTCCTGAATTTCCGGAGTCTTTCAGCGGCCCAATCGGGGCTGGACTGAGCCTGAATATCCCCGAAGCTGCCGACAACACAAAGACCGCCTTCACGCTGGCCCCCACGCTCAGTTCAGACTCGACAGACGCGCAAAACATCCAGGTCACCGTCACTCCGGCTTCGGGCTCCAGTCCTACGACGTTTTCGCTGGAAGTGAGCTGGACCAAGGCCGTTACCGGCGTTCATCTTGCCGGCCTTACAACGGCGGCCACAAATCCCTTCTCCTACTTGCTTACCTTCTCCGGCTCCTCCGGGCTTGTCCCTGCGGCCAGCACGGTCACGCTAAGCGGTGGCGGCGCATCTGGTTCTGCTTCCGCAAGTTTGCTTGTGAGCTCCTGAGGGCGTCGTAACAGTCGGGTGACTTCACCTTCCTTGCTTTCACTTCGTAGAACTCCGCCAGGTCTTCCGTCGTAGCGCCCGTCGCGCTCACCATTGTTGGTCCACCATTTACTTCACGCGAGGTTTCCCAAATGTCCACCGCATACACCTATCCGGGCATCTACATTCAGGAATTGCCTCTGAATGCGCAGACCATCACACCTACGCCGACCTCCATCACGGCCTTTGTCGGCTACACACACCCGTGGAAGACCGCCGTGCCCTGGGGCCAGGCGCAGCAAATCTACAGTTTCAGCGACTACGAGACGTACTTTGGCGGAATCTTCACCAGCGGATACGTGGACTCGAGTGTTGCCCGCGCCGTCTATGCCTTCTTTCTTAACGGAGGCAACAACGCTTACGTCGTCCCGCTGCAGCCCTCGGCCAAGGGCACCAGCGTGTCCGTGCAGTTTGGCAGCGCATCCACCGACGTATTCTTCTCGGCCAATATCAACCCGAACACCGGCTCGCCGTCGGTCGGCATCGCGCTGCAGGCCATCGAGCCCGCCGATCAGGTTCCACTCGTCGCGCGCGTGGCCAACATCCGGCTCAACTCGTCCAGCGCGTACACCGTCTTTGACCTCGTGCTCTCCTACGGGACCCGCGTCGAGACCTATCGCGGCCTCGACATCTCCATCGCCTTCAATACGGCGGGGAGCATCGACAAAGTGCTGAACGGCGTCTCTTCCCTGGTGACGGCCGCGCCCATTGGCGGCGGCACTTCGTACGGCACCGTGTTTGCGGGCACTCCGCCTACTCCACAGACCGTCACCTTCTCCACCACGCCGCAGAATCTGCCTTCGGGATATTCGGGGTCCTTCAGCGCAAGTGACTTTCTCCCCATCTTCCAGCCCAACTCCGGTCTCGACACGGTTGAGATCTTCAACATCCTGCTGGTGCCTGGGGTCGTCGATAACTCGGTCATCGGCGCAGCGCTCGCATTCGCTGAGGTCAAGCGAGCCTTCGCCGTTCTCGATCCTCCGCCGCAGGCCACGGCCTTCCAGATTCCCAACAGCACATCGCCAACCCTTGAGTCGCTCCTGCCCGGTGTGCCCCTCAGTCAGAATGGCGCGCTGTATTTTCCGTATCTCAATACGACGGACCCGGTCACCGGCCTGCCCTGTCCCGTCGCCCCCAGCGGTTTTGTTGCAGGCATGTATGCCACAACGGACTCCGACCGCGGTGTCTGGAAGGCCCCAGCCGGAATGGCGACAACGCTGCTCGGCACAACTGGCCCGGTCGCCAACGGCGTCATGAACGACATGCAGCAGGGTGCGCTCTACAGCGAGGAGAGTGTCGTTCCGGTCAACTGCCTGCGCAGCTTCTCGGGCGCGGGCACCGTTGTCTACGGCGCGCGAACGCTCGTCGCAAACGACGATGCCTTCGCGCAGTCGAAGTACGTGCCAGTGCGGCGCATGACGCTCTTCATCGAGCAGTCCCTCATCGCCAACATGAAGTGGGCCGTCTTCGAGCCGAACGACGCGCCGCTTTGGCTGGCTATCAAGGCTGAGATCGAAGCCTTTCTGCTCTCCCTCTTCAATCAGCAGGCGCTGCAAGGCTCCACGCCGAGCGAAGCCTTCCAGGTCAAATGCGACTCGACTACAACCAGCCCGCAGGACCAGCAGAATGGAATCGTAAACATTGTGGTGAGCGTGGCGCTGCTCAAGCCCGCTGAGTTCGTCGTCATCAAGATCGCGCAGATCGCCGGACAGACCTCGTAACCAGAAACCATAGAGAGCCAAGGAGAGAAAGAGATGGGAAAGCCGTTTACCGTCAATGTGAATCGCTTCGATCCGTTCAAGAGCTATCGGTTCTTGGTGTACTTTGGCACGTCCACAAGCCCGGTGGCGCTGGTCAGCAAAGTCGGCGCGATTAAGCGGTCGTCTGAGGTGATCGAATACAAATCCGGTGGCGACCCGGTGATCCGCAAGGGCTTGGGCCGCACCAAGTATGAGGCCATCACGCTCGAGCGCGGCATCACCATGGACCAGGACTTTGTGAACTGGGCCAACGCCTCGCAGGTCCTCGACAAGGGTTCGCCGAGCGAATCGCTGTCGAGCCTGCGGCAAGAGGTCCGCATCGACCTGCTCAATGAAGAGGGCCAACCCGTGTGGCGCTTCAATATACATCGCTGCTGGGTCTCCGAGTATCAGGCGCTGCCCGACCTCGACGCCGGCGCCAATGCCGTGGCCATCGAGCACATCAAGATTGAGAACGAGGGCTGGGAGCAGGACACCACACTAACGGAGCCCAAGGAGAAATAGGGTGAAGCTGCCGGTCAGCGGCCTGGAAATCGAGTTCCATCTTCCCACCGGAAGCGATGACCTGGCGTTGATTGAGGCCGGTGGAAACGAGATCGAGCAGGCATTGGTCGCTATCGCGCGGCTGGCTCTCAAAAAAGCGGCAATGGCAAGCCGCGGTCCAGAAGAGACCGACTGGCGAGCCCTTTCAGTCACGGATTTTGAGTACGCTTTGCTGGGGCTGAGGCGGTTTCTTGAGGGCGACTCCGTAACATGCCTGCTCAGGAATCGCAGTCACGAGTGCGGCGAGTCCATGGAGATGAGCTTTTCCATTACGGCACTGCTCGACGATGTCTCCCCGCGAATGCCACGCGGTGTAGCAAGGGTGGCGGGCAAGGCTCAGAAGTTCGAACTCACAGCCAGCGCAAATCCGGTCAGATTCCACCTTCCAACGGTAAGCGACCAACTGGCCGTGCAGGGAAAACCCGAAGGCGGCGCGCTGCTGTTGCAACGCTGCACCGGAAGAGCGAAGCTGTCGAAGCTGGAAGCAACGCGAATTGAGCGAGCCATGGAAGCGTTGGCGCCGCCCGTCTCGCGAGAAATTGAGGGAATCTGCCCAAACTGCGGCAAGCCGGTGAGGGCAATCCTTCACGTTCCGAAGCTGGTTGTGGAGGAGCTGATCCAGGCGGCTTCGGGTGTGTTCGGTGAGATTGATCTGCTGGCCTCGGAGTACCACTGGACCGAGGAGGCAATTGTTGCATTACCGCAGCGCAGGCGCAAAGAGTACGCGGAAAAAATCCGGGAGCGGAGAGGGAATTGAAAATGGCAGGCGCAACAAGCCAACGCGGATACTTGAGCAATCTGGCAGAGCCCATGCCCGTTGGCGCGGCCGCCCTCAAGCCGGCGCACTCTGCCTCGATCCCCGATTGGCGAGCGCTCGTGCCCGAGGTGCAGGACGGAACCGTTGCCCGCCACGCTGCTGCGCAAAGGCCGGCGGAGAAGCGAACCGCGGAACTTATGCCTTCCGATGCAGATTCGGATTCAACTTCTCTGGCTGAAGCTCCGAGCCGCACTGCCGCTTCCTTTGAACCAACCCTGGCATCTCAGCCGCACGGCGACTCGATCCAGCAACACCAACATGAAGTCGAACTGCTCACAACTTCCGCGCACAGGATTTCCGCCCCAGCCCGCGAAGCCGCCCACACCGACTCGACAGTCGTAAACACTCTCCAAGCCCAACCTCCAAAGCAGATCGGGGAAACACACTTCGGCGCGGCCCAATCAAGCAGCCAATCCGCAACGCAAAAAACTCCGCTCATCGCTCCGCAATTGCCATCGGCGCACAATGAAGCTTCACCGTCGATCGGGATGAAGCCTCAGCTTACCGCCACCGCATCCCGTGCCCTGGAATCAAAATTCAATTCAATCCCAGACTCGACTCCCAAAACCTCCACCGATTCTACGCCGCGCGCATCCTTGTCCACCTCACACCCGCAGCTCTCTCACAAGCCGCAAAGCAACCGCGCGCAGTCTGAGCCGCCGCTCCTCCCACTCGCAGCGCGCTCCAAGCCCGCAAGCGAGCCAAAGCCGAAAGATCGCCCAGCGACGCGTGTGCACATCGGCAAGCTCGAGATTCGCATGAGCGCGCCGCCTCAGCCCATCGCGCCACAGCAGGCGGCTAAACCTGTCGAGGGGCAGCGCCGGCCGCAGCCCGCAACTCCGCCGCAACCGCTGGCGCGCGAACTGGCCTGGACCTACGGCCTGGTGCAGGGGTAACGCGATGCCGGCCACAGTACAAGATCTCGGACAGGTAACCCACCTGCTGATCTCCAATCTCAAGCAGTCGATTGAGAACTCCCCTCGCTACGTCCATAACAATTTTCCGTTTGAAGTTACCGGCCTCATGCCCGACGTTTCCCGCAAAGACGGCACCAGCATCCTGAACCTCAACCTGCTCCACGTCGGCCGCGATCCGTTCTACCGCAACACGCCCATCCAGACCGTAGGCGCGCAGCTCAACGCCGCGCAGCCCTTGAGCCTCAACCTCTCCTATCTGCTCACCAGCTACTCTGAGAAAAACTGGCACCTCGAGCAGTACCTCATGAGCGTCGCGCTCCAGTACTTCCACGCCAACCCCATTTACGTCGGGCCTTCTTTCGAATTCACCATCACTGTCCAGGCAGATTCGATTGAAGAGATGAGCCGCCTTTGGCAGGCCATCACCATGCCCATACGCCTCTCCTCTCTGTTCCGTGTCGCCATCGTTTTTCTCGAGCCGGCAGAGCCTCCGGTTGGCGATTCGCGCATGCCCACGGAGATCGTCGTCAGCGTCGGTCCCGACCTTGGCCTCGTCGATCCAGTTCCAGAGCCGGCGCCTCAGCTCTACGAGCTAGGAATGCAGGAAGCGCTACGCGTCCCTCCGACTGCAACAGATGTAACCGATCTAACGGTGGTTCCCGCGCAGCCGTGTGTAGTCGTCGGGCAGACAGTTCGCTTGCGTGGCAGCGGTCTCGACCAGGCAAATGCATCGGACGTCTTCTTGAGCCAGACAGCTCCACCGGCGGAGTGGCCATTGCCGCCAGCGTGGGTCATCACGGATCCCACGCTCTCTGGGGCGATCAATGCCGCGGATGAAATCGCCGTAATCTTCGACGCCAAGGACATGCTCTACGCCGCAACGCCAGCCACCAACACTGTCCTCACCAACACGCCTCTGCCCGGCGCCTACCAGATCAAAGTCGGCAATTCCATCAGCGGCTTCCGCAGTAATGCGCTCCCGATCCTCATCGGGCCGGTCGCGCTCGGTGTCACCGCGGCCACTACAGTCCTCGCGCCGGACGCGACAAACACCTACACCTTCCAGGCCAATGGCCTCATCGCCGGGCAGACCCAGGTCTTGCTCGATCAGACTGCGCTCACGATTGGGGCCGCCGTCGGCCCCGGCGTTGCCACAGTAACCATTCAGTCGGGCGCAACGCCCGGATCGATCTCTTTCCAACTGCCGGCCGGCGGGCTCACGCCGCTGGCATACATGCAGGTGCGCTTTATTGTGAACCAGGTAGAAGCCCCGCCCGCCTGGTGGATTCAGGTTCCGGCCCTATGACCAGACGCCCTCCAATTCGTGCCTCAGACGCAGTCATTGCCCGAGTGCGCGCCTGCGCCCAGTTGCGTGCGGATTGGATGGAACGTCTCTGGCAGCACGGCGAGACGAGCGTCGACCAGAGCCTCGCAATTCATCCCGGTGAAGTGCGGCGCATCCTCGCCGACCCGCAAGGCGAAGCCGCGCGCTACAAGAGCTTCCTCAAGGAAGAAGCGCCGGCCCGCCTCGCACGCGCCGCCGCATCCGCAACCAAAGCCCTCGCCGCCTGCGAGTACTGGTCGCATCTTATCTCGACCTTCTCGCTCACGCAGCACGAGTCCGATCTGTTGTGCCTCGCCGTCGCGGTGGAACTGGAACCAAAGCTGGGCCGCGCGCTCGCATACATCGCCGACGATACGCGAGCTACGCAAGCCTCCACCTCAATGGCATCGGCGCTGTTCGGCTGGAAGAGTCCGGCCGAGCCCATGACCGCGCTCAAGCGCTGGCGTCTCGCCCATCCTGCTCCAATCGGCGGTCAAGCTCGCGCCGACGCCGGTTGGCAGGCAGACGAGGCCGTTGTGCTCAGCCTCCGCGCCGAGCAATGGATCGACCCTGCCACAACAGACTGGGCTCGATCGCTTCCCGCCCAGCAGTTGCGCGGCCTGCCCATCGGCTATCCAGCCGTTACGGAGGCGATGCTCGCGGAACTCGGTCCCGCGCTCGCGGGCGAGACAGAATGGAAGGACCTCGATCCGGTCCTCAGCGGCCCGCAAGGCTCCGGCCGCCAAACTCTGGCCGCGCAGTTTGCCGCCGCGCTCGGCAGGCCGCTGCTTGCCGTTGCCACGCCGATGATTCCCGGTCTCGCAATCCAAACCGGTGAAGGGCGCATGGAAAGCCTCATTCGCGCCGCGCGGCAGGCCAGGGCCACCGGTTCGATCCTCTACTGGCGGGATGCTGAAGCCGTCACGCCGCAGGAGTGGAACGAGCTGCGCGCCATGGGCGTCCGCAGCCTTCGCGGAGCGGCGCAGCCGCAGGCCAACGCAACGCATTGCTATCAACTCAAGCCCCTCTCGACAGCCACGCGGCTTGAGATTTGGAGTTGCTACTCGCCCGCGGCGGCGCCCGCCATCGTGCGCACGCAGCGGCTGACGCCGGGAGAGATTCGCCTCGCCGCAACCACAACGGCAGCTACTGACGTGCATTCCGCGCTCCGCCGCGCCGTCGAAGCCCATGGCGAGCTCATGCAGTCGCTGCCCTGCCCGTACATCTGGGACGACCTCGTTGTCTCGCCCAGCCTTGAGCGTACTCTCCGAGAGTTTGAA
Source organism: uncultured Occallatibacter sp. (assembly GCA_964610185.1). Lineage (GTDB taxonomy): Bacteria > Acidobacteriota > Terriglobia > Terriglobales > Acidobacteriaceae > Telmatobacter. Next base: position 24,099 of record CAZSVJ010000001.1, on the reverse strand, counting down.
TCGCAGGTCCTGCTGCGCTGGGAAGTTTATGAGGAGTGGGGCTTTTCTCGTCTCGTGCATCTTGGCCAGGGAATCTCCGCTCTCTTTGCCGGGCCCAGTGGCACAGGCAAGACCATGGCCGCGCAAGTGCTCGCCCGGTCGCTCGGCCTTGACCTCTATCGCGTCGACCTTGCCGGCGTGGTCAACAAGTACATCGGCGAAACGGAGAAGCGCCTGCGCGATGTCTTTGACGCTGCCGAACGCTCCGGCGCTCTGCTTTTCTTCGATGAGGCCGACGCGCTCTTCGGCAGCCGCATGCAAGTCAAGGACTCGCACGACCGCTTCGCCAACATCGAGATCGACTATCTGCTCCAGCGCATCGAGCAGTTTGACGGCATCGCGATCCTCGCCACCAACCGCCGCAACGATCTGGACACGGCTTTCCTGCGCCGCCTGCGCTTCGTCGTCGATTTCGTCAGCCCCGGAGTCAGGGAGCGGAAGATTCTGTGGGAGAAGTCCCTGCTCGAGCAGGCGCCGAGCGGAGAGCGGATTCGCGGCATTCTCGACCTTGATCAGTTGGCGCGCGATCTCGAGGTAACCGGCGCGCAGATCAAGGCGATTGCTCTTGGCGCGGCATTCCTCGCGCGGGGCAAGGGCCAGCCCATCGAGATGGAAGACATTGAGCGCGCCGCGGAGCGCGAGTACGGCAAGCAGGGACACTTGATTCACGCGCCGATCGGCAAGGTCACGGCGCTGCGCTGAAGGAGATCGATGGACGAGATCATGATTGATCGGCTGGTACTTGCGATTCCAGGCCTTGGCCCGGAAGACGGCGCGGCCGTCGCCGAGCGCGTGGGCCAGGGACTGAGCGCGGCAAAGACGGGCGGCGCGGCAAAACCGGATGACGCGGCTGCGCGGAAAAAGAGCGGCGACGACTGGGGCGATCTCACCATCGAGCTCAACGATCAGGCCGCCAGCCACGGATGGGAGCAGTTGGCGGATGCAATTGTGCGATCAGTTCTCGAACGGGTTGGGTGATTAGCATGGCAGGACAATATTTGCGCGGTGCGTTGATCGAGTTCATGGAGAGCTTCCCGATCCCTGTGCCCAACGTGATCCTTTTCCAGTACAACCCGGAGACGATGACCCACACCTGGACCCCCGCGCACTCGGGCGGCGCGAACACTCCCGGACAGAGTCCCAGCAACCCGCTCGCGATTACCGGGCCGCCCGAGGAGTCCTTCTCTTTCACCATCATGATGGACTCGAACGACACCATCGCCGATGGCAGCGCCGTTACCGCGGGCCTTGCCGAGTTGAGCGGCGTCTACCCGCGCATCGCCGCTATGGAAATGCTGCTCTTTCCCACGGCGCCTCCGGGCGGCGGTCTCATCGGCTCTGTCTCCTCCGCGCTGGGTTTGACAAGCTCGCCTCCGGCAACACAGGTCCCCGCCGCACAGTTGCCCACGGTTCTCTTCATCTGGGGCCCCGGCCGGATCGCCCCTGTGCGGGTCACTGCGCTCACGATTACTGAAAAACTGTACGATGGCACGCTGCTCAATCCCATCCACGCCGAGGCGCAGCTTTCGCTCAAGGTCCTCACACCGCCGGAGCTGCAATACGTAGACGGGCCGCTCGGAACGCTCGCCAACATGGCCGCCACCTACACCAGCGGATTGCGCGAGGCCCTGGCAATTGCAAACCTCGCCAACGCAGTCGAATCCATCACGGGAATGTTGCCGGTTTAAGCAGGAAAGGAACCACGGATGTTTGCAACGGACAGCAGGTATGTAAATCTCGGCACTTACACCGTGACCCTGCCCGATGGGCGCATGGTTACGGCCACACGGTTGTGGCAGTCGCCGGCCGGCATGGGCCTGGCCGGTTACCACACAAGAGCCCAGGGCGACCGCCTCGATCTTCTCGCTGCGCGCTATCTACAGGACCCCACTCTCTTCTGGCAGTTGTGCGATGCCAACGATTGCCCCTCAGCCGGCGCGCTTGAGGCCCGCCCGCTCATTGGCATTCCCGTAGGAGGCCAATAGATGCCGCCCAGTTCCTTTACATTGTCGTTCGCCGGCCAGGCGGCCACGGATCTCTCCACTGCAATGGTTGAGATTCAAATCGAGGAGAACGTCGAGCTCCCCGGCGCATTCTCCATCAAGCTGCCGCTGAACGTCACGCAGTCCGGCGACTACGACCTCGTCGTCGACTCGCGCATGGCCCCGCTCACCAATGTGACGCTGGTCGCAACCGCGGCCGATGGCCAGGCGCAATGCCTCATCGACGGCTATCTCCTCGCCCAGACCGTTCACCTCGATACCGGCACCTCCTCCAGCACCATCGAGATTTGGGGCCAGGATGCAAGCTGGCTCATGAATACTACCGAGCAGGCCAAGGAGTGGGCCGATGTCACGGACTCGCAGGTGGCTGCAAGCATCTTCGGCAACTACGGCATCACGCCCGATAGCGCGAACTCCGACGACGACTCCCCGGCGTACACTTCCGACACCAACACCCTCATGCAGCGGGGCACCGATGCCCAGTTTCTTCGCCGCCTTGCCAAGCGCACCGGCAAAATCTTCCGCGTTTTTTGCACGGACACTCCAGGCCAGCGCACCGGAACCTTCGCGCGCCCCTCGACAAGCGGCGATCCGGCAACCACTCTCACCCTCAACGACATGAACGCGGCGACGGTCAACGCGCTCGATATCAGCTGGGATGTGATGCGTCCGACAGCGACCATCGCCATGCAGGAGCTGGTCGCAAGCCCCGACTCAACCGGCGCGGGCGGCACTACAAGCGACTCCGGCATCGACCCCATGGAGGCGCAAAGCCTGGCGCAGTTTACCGGCACTACGGTCACTTCGCTGCTGACCGCAACCGTCGACTCCGCGCAGGAACTCACCATGCGCGCGCAGTCCGTGCTTACTGAGGCGGGCTGGTTCGTCCGCTGCAAGGGCACGGCGGATGTGGGCCGCCTCGGCTCCATTCTTCGCGCCGGAACCGTGGCGCAGCTCACTACGGCAGGTTCGCTCCACTCCGGCAATTACTACGTGTGGAGCGTGCGCCACAAGATCACCTCGCAGCAGCACACCATGGACTTCGTGCTGGTGCGCAACGCAATGGGCGCCGCCTCTGGCGGCAGCTCGCTCCCCGGAGGTGTGAGCCTGTGACCGATCCCCTCCTCAACGATCTGGCTGACCGGATCCGCAACCGCTTTTTCGGCAAGTATCGCGGCGTCGTCACCGATGTAGACGCCTCAACGATGCGCGTAAAGGCGGCGGTTCCATCCGTGCTGCCAAACGGAGGCACGGGCTGGGCCATGCCTTGCGTTCCCTATGCTGGGCCGCAAGTCGGCTTCATCATGTTGCCGGAGGTGGGCAGTTGTGTCTGGATCGAGTTCGAGGGCGGCGATGTTTCCTATCCCATCTGGGCCGGAATGTTCTGGGCCTCGGGCGACATCCCTTCGCAAGCCAGCGCAACCGTCAAGGCAGTCATCACTGCCGGCGGCTCCATCGCGCTCGACGACAACGCCGGCAGCATCACGATGACCGACGCGCAGCAGAACACCGTCGTGCTCGATTCAAGCGGAGTCACCTCCACCTCGGGCTCAAGCTCGGTGGCGATCGGCGCTAGCGGCGTCAACGTGAACAGTGGCGCTCTGGAGGTGCTCTGATGCCAGACCTTCTAACAGCCGCGGCATCCATGATGTGCCCCCACGGCGGCACTGTCGTCGCCACACCTTCGCAAACGCAGGCTCAGGCCGGTGGCGCGCCGATTCTTCAGGCCACAGACACCTTCGTCATCGCAGGCTGCCCCTTTGTTGTCGGCGTCGTGCCCATGCCCTGCGTCTCCGTGCAATGGACCATGCCCGCGCAGCAAGTGCAGGTTGGCTCCAATGCGCTCACCGAGTCGAGCGTCGGCCTTTGCCTGGCGGCCACGCAGGCCCCACAGGGCGCGGTGCTCATTCAATCCACGCAGACGCAGGTCGCAGGAACTTAGCCAGAGGAGCCGCAAAGAAATGAATCGCGAACACACCAAAGGAGGCCGCAAATGATTCGCCGAGATATCCGCTATCCATTTGCTATCGACGCAGCCTCGGGCCAGGCCGCGCAGACTGACTACGCCTCCCATGTCGAGCAGATGATCCAGCAGGTTCTCTTGACCAATCCCGGCGAGCGCGTCTGCATGCCCACCTTCGGAGCAGGTCTGCGCCGCCTGCTCTTCGCTCCGATGAATTCCTCGCTCGCCGCCGCCGCGAAAATCACCGTCACCCAGGCTCTCAATCAATGGCTCGGCAATCAAATCACCGTGCAGGACGTGACCGTGGCAACGCAGAGCGGGTCCACAGGCGGCCCTGTCCCCGGCCCCCCACTTCAGGACGGAATGGTGGTCGTGCAGATTACTTACGTTCTCATTGAAACCCAGACAATCCAGCAGACACAGGTTCAGGTGATCTGAAAATGACAAAGAGCTTGTCAGAACCGCGCAACCGACTCGGCAAGGTGATCGACTCCACCGCCGTCAACGGCATCAGCTTCGTCGAGCTGAAGACCGTGGACGCAAAAACGCTCTACGTCCATTTCCTCAACTCTGTCGACGTAACCCCCGCCGCGCCGCTGAAAATGCTGGCTACAATCACCGGCGGGGAGCGGATCACCGGGATCAAGGCCGACGAAATCCACGCCGCTACCGACTGGAGCACAGATTCGAACGGCAACCGCATCCTGACCGTTCGAGTCAACCAGGCCGGGGACTTTTCGACCTACACCATCACGCTTACTAGCGATAAGCCACTCTCCGGCGGCCCGCCGGGGAGTTACGTTCCCCTCCCCAAGCTCGACCCCATGTACTCGAGCGCGAACTTCTCCTTCAAGGTTCTCTGCCCCTCGGAGTTTGACTGCGCGCCGCAGTGCGACTGCTGCCCCGACGATGAGCCTCCGCTCCCGGCCATCGACTACACCGCCAAAGATTTCCAAAGCTTCAAGCTCGCCCTCGGCAATTTCTCCTCGCAGCGCTACCCTTCGTGGCAGGAGCGCTCGGAGGCCGACTTTGGTGTCATGTTCATGGAGGCCCTCTGCCAGCTCGGCGACGAGCTCAGCTACCTCCAGGATCGCGTCGCCACCGAGGCCCAACTGCTCACCGCCACGCAGCAGCGCTCCCTGGTGAGCCTCGCCCGCCTCGTCGACTATGAGCCCTCCCCTGCGCTCTCCGCCAGCACTCAAGTACAGTGCAATGTCACCGGTTCGTCCGTTCCCGCCGGAATCCTTGTCACTGCAACCACGCCCGACGGCGTCACCGTCCCCTTCGAGATCGGCGCCGGGCTTAACGACACAACCAACTACAGCACCAATATGAAGTGGAACAGCGGCATTCAGCCCTACTGGTTCGATGACAGCCAGAAAACTCTCCCCTGCGGCGCAACACAGATGTATCTCCTCGGCCACGGCTTCAAATTTGAAGCTGCAATCAAGGCAGGTCCGGCGCAACTGCTCATCCAGACCGATCTGCCCGGACAAAGCCTTCGCCAGGTTGTCACGCTCACCGGCGCGGTAGAACTCGAAGACCCCATCTTCAAGACCGGCATCAATCCGACCAAGGTAACGCTCATCCAGTGGGGCGCATCGGACGCACTCACCGACGAGCGCGACCTCACCGCAACCACTGTCGCCGGAAATCTTCTCCCCGCCACACAGGGCCAGCGTTTTAGTGAGAATTTCGCCATCGCCACGCCGCCGCCCGGCGCACAGGGCATGTTGATTGCCGTCGCCCGCTATGGGCCCAACGGCTCAGACGCCGCGCCAAACTGGATCTTCCGCTATCCGCTTTCGCGCGCGAACGCCGCCAACGGCCGGCTCGCCTGGCTGCCCTCGCAACTGGCCACTGACTCATCCGTCGATCCCGATACAGCCGAGCCGCAGCCGGAGATTCTCCTAAACCGCGTCGTTCCGGAGCCTGAGAGCTTCAGCTTCTCCACCAGCCTCCTCGACGCCACCGCCGGCGAGTCCGCCTTCACAGTCGATCCGCAGGCCTGGCGTGTCGTTGAGCGCGACGGTACAGGTACGCCTATCCACTGGGAATACGACGGCGACCAGGGCGACACGATTCGCTTCGGTGACGGCGTATTCGGCGCGCAGCCTGCCAACGGCGACGTTTACAAGGTCGAGTACCGCATCGGGCTTGGATCGGCGGGCAACGTCGCCGCCGGAGCTATTCAAAACATCGGCGAAAATGCCGCCAACTACCTCACTTCGGTCTCCAATCCCTTCGACGTCACCAGCGGTTCAGACGCCGAAACCGCCCAGCACATTCAGCGCATGGCGCCGCAGGCCTTTCGCGCCGTGCAGTATCGCGCCGTAACCGCCGCCGACTATCAGGCCGCAGCCGAGCAGGAGTCGTGGGTTCTCAGCGCCGGCTCCTCCTTCCGCTGGACGGGAAGCTGGCTCACGGTCTTCACCGTGGCCGACCCCACGCAGAATGCCGCCTCCGATCCCGCGGACGCGGAAAAAAATCAAATTGACCTCATCGATCTCCTCAACCGCCGCCGCCTCGCGGGCTACGAGTCCTACGCTCCCCCGCCGTGGCTTGTCTCCGTCGATCTCGTCATTACTGTTTGCGTCGAGCAGGGATGGCTTTCGAGCGACGTCGAAGCCGGCGTTCTCACCGCGCTTGCCGACGCGCAAAATCCCAACGGCAAGTCAGGGTTCTTCTATGCCGACAGCTTTACCTTCGGAACGCCTCTCTACCGCGCCAATCTTGAGGCTGCCATTCAGGCTGTCCCCGGCGTCAACGGAGTTCTCGACATCGAGTATCGGCAGCGCGGCGCAACCACTACCTATCTTCCTCTTCCGGACGTTCTTGAGATCGGCGCGGGCCAGATCCTCCGTGTCGCCAACGATCCAAATTACCCAGAGCGCGGCATCATCCGCGTTATAGCGGAGGGCGGGCGATGAGCACAACACCTTCATGCCCCTGCGGCAGCGGCGCTGAGCCCGTCGGCGGCGCAAACGCTCCCGGCCTTTCGCAGATCGCCTATCGTGTCGGAGACTTCAACTCCTTCCGACGCGCTCTGCTCACGCCGCTCTTGAACCCCGATGGCACGCCCGCCGAGCAGGCCCTCAATGCGTGGCAGGCCAGCGCCGGGTCGGACCCCGCGGTCCCCGATCTCGGCATCATGATGGCCGAGTGGTGGGCCTACATCGGCGACATCTTGAGCTTCTACAACGAGCGCATCGCCAACGAAGACTATCTGCGCACTGCCATGCTCCCCGATACTCCCGGCGGCCTTGTAAAAATTCTCGGCTACCGGCCTCGTCCCGCTATCGCCGCCACCGGCACGCTGGCCGCTCTGGTCACGCCCACAGTGCTCCCCGGTCAAACCGTCACGCTCCCTCAGGGTCTGCAGTTCCAGAGCAAGCCCGGCCCAGGCCAGCCGCCGCAGACCTACGAGCTTTTTGCGGCCACTCCTATCGGCCTGCCCGATCGGGTTTCGGCGCTGCCGCCGCCCAACCTCATCGCCACCAGCCAGGTCTGGCCGACCTTCACTGTTGAGGATTTCAGCTATGAAGCCATGACCAAAAAGGCCGGCTTCATCGCAACCCACGAATCCGAAATCGCCAGCCCAGTTTTTTCCGATTCGATCACCGTCTACTCTGTCCTGATCAAGGGCACAGTCAGCAAAGTCAATGTGGGCGGCGTGCTGCTGCTCGGTCCTCTCGATGACACAGTCACGCCTAACCTGATGAGCGTCTACTCCGCGCCGCAGGCGCAGCAAACCACGAACGGAAAGCTCACGACAGTCTCCATGACAGCGGCCTCCGCGCCACCGGCCATGACCGCAGAGAACGCTCAGCTCACGCGCCCCGCACAGAGCGCCGCGCTCTGGTCCGTCAATGGCTCCGCGGTCAATTCGGCCGGAACTGTGGTCCAGCTCGCCGGCCTCGCGCGGCAGATTCAACCCGGCGACTGGATCGTCTTCTCCGTGCCTTCCGCCAGCAATGCCGAGCTCGTCCAGGTCTCCGGCGTGCAGGACATGCTGGGCGACGCAAGCCAGAACGGTGGCCCTATTGGTGTAACCACCGCCGCCACCGGCAAGCCCACCCCCATCCCCGTCCTGCATACGCAGCTCACCATCTCGCCCCCGCTCACCTCTTCGATCACAGGCAGCCTCTCGCAAACCTCTCTGCTCTACGACTGGGTTTCTGTCGGCATCCTGGTCGATCAGCCGCCCTCGCCGTGGAATGGAATATCCTCCGAAATCTATCCTGTTGCGCCGGCCCAATTTCCCTCGGCGGGGCCTCTGCCGATTCTTCTCGCCGACAGTGTTGGCAACGGCTTGGCCGGCAGCGGGGTAACCGCGGGCGATGGCGGTCTCGATGTCACCTGGCCGCTTAACACGCCCACGCCGCTCAGCCCCGAATTACAGCCGCCCATCACCGCCTACTACAATCTGCTCCCGGTCACCTGCGGCAAGACCGTCGCGAAGGAAGTCCTGGGCAGCGGCGACGCCACCGTCGCTGGCCAAAGCTTCATGCTGGCCAAATCGCCCGTCACTTATCTGGCCAACGGCGCAACCTACCAGAGCACGGTTTCCATCACCGTCAATGGCCTGCCTTGGGCGGAGGTCGCGAGCTTCTACGATCAGCCCGCCAATGCACAGATCTTCGTCACCCGCGAGGACGCGCAGCGGAACACCTGGGTCGACTTCGGCGACGGTGTCAACGGCGCTCGGCTCACCACCGGCGTCAACAACGTCGTCGCCAGCTACCGCATTGGCGGCGGCGCGCAAATTCCTCCCGCGGGCAAGCTCACCGTCATCGCGCAGAACTATCCAGGTCTACAGTCTGTCGTCAATCCCGTCCCCGTTTCCGGCGGCAGCGACCCTGACCCAGCCGCTTTGATCAAGGAGTACGCGCCTCGCTCCGTCCTCGCCTTCGGCCGCGCCGTCTCGGTCTTCGATTATGCCGCCATCGCCGCTCAAGCCCCCGGCGTCACCATGGCTTCGGCAAGCTGGGCATGGGACCCCGTCAACGATCGCGCCACGGTCACTGTATATGTCGCCGGCCAGCCCAACGTCGCTTCCTCCGTCCAAACCCAGCTCACAGCGGCCAGCGATCCCAACCGCCCCGTCACCGTTCTCCAGGCAACGCCGGTGCCCGTCACCCTTGGCCTTAATTACATAACAGCAGCCGGCGCTGACACCAACGCCATCGACGCCGCACTCGTCACCGCGCTCACCGATAGCCAGGTTGGACTTTTCTCGCCCACATATCTTCAGATAGGCGTCGGCCTCTTTGACAGCCAGATCGAGGCCGTCTGCCTGAGCGTTTCTGGCGTCCTCGCCATCGCATCGAGCCAATTCACCTTCAACGGCAATGTGGACCCCGGCCCCATCCATCTCCCTGGCGAGGGCGCATACTTCACCCTCGATCCCTCCAACTTCAGCCCCAGCTCCGAGGCAGGTGCCGCATGATTCAGACCCCCATTCAGGACGGATACGCGCAGTGGTACTCCGACCGGCTGTGGAATCTGCTGCCGCCGATCTACCGATTGATGGACCAGGGCCCCACGCCCGGCGCGCCAGGGCCGCTTCAGGAACTCGTCAACCGCATCGGCGCGCAGGCCGCCGAGCTGCGCCGCAACACCGACCGCCTCTGGGAGAACCAATCCATCGAGACCTGCGACGACTGGGTCATTCCCTACATTGGCGATCTCGTTGCCACGCGCCTCGTCAGTTGCCTTGACGCCGCGGCCCAGCGCATCGACGTCGCCAAGACCATCTACTATCGCCGTCGCGCCGGAACCGTCGGCGTCCTCGAAGAACTCGCCGCCGACATCGCCAGCCGCGATGCCCGCGTCGTTGAGTTCTTCCGCCGCATGGGCCGCACCCGCCATCAGTTCGACCCGCCGCTCAGCTATCGGATTGAAAATCCGCTCACGGGCCCCATCGGCTTCACAGGCAACACCGTTCAGATTGCCGAAGGCCTCATCGGCGCGTACAGCTCCACGCCCGCCGGCGGCTTTGCCGATCTGCGCAACACCTACGCCGCCAGCAACACCGGCAACGCCTTTGACGAGTACTTCTACACCGCCGACCTTCGCGCCGGAGGCCAGACGCTCGGCCACTTCAACATTCGCAACCTCGGCGTCTTCATCTGGTGGCTGCGCGCCTTCCCCATCTCCGCCGCCACGCCCGTCCTGAGCAAATCCGCCACGCCCTGCCTCACTTTCGATCCTACCGGCCGCGAGATTCCCCTCTTCGCCGCATCGCAGCGTGTCGCCGAGCAGTCGCAGTGGGGCGAGCACTGGGTCTCGCCCGATGAGTGGGAACTGCCCGTCGCCATCCGCGAAATCCTTTGGGCCACCGCGCCCAAAAATCTCTGGGCAACGGACTTTTCCCCGCAATCGCTCAGCGTCGGCATGATGGCCGGCGGCACCGGCGCGGCACTCCCGCTCAGCCAGTTGACGATTCACCCTGAGCGCGGCCTCTTCAGCTTTCTCGTTCCGGGGTCGAACAAGCCAGCCCCAGCGCCCGTCGGAACCCTCGCCGTCTGCTACAACTTCGGCCTCCTCGGCGAAATCGGCGCGGGCGCGTTTGACACCAGCCTGTTGAGCCCGCTCACTCTGCCGCCAACCACAGTCCAGATCGCTGGCGGCGAAGCAATTGACCTAGACAACAGCTTTGCGCAACTTACCGCAACCGGTGCGGCCCTGTTCAGCGATACCCTCACCTACGCCGGGCCCAAAAAGACCCTCAGCGTCCCTGAAGGCGCAACCATCGCCCTCGCCGCGCTCGACGGTCAGCGCCCTGTCATTCGCTGGAAGGAGCACACTCCGCAGCAATGGGAGATTCACGGCGACGCCAAATCCGGTTCCTCCACGCCCACGCAGCTCATCATTCAGGGCTTACTGCTCCAGGGCGCGGACCTCATCCTCACAGGCAGCTTTGACAGTGTCATCCTGCGCATGACCACCGTCGACCCCGGCACCATCTATATCGCATCTCCGGGTGTCACGCCGCCCAGTCCGTTACCGTTCTTCGGATCGGCCATCGACGAAATGCCCCTGCGCCCCTCGGTCATCTACATCCACGGCTCAGTCACAAACCTTATAATCGAGCGCTCTATTACCGGCCCCATCCGCACCCGCGACGGCGGCGCGGTCTCTTCGCTGCAGGCCACCGCGTGCATCTTTCAGTCCATTCCAACCCACGCGGTCGCATCCACGGTTGAGGTCACCGACTCCACTCTCTTCGATCCAGCCACGCTCGCCAACGCGCTCAAGTTCGATACCAGCCCTCAGGCCAAGGCGGCGGTCGCCGCCTCGCCCGCGCTCGACAATCTGTTGCAGAACTACGAGCCTGGCAAAGGCATCTCCTCCCCTCTCAAAGCCGCAATGCTCGGCGCCATCGGAACCTTGAGCCAGACTGAGACAGAGCAGCTTTGGCCGCTTGCCTTCGCCGATCTTGCCCTCGGCTTCGACGAGGGAACGGTCTCCCTCAGCCAATGCACCGTCTTGGGCAAGATCTTCGCGCACATTCTCAGCGCCTCCGAGAGCATTCTCGACGATGTATCGACTGTGGACGATACGCAGGATGGCTGCATCCGCTTTTCCTCTTACGCCAACGGCAGCAGCCTCCATCAGCCCTACCGTTCGGTCATCACTTCGCCTCATCCCTCCATCTTTGTCTCGCGCAACTTCGGTCAGCCCGGTTACGCGCAGTTGCGCAGCGATGCCGACAACCAGATTCTTGCCGCTTCACAGACAGGCTCTGGATGCGGCTGCCCAGCCGATGATGTTGCCGCGGCGGAGTCAATTCTGACCGGCGCCGAGAACGGCTCGGAGATGGGCGTTTACAGCAGCGAGGCAGTAGCGCTCAAGCGCCGCGGCCTGGCCTTGAAGTACGAAGAATATGCGCCGATCGGACAGTTGCCGGTCTGGATCGACGCCGACTGATTTTTTAATCCTCAGAAGGAGTTGCCACGTGGGAAGCGATCGGGCACGAATCACATTTGATCCAACGCGCGAGTACCGTTCCGTAGTCGCGCAGCAGGGCCGCGTAACGCTTGAGGCCGATGTCAACGAGCAGGCAATGATTGCAGCGGAGGCACTTCGCGTCGAGACCATTGACCTCGTAGGCCCAGTCGGCACGCCCAACAACGGATACCAGGTCACCACCGACGGCAACAACAACCTCACCGTCGGCATCGGAACCATGTATCTCGGCGGTTGGCGCCTGGAGAACGACGCGCCCATTCCCGTGGCAAATCAGTTGGAGTGGCTCGATCAACCCGCGCCTTCTGCCGCGCTCGCCCGGCAGAAGAATCAGGTCGTCGCCCTCCACGTCATCGAGCAGAGCATCTCTGCCGTTGAAGACCAGGCCCTCCTTGAGGTCGCCCTCGGCGGCCCGGATACAGCCGCGCGTACGCGTCTGATGCAGCACATCGTGGAGTTCCCAACCAGTGAAAGCACCTGTGAATCCGCGGCCGCCGGCGCAATCAAGCAACTACTCGGCGAGGGCCTCATCTTTGACCCTCTCACCTTCTCGCTCTCCTACGCCGCCACACTTCAAGTAGCCTTCTTCCCGCCCACCACGTCCACCGATCCCTGCTGCCCGTCCGCGCAGGGCGGCTATCTCGGTGCGGACAATCAACTCGTCCAGGTCGCAGTCACCTCTGTCAGCGGCGGTTCAGGCACGCTGCTTTGGGGCTGGAACAACGCTTCCTTCCTTTATCGCGCCACCGCCGTGGCTGGCAGCTCCAATATCTTGCAGCTCTCGCAAGCCCCGATCGACGCCGCGCACACTCCACAGCCCGGCCAGACCGTTGAGATTCTCCAAACCACCATGGTCCTCGGCAACTCCGTCGACGACAACTACGTCGCCGCGCCTCAGGGCCTCGTCGTCACTCTCGGCTCAGGCAACATCTACGATCCCTCCACGCAGCAGCTCACTCTGCCCACCGGCACAACGCTCCCCACCGATCCCAACACCCTCTTTGTCCGCCTCTGGCAAGCAACAGTTCCATTCACCGTCGGCACGGCCGCTCCGCTCGACACCGTTTCCGGCCTCAGCGTCACCGTCAACATCAATTCTTTGCCCACTGCGCCCTTTGCCCTGCGCCCCTACTGGAACTTCGCCGTCCGGCCCAACTCTCCGCAACAGCTCTACCCCGCGCGTTATCTTGAGGGTCCGCAACCCCCCGATGGCCCACGCCAGTGGCTCTGCGGCCTTGCCATCTTCACACCCGGCGCACCCGCCGGCCCCGTCACCCCCGATTGCCGCGTTCCGTTCCTGCCCCTTACCGATCTCGGCGCATGCGACTGCTGCGCCATCACCCTCGACGACTCTCAGGATTGGCAAGGCAAGCTCAGCGCCGCCATCTCGAGCTCCGCAAAAGCCCTAAGCATCTGCTTTCAGCCCGGCCTCTTCAACGCAAAAAACACCTTCGCCTTCGGAGAAAAGGCAGTCAAGATCACCGGTGCGGGACTGGGAACTGTGATCACCGGCAAGGCCCTCGAATGTGTCTTCGAATTCAACTCCTGCACCAGCGTCACCCTCACGGATATCTCCATCGCCGCCGAACTCTCCGGCTACATGTCGAGCAACAACACCCGTAACCTCCAGGGCGCCGTCACCTTCAACAACTGTTTTGAAGTCAATGTAGACCGCTGCGTCTTTTCCTGCGAAGACGACGACCTGCGCAGCGCCGCCTGCCTCACTGTCGCCAACTCGCCCTCGTCCTCAAGTCCTGTTGCCTTGACAAATGAAACATTCGTCCGCATCGTCAACAGCCACTTCCTCGTTGGCAACTGCCAGGTTGGCATTTTGCTCCTCAACGCCGATCAAGCCTGGATCGAAAACAACATCGTCGAGACGAAGTATGAGTTGCGTGGCATTACCAGCCAGAACCTGTCCAGCCATGCCATGCTCGTCTCGCATCTCGCCAAGGACCTGGTCCGCGAGATGTCGATCGTCGACACCGCAACCAAGACCTCCAAGAAGGCGTTGCGCAAGATCAAGCGCGCCGAGCGCAAGAAGCTCGCGACCGCCACTCACTCCGCAGGCGGAGCCGCCACCGCGCCTTTGACCAACTCCGGCGACGGTCAGCCAGCCGCTACAGAACCCGCGGCATCAACCGAACACGCGACACCCGCGGCTCCCGCTGCCCCCGCCAACGCTGCCGCGCCCGTGGTGACCACGGGCCAAAAGCTCGCAACAACAACCAAGATTCCCAAGGTCAACCTCGGCGTCATCGGCCGCGCACACATCACTTCAAGCTTCGGGACCATCCAGCTCAAGTTCATCTCTAGCGCCAAGCTCACCAACGCGTGGACGGATGCGCTCTCCAACGCTGGCCTCACCGCGACTTCAGCCATGGGCGCAGTTCGCGCCGCGGTCAAGAAAATCTCCCTCAACGTCTTCAAGAACACCGCCACCGCCCCGCAGGCATTCAAGAACTATGCCATGAGCCTGCTGCCGCAGCTTTACTCCACCTCCTCGCAGGGCATCGTCGTCGCCGGCAACCTGGCCACGGAGATTCGCATCCTCAACAATCGCATCGGCGGCACGGCTCAGGGCATTCACGTCGGCCTCTGCAACATGAAGAACAATCCGGCCCTCACCCTCCTTAAGGTGGAGCAACTGCGCATTGTCGGCAACTCCATCGATGTCCGCATGACCCCGGCCACCACCGGCGACCGCCACGGCATCTTCGTTGGCGGCGTTGCCAGCGCCCTCATCTCCGAGAACGACATCTCCCTCACCGCCACGCCCGACACCGGCCTTTGGATCACCGGAATCGACGTCACCCACACCCTCGGCGCGCGCACCATCATCGAGCGCAATTCAGTCACCGGATTCACCACCGCAATCGCCGCCTCGCCCGGCTCGGGCTCATCCACGAAAAACACGCTCCGCCTTGCCGTCGAGAACTACTCCGACGCAGCCAACGTCTTCAATGGCTTCATCACACGCGACAACGTTTCCTAGGCGCGTGATTCTTCGTCGCAATCGTACTTTTGGAGGAAGATTTCTCTTGACTTGCCGCTCCAACTCGAATTACTTTTTAGGAGTCGCTCTCACTGCTGGCGCAGATAGTGCTGATGGCATTAGAGGGTTCGAATCCCGTAAGAGCATTGAAAGTAATTCGAGCACCAAGAAAGGAGCCCTCCGCGGCTCCTTTCTCTATTTCCAGCCGCAACTCCAGAGCCTCTCTACCAGCTCAAATTCCTCCTTGCGTGACTTCCTTTCTTTCGGAGGGCCTGCCCGTGCGTAAGTTCGCCTCCCGAAAAGCGGACATCGCCCAGCAATTCGCTTCGCCCCGCCTCGCCCCCGCGCCCCAATCGCGGGAGCACTGCACCTCAACCTACTGGGGCAATCAGGCCGCCCTGCGAATCTCCCGCACCTCCCGGCGAATCCAAACCAAGCTCCAGGTAGGCGCCACCAACGATCCACTCGAAGCCGAGGCCGATCGAGTCGCCGACCGCGTCATGCGCATGGCTGATCCTGCCCCGCCAGCGCGCGAATCTGCCGGCACAGTCCGCCGCATGTGCTCGGAGTGCAAAAAGGAAGAAGAAGAAAAGCGGCCTGACGTCCAGCGCAAGTCGGCAACGGTTGGCGGTTCCGGCGGTCCCGCGCCAGACTCAGTTCAAGACGTTGTCTCTTCCGGCGGAAAGCCGCTCGGACCGGCGGAGCGCGGGTTTTTCGAACCGCGCCTCAATGCCGGGTTGGAGAATGTGCGGATTCACGCCGACGCGCATGCGGCAAGCTCAGCGAACTCGATTGGGGCACAGGCGTTCACGGTAGGCAATCACATTGCTTTTGGCGCGGGAAAGTTCGCACCGGGCACGCACGCCGGCAAGAGGCTGCTAGCGCACGAACTGGCGCACACGCTGCAACAGAGCGGCGCTCCCAGGACCAATGGCCCTTCGTTCGGGGCGCGAACGCAGAGTGTAACCGCCGCACCGACTGCTGTCTCTCGCGCTGTCGTCGACTTTGGAAAGGTCCAGGCGAACGTGGACTATGGCGACCTGATCAAGATTGCGCCCGCGGACTACGAAAAGACCGTTGAAAGCCGATATGCCTCCTACTCCGGCAAGCCACTCGATCCGGTTGTTGTTCGGCAGATTCAGGCGCTTCCACCCTCCCAGATCGAGTGGCTGCTGTACGCTCTGGATTTGCTGTCGGAAAACACCGCGACTGCCCCTGCCCTTGATCGCGCCAAGGCTTTTCAGCGTTTGATAGATCGTGCTCCAGTTTCAAAAACTCGCGCGCTCGGCTCGGCAAAGCAAGACTTCGAGCGTGAGGTGCTGGTCGAGTCCGGCTGGGCCGAGGAGGCGATCAGCGGTGGACTTCCCGCTTCGACCGCGAGCGAGAACAAGGTGATTGATCCGCTGCTGAATCCGCCGCCGGATTCAAGCGCGCCGCCGGCAGGGAAATTTGATGAGGCGACCTTCAAGCTCGAGCTTCCCGGACTCACAAAGGCGGTGTTTTCGGCATCGCAGGCCAACCCCGCCAACTGGCCCGGCGTTCGCAAGCAACCCATCGCGGACGTCCGTACCATCGGGGACCTTATTCAGGCTCAGGCGCTTAGCTTCTTTGCACCTTACGCTGGGACCGCTCGCGACAATCGTTGGCTCACCGGCTGGCAGTACAGCCAGCACATTTCGAGCGTAACCACCGACGACAAGAGCCAGCCGTTGCCGATCACGAAGAAGGATCGTATCGGCCTGATGCGGAATCGCGCTACCATGGCGGGACAATCGACCGCGAAGGGGCCGTCGCTCTTTTCACGAACTAACTTCGACGAAAAGCGGGATGCCAAGGCAATGGATCAGGTGCTGGAATCGCTCGACCAGGACCCTGCAATGCAGAAAATGGCCGAAGACGTCTCCCGGCACACCGGGCATTTCGATCCGAACACGAACGAAGTTGCCATTTCGACTGAGGTTTCCGCAACGGTGAGCGAATGCGATATGCGCTGGAAGACGATTCGTACCCTTTGTCACGAGTTGATGCATTCGCTTGCTCACCCGGATTTTAGCGCCGCTGCCGAAAGTTCTCCCCGGTTCCCCAATGGAGTGACTTTCGATCAGGCCCTGATTGAGGGCTGTGCCGAGGTATTGGGCGTGGAACTGTTCAAATTCCTCCGCGAACAGGCAGCCCAAACGCCCGCGTTGCTGACACAACTGACCTCGGGCCTGAGCGGGGCATGCGCCGCGCCGCAGAGCGCTGTGACACCGGGGTACCAGCAGGGCGGCGCTAACGCGCAGACGATTCACGATCTGGTTGGCGAAGATCGTTTTCGAGCGGCATTTCTTCACGGCAAGACATCGCTGATCGGGCTCTGAAAGAATGTTGGTGACAATGCCTACCGAACTTCAAATCGCTCTCGATGCGCTTCTCAGCTTCCGGCTGGCGGAGTGGCATGGCCTGCCCAACTCTCTGGTCGTGGATGTGGAGGAGATTCTCAGCGCCTCGAACACAGCAACGGAGTCGAGGCTGGGAGCGTACCCCGCGCTGCTACAGATCTTCCAGGCGCCGGAGAAGGCGGCGCTCGGCCTTCAGGTGTTTTCCAGAGCCGGCCGGGTTGTAGCGATCGAGACTCTGGAGCCACCACCGCTTGCGGCGGTCGCGGAGCTTGGCGATCCCGAGGCCCGCCTGTCGCCAGAGGTATATGCGGAGGGATACTCAGGGTCGGAGCATCTGTACGCCAAGCGCGGCCTAGCGATCGCGATTGGGGAGGCGCTGGATGACAACTCACAGCCCAGGCAAAAAGTGCTTCGGTGCCGAGGCATCCGCATTCTCGCGGCTGCCCACGAGTATGGCGCGCAGTATTATCGCCCATTGAAGTTTGAAAGACTGTGGCAGCGCTGCGTGGATCAAGGCGTATGAATGAACTGATATCAAAACCGGGCAGGTTAAGCGAGCACGTGGCCGCGCCCACGCAGTATGGCGCCGTTTTTCCGCGGACCATGCAATATGCAGGCAACCAGACGGCTCTGCGCCAGCTCTCGCGCACATCTCCGCGCATCCAAACCAAGCTCCAGGTAGGCGCAACCAACGATCCACTCGAAACCGAAGCCGATCAAGTGGCGGACCGTGTCATGCGCATGACGGACTCCGCCGTCGCCGCCAGGGATTCCGCCCCCGTCGTTCGCCGCGCCTGCGCTTCATGTCAAAAGGAAGATGAGGGAGCAAAGGTCCAGCGCAAGGAATCCACGAGCATCGTGCGCCGCATGTGCCCGGAGTGCAAGAAAGAGGAAGAAGAGAAGCGCCCCAACGTCCAGCGCAAGGCCGCCGGTATCGGCGACTCCGGCGGCCCCGCGCCCCAATCCGTCCACCAAGTCCTCAGCTCGCAAGGCCGTCCGTTAGCCGCGCCTGACCGTTCCTTCTTTGAGCCGCGCCTTGGCGTTGACCTCTCCGCCGTTCGCATTCATGACGACGACCGCGCCGCCGAGTCCGCCCGCGGCATCGGCGCCCGCGCATATACCTTCGGTTCCCATGTCGCATTTGCCGGACCCATGGAAGCCTCCAGCAGCTCCGGCCGCCGCCTCCTCGCCCATGAGCTGGCTCATGTCGTGCAGGCACAGGCTGCGCCAGTCGCCTCCACGCTTCGCCGGGACCCGGTGCCGGAACAAGTGCAGGAATCGGGTCCAGCCGCCGACCAGAAAAAATGCGTCGAAAGGCGCGGCGGCTGTCCCAGCGGCGAACGCAGCGGCATTCCCACCTGTGAGGAGATCGCAACCTACAACGCACAGTGCCGCGCGGAAACACACTACGACGGCCCCGATGTCATTGCCGACTGCCCGTCCGGCTGGAAACCGGATTGCTCCGCGGCTCCGCCGGATAAGCAGCCGGACAAACAACCGGACAAGCTGCCAGGCGCACAGCTCGATGCGGATCAGAAGAAAGACCCTGCTCCCCCGCCGGCTTGCACCACCCAATTCGCCAAAGCAAGTTCGTTCACCGAATTCCTCACCCTGATTCGCGCCGCGGAGACCAAACTTGATGCCGCCGGAATCACTGGCGCCAAAGATCAGATTCACGCCATTCGGGGCATCTATTACGGCACAACCTGGAGCCTCGATTACACCGGCTCCGGCGCGCCGGGAGATCCGGGGGAGCATAGCGCTACGCGAAACGAAGGCTTCCAGCGCTTCACTCGTCCCTCACAGGCGCCTGACAAGAGCGTCCCCACCGACGTGCGCGGCATTCTCGACTGTGGGCTATTTGATGCTCTCAAGGCAAGCCAGGACGTTGGCTCACCAGCCCTCAAGATCGACATGGGACACGTCATCATCGCCCTCGATGCGCGATTCGATCCCGATTACGCCAAGGACGTCAGCTACCATTACCTCGTCAAGGACGTTCCCATGGGCGGCACGGGAACTGAGGTCGTCACCTGGCTCGGCGATCTCGGCGGCGGCACCGGCAAAGTCGCCCTCGAACGCGCGTCGGCTCCGTCAGCGCCCGCGAGCGACGCTTTCCTGCCCGCCCCGTCCGACTACGGCGGCACCATTAATCTTGAGGGTGACATCGCGGGCTATGTCGTCGCCACCGGCAGCCCAACCGCGCTTACGGCTCCCAACATCCCCGCCGGCAAAAAGCTCTCCGACGCGCTCAGCGACTATGTCTCCTCCAGCGGGCCCGGCTCCGCATTTAAGGATCGCGCCCATACTTTCCTCACCATGAACGGAGGTGTCTTCGATCCGGCCGGAAAACTCACCAACGCCGCCGACCTGATTGCCAAATTCGCGCCTAAAATTGAAGTCTTCGCATGCAACTATGTGGCTTCGCGCGTCGGAGATAAGCATGTGGGATACAACCTTGCCAAGAAGGCATCCGATAATGTGAAACCGCTCTCCCAGGAGATCGCGGAAATATTCATTCAGGCTCTGGCGCATAGCGCATTGAGCGGCGACCGGATCGAGGCCCGTCCGCCCTTCCCGTCGCCCAAAGCCGCTCAGCCCGGAGCCTGCGGAATGCAGATTGAAGCCGGCAAAGTTCTCGATACCCTGGGACTCTAGAACCGGTCTCGTAAATGGCGTTTTGAAAGGGCACGATCCGCCGCGGCGGATCGTGCCGCAAAACGCCGCGAAAATCACTGGGCTTTAGCCCCTGAGGGACGGTTTTTGCGGGGCAAGAGCATTTATGAGACCGCTTCTAGGGTCTGTTATCGGTACTGTCAGTGTTTGCCGTATTGTTTGTGACGGGAGCATTCAAAGGACCCGCGGTTATTCCTTTAAGAGCTTCGGATTTATCGCATCCGGCTCTTGATACTTGATGTCGGGAAACTTGGGAGAAGAAAATCTCTTGACTGGCCGCTCCAACTCGAAGTTCGTTCCAACTGTCGCTCTCACGTCTGGCGAGAAGAGCGCATTGTGCGTTAGAGGGTTCGAATCCCGTAAGAGCATCATGAGCCGTGCAAGCATCGCGAAAGGAGCCGCGTGGGGCCCCTTTCTCCGTTGCCACCGGCCATTCTCCCAGCCGTATCCACAAATGGCTGCATCCGCAAGGTTCTCTCCGCGCCCTGGCGCTGCACAGGCGTCGGGCGCTGCTCTTTCTTCCCGGAGGAGCGCCCATGCATAAGCTTGCATCCCGAACTACGGATTCCGCGCAGCAACCCGCTCAACACGGCCACGGCCACATGCCTCATTCGCGGCAGAACAGCTCCCCAGCCTACTGGGGCAATCAGGCCGCCTTGCGTCTCTCTCGTTCCTCAACGCGAATCCAAACCAAGCTCCAGGTAGGCGCAACCAACGATCCGCTCGAAACCGAAGCCGATCAAGTGGCGGACCGTGTCATGCGCATGACGGACTCAGCCGTCGCCGCGCGGGATTCCGCCCCCGTCGTCCGCCGCGCCTGCGCCTCATGTCAAGAAGAAGAAGAGGAAGCAAAAGTCCAGCGCAAGGAATCCACGAGCATCGTGCGCCGCATGTGCCCTGAGTGCAAGAAAGAGGAAGAAGACAAGCGCCCCAATGTCCAGCGCAAGCCTGCCAGCGTCGGCGACTCCGGCGGCCCCGCGCCCCAATCCGTCCACCAAGTCCTCAGCTCTCAAGGCCGGCCGTTAGCCGCAACTGACCGGTCCTTCTTTGAGCCGCGCCTTGGCGTTGACCTCTCCGCCGTCCGCATTCATGACGACGACCGCGCCGCCGAGTCCGCCCGCGGCATCGGCGCCCGCGCATATACCTCGGATTCGAATATTGCGTTCGACGGACGGATGGAGACTTCCAGTGATTCCGGCCGCCGCCTGCTGGCTCATGAACTGGCACACGTGGTTCAACAGGGAGGGGCGAAGCGATCTTCCCGTCATGCATCCGGGGACAGGGTCCTCCCTTCCTCGCAGACCGAGCAAGGCCGGCATGTGCAACGAGCGCCGGCTGCCGGCGGAAACATTCTTTACATCGGAATGAACAACTACGGGCCCGAGGTTCAGAAGCTCAACCAGATCTACGGCAAGACCGACACCAAAGTGACCACGGTGACAGTGACGGAGCATGAGGAAGCGACGCAGGCGGGCGGCGCTACCTACGACCTGACCCAGGACTCGGGAATCAAAGCTTTCGTAGACAGCCTGAAGCTGGCTAAGCCGACCGACGCGGATGCGTTGAAGGCGCTCATCACCGCGCAGAGTTCGTCGGACCGTGACGATCTGGCCCATGTAATATCGGTCTACGCGCAGACCGAGGCAGACGGAACAGATCGTATGTCGCGCGTCGTCTTGTCCGGACACAGTTATGCAGAGTCGATTTATAACGAAGACGTGAAAGGCAAAATTCGGTTTGATGCGCTGGTCAGTTTGGCGGCGATATTCCCCAAAGCCGCGGGCCAGACCAAGCATTTGCTCGCGCTTGCGTGTCTTGCCGGGGATGAGGACACGATCAAGCGGTATTATCTGAAGGCCTTTCCCAACATGCGGACCTTTTGGGGTTGGACGCGCGCCACTTGTCCCACCGGCGCCGGGGCAGCGGATGTGCTCGCAAAGTGGAGCGCTCTCACCGACAAAAACCCGACGCAAATGCCTCTTCCTCCCGAGCACCAGGCGACGTGGGCTTCGGGAAACTATCAGACAAACGATCCGGTGGACGGGCCCGCTCTCATGACCCGGATGAGGGCGGATGAACCAACATTCAATACTTACTTCAACGGCGACAAGACCGATCCGGACGCTCATGCGGGCTTCATGTTCGAGTACTATCAGCGCGCCAGAACGGGTGCCCTGCATACGACTGAGATCGCAGGCGCCGACCACGATTATGCCCAGCTTCACGCGGACCAGTCCTACCGGCTGCGTTTTTGGCCGGGCATGGTCTCAAATTTCTGGAAGCACTACAGCGCCATCATCCAACCGTGTTATGGAAGTGCAACCCCGCCGGACTTTTCGAAGCTTTCGCGCAAAGCCGCCCTTGCTGCTATTGCCGGCTTTGCGCCGGCGCCAACCGCCACCGGGTGTGACAATGCCAAGGCGGGGAAGCTCTTAAACGCTTTGAGAGACCTTGATGCGAGCGTGCTTGAAGGAGATTGGATCAAGCCCTGACATAACAAAGCAGAAAATGAAACGGGCCGGAAGTCAGGGGAATAGGAAGCGCAAGACAGTCCATGCGGATACATTCGAGCGAAGCGCTTCCGGTTGCCGTTCCGCCAGATCACGAGGTGGGATCAAGACCGCGCGCGGCAGGCTCAAGCTCGCCTAGGTGACGAGAGAGCAATTGCCGGGGAGGCGGTCAGCCGTTCAGAACACGATATCTTGCAATCCCTTGTATACTTTCGCCAACGAAGGTAGCCACATTTGCCTGAATTGAATCTTGTAAGCGGCTGGCTAGGTATGTTGGCCGGGGTGCTCTCCGGCGCCATTGTTGGACTGTTTTTCTATCGCGAAGATTGGATGGGCGGGTACGCGTCCCATCGCCGTCGGCTAACTAGATTGGGCCACATATCATTCTTTGGCCTCGGTTTTCTTAATCTCATCTTTGCGGCTACGGCCGGCCTATTGAAGCTCCATGGTTGGAACTTAGAAACTGCCTCGATTGGTCTCATTGTGGCCGCCATCACTATGCCGATTTGCTGCTTCCTGACGGCTTGGAGAGTTCCGCTCCGTAATCTGTTTCCGATTCCCGTGGGAGCAGCTACCGTTGGCATCCTCGCGATCTTGATCGGTTGGTGGCGGCAATGAAACTTGGATTGATCGCTATGAGTGGGGTCCGTGCACACATCCGGAACAAACTGCTCTGGGACTAACTCTTCCAGGTTTTATAGAGCGCAATCATGTGATCGCATCGCTGCCGAGTCTTGGGCTGTTGACGCTTGCCGGTCTCACCCCGGCATCGATCGATACAAGGTACTTGGAAGTGTCGGATATTCCCGGCGTTTCCGGCGTCCCGGAAGAATTCGACGTGGTGGCGATCTCCAGTTTTTCTGCCCAAATCGGCGAAGCATACGCTTTGGCGGATAGGTATAGAGCGCTTGGGACCAAGGTTATTCTTGGGGGGCTCCACGTAAGCGCCGTGCCTGAAGAGGCAAAAAGTCATGCGGATGCAATTGTCATAGGAGAGGGTGAGACGGTATGGCCACTTGTGCTGGCCGATTTGGCGGAATCGCCAGGGGGACTGCGCGAGGTATACGATGCGCGCAAGGCGAGCTTCGATTTGAGCCGTTCGCCGATGCCTCGATTTGAGCTGCTTGATCCCGAACGCTATAACCGCCTTACGGTACAAACGCAAAGAGGGTGTCCATTTCGCTGCGAGTTTTGCGCAGCGTCCATTCGAATATCGCCGGAGTATAAGACCAAGCCGGTAGAGCGTGTTATCGCGGAGATTCAGAGGATTAAGTCGCTCTGGAACAGGCCATTCATCGAGTTCGCGGACGACAATACATTCGTGAACAAAGCTCATGGGAAGCAATTGGTTCGCGCTCTGGCTCGGGAGAATGTTCGATGGTTTACGGAGACAGACATATCAGTGGCCGACGACCTGGAACTGCTGGACATGATGAAGGACTCGGGATGCGCTCAAGTGCTAATCGGCCTGGAGAGCACCAGCTTCTCGTCTTTAGACGGTGTGGAGCAAAGGGGAAACTGGAAGGCGAAGCAGGTGGATCAATACATGGAGGCTATCCGG